>JBMHDP010000387.1:0-10298 GCA_049889335.1 Planctomycetota bacterium
CTGCGCGCGCAGCCGTCGCCGCGCGACGGCCCGACCCGGCGCGGGGCGTCGGCTTGGGCGCGGGGTGGCGCAGCGCTCCGTGGGCCTCGACTTCGTCGAGCAGCTCACCGAGGTCCCCGCCGGTCTCGGGCAGGCCGGCGACGTGGCGCAGCAGCGCGGCGAGCTCGGGGTCGCCAGGCGTGAGCTGCTGCAGCGCCTGCAGGTGCGTCCGGGCCTCGCCGACCGCGCCCACGCGATAGAGCAGCTCGGTCAAGAGCTTGCGCGCCTGCTCGTCTCCCGGCGCCATCTCCACGGCGCGCTGGAGGCAGTCGACCGCGCCGCGTCCTTCGCGCGCGGCGAGGTCGCGGTAGTAGTTCGTCAACCGCGCCTGCCCCAGCGCCAGCCAGCAGCCCGCGTCGTCCGGGTAGCGCACGCTCCACTCCTGACAGAGCCGGTGGAGCGCCGGCCCGTCACCCAGCTCCGCGTAGAGCGAAGCCAGCGCGCGGAAGCGCCGCGGCGTCGGCGCGCGCTCCAGTCGCTTGCGGAGCTTGCCGGCCCGGCGCGTTCGCAGGCCGCGGCGCGCGCACTCGAGCAGCTGCTGCAGCTCGACGGCCCGCGGGAACAGCGCGAGCCCGTCCTCGGCGATGCGCTCCGCCTTGTCGTGGAGCCCGAGGTTGAGGTGGACCTGCCCGAGGTCGACGAACGTCGACGGAGAAGGCTGCGTCTTGGCGCGCTGCTCCAGGCGGCGCAGCTCCTTCCAGATCTTGACTCGCTGGATCAGCTTCATCCGAGCACCTACCGGAACAGCGCCACGCCCGCCTCGGGCGCCGCCAGCATCACGTGCATCGCGTCGGCGGCCGGCGCGCCGGTCCCCTCGCCTGCGAGCACATACTCCCACTGCACGTCCGCGGCGCGCCCGTCGACGGCGATCAAGACGTCCCGCGGCGCCGCTGCAGCGCCCGCCGAACGGCGCGCTCGCGCGAACACCCGGTCACCACGAGCGAACAGCCCCAGCAGCTCTTCGCCCGCGAGCGCCGCGCCGAGCTCGCGCCCGTCGCTGCGGTCCCGCACGGAGACGCCGGCGTCGGTGACGATGCAGACCCGGTCGCGGAGCAGCGCGACGTCCTCCGCGCCGGGAGCGCGGCCCGCGGAGACTCGCCAGCTCACGTCCCCGCGGCTCCGATCGACGGCGCGGACCTCTCCGTCGGCGCAGCCGAACACCATCTGCTCGCCGTCGACGTGGACACGCGTCGTCACGGCCGCAGGCGCGCGCAGCGTCCCGAGCACCACCCCGTCCGAGAGATCGAGCGTCAGGACCCGGCCGTCGGCGACGCCGACGTGGACCTGCCGCCGCGTGACCGTGGGCGGCGCCGCGGCGGCCGCGCCCAGGTCCACGCGCCAGAGTCGCCGCGCCGAGGACTGCTCCCAGCAGGACAGCCGGTCTTCGCTGTCGACGGCCAGGATCCGCCCGTCTGCGAGCGTCAACGGCGCGACGACGTCCGCGTCGAGCGTCACGGGCCAGCCGTCGCAGCGCACGCTCGGATCGACGGCGACCGCCTCCAGCGTGCCTTCGTTGCTCACGAAGAACACCCGCCCGCCGGCGACGACGGGGGTCGACTCGACCGCCTTCAGCCCGCCCAGAGCGCGCACCTGCGCGTCGCGCCCGTCGGTCCGCGCGAAGCCGAGCCGCCCGCCGCGCAGACCGACCGCGAGCCAGCCTCCGCCGCAGCCGACGCCGGTCTGGGGCGGCGCGCCGAACGAGACGACGCGCTCCGGCACGATCCGCATCACCGCGGTCACTTCGGCCTGGGCTGCGCCGCGCACCAGCACCTGCTGGTCCTCGAAGCCGTCGAGCTGCGCGGTCAGCTGCATGGCGCTGTCGGCGCTGCAGAGGACGACCCCAGGCGTGGTCACGGGCTCCGGGCGACCGTCGACGGAGCGCGTCAACGGCGCGCCCTCGTGGAGCAGCACCGCGCCCGCCGGGCGGGTCGAGACCACGACCGGCACCAGCGCGCGGCGCCCCTGCTCGGTCGTAGAGAAGTCCTCGTGGAGCGCGAGCGCCGCCGCGCGGGCCGCGGCGTAGTCCTGCGTGGCGAGGTGTCGATCGTAGTCGCGGCCGAGCGCGGCGGCGCGGTCGAGGTAGTCGCGGAAGTGCTGCCAGACCTGCTGGACCTTCTGCTCGTGCGCCCACTCGAGGTCTTGCGGCTCGCCGGCTTCCTGGAGTAGCGCCCGCACCCGGGTGACCGAAGCCATCGCCTGCTCCGGTTGACCCGCGGCGAACAGGTCCCGGTGCGCCGCCCAGGCTGCGCGGTAGTCGTCGCGCACCGCGCGGAGCCGCGCGGCCTCGACCGCGCGCGCGGACTCGCGCCGCGCCTCGAACATCTGCTGCGCCGACTCGATCTTCTGCAGCTCGGCCTCGGCCGCGGCGACCGACGTGGTCAGCGGACGCGACGCGATGAAGGCCGCGTAGCGCGCCTTCGCCCCGGCGAAGTCCTCCGCCGCGACCATCGCGGTGACGTCGATCGACGCGAGCTCCGCCTCGGCGCGGTCGTTGTAGAACCAGTAGCCGACGCCGAGCAGGCACAGCAGGCAGAACAGCGCGGCGAGCGCGTGCAGCGAGCGCCCGCGGCGGCGCGCGCGCTCGTCGAACTCGTAGAGGCTCCGGACCCGCTCCGCCACGTCGGCGCGGCCGCGGTCGAGCAGCAGGATCTTCTGCAGGTAGCCGACGGCCTCGAGCGGCTTGTTCTGCTGGACCAGGTCGTCGGCGATCGCCTCGTAGAGCTGCACGACCCGCTTCTGGTCCCCGGTCCGGATGTGGACGTTGACGAGCGCCTTCTTGAGGTCAGGGTCACCCGGGGCTGCGTGGAGCAGCAGCTCGAGCAGCGCGCGGACGCGCTCGTGATCACCCAGCGCCGTCAGCAGCTCGACCAGCTCCTTGCCTTCGACGACCGGGTCGAAGCCGCGGACGAGCGCGGCGCGCTCCCCGAGACACAGCTCGACCAGGCGCTCGCGGACCTGGAGGTCCGTCGGCAGCAGCGACCGCGCCTCGTGCAGGCACTTCGCTGCGCCCGCAGGGTCGCCCGCGGCGGCGCGGTGCTCGGCCTCGGCCGAGAGGTGGCGCGCGCACGCCTCGTAGGCGTCGGCGGCCCGACAGGCGTCGGCGGCGAGGCCGTAGGTCTCGGGCAACCCCTCCCCGACCGCGACCGCGCGCTCGTAGAGCGACAGCGCGTCTTCGAGGCGCCCCGCCTCTCGACACTCGGCGGCGAGCAGCACGAGCTGGTCGTCGGCGACGGCCTCGACCAGCCCCGCGTCGAGCAGCTGGGAGAGGGGCTTGCAGATCTGGAACGGCGTCAACCCGGTCAACGCCGCGACGCGCGCGACGTCACGGCGGCCGTCGAGCAGCCCGCAGATCGCAGGCGCGTCCGGACCGAACTCCTCGCCGACCTCGGCGTCCTCGCGCGCGACGAGGACCTCAGAGGTGCTCGGGACGCGCTCGGTGATGTAGGCCCACTCGTCGATGCGCCGGGCGGCCTCCATGATCACGCTGTCGCAGTGGAAGAAGAACCGCTCGTCGACCGCTCCGTCGCAGCCCTCGATCTCGGTCACGCCCTCGTGGAAGGCGAACTTCGCGTCGCGGCAGAAGAACAGGTCGTAGATCTCCTCCTCGAGCTCGAAGCGGAACTGCGCGTCGAACTCGCTGGCCTGCAGGTAGCCGCCTGCCAGCAGGCTCTCGGCGAGGGCGTGGCCCTCCCGCACCGCGTGCTCCCGGACCTCTTCCAGCGCCTCGGCGTCGAGCCGTCCCGCGCGGACGAACGCCGCGGCGACCTTGTCGACGATCTCGAAGGCGTTGTGCCGGATCGTGACCCCGCGCGGATCGAAGTACAGCATCTTCCGCTGCGTCGCGGACTGGATGCTCAGCAGGCCGACCTTCTTGTTGAGGGCCAGCATCTGGAACACCTGGGCCAGGTCTACACTGGCAAGATCCCCTCGTAGTGCCATGGGCTTTGCTCGCTGCGGTTCGCGGTCGGTCCGGACGCTCTATCGACCAGCGCGCCGGGCACCCTGAGCGCGGCGGGACCGGCGCTGCCCGGAGCGCGCAGCGCCCGGCCGACACGCCGCGGCGGGCCGACGCGGCGGCGCTCGCGGGGCTTGCCGTCCGGTCGCACCTGATTTAGCCTCAAATCCCCATGCTACCGACGAGTCGATGGACGGCAGCCCTCCGCGCGCGCGCCCACGCGATGCTCGGGTGGACCGCATATCAACTCGGCCGGGCCGCGACCGCGCGACGGCACTACGAGCGCGTGCTCGTGCTCCGCGGGTCGGACTTTCGGGCCTACGTTCAGCTCGGTCGCATCGCGTTCGACCAAGGCGATTACGCCGGCTGGCGCCGCGAGTTCGAGCACGCGCGCCGCACGGACCCCGCGCGCTTCGCGCGGCTGCAGCACCCGCTCGAGCTGTTCGAGCCGCGGCTGGCAGGGACGAGGCTCGATCTCCGGAGCCTCCGCCGCCCGCCCGAGGACCCGTCCGCGCGCGATGACCGCGCGACATGGCGCGCGGCGGAGCCCTCGCAGCCATCTTCCCGCGCCGAAGACGCGGACGTGAGCACGGGCGGCCTGCCGGCCATGGAGCCCGGCGACCCGGAGCTGCTGGACCTGCAGAGCATCGCAGACCCGTCCGGCGCAGTGCAGGGCTCGCTGGAGCCTGCGGGTCCCGTCGAAGCAGACGCAGATCCGGACCCCCTCCCGCCGCTGCCGCCCGACGCCTCGGTCACGCGCGACGACTTCTCGTCGGCGTCGGAGCGCAGGCGCTTCGAGCTCCGCCGCCCCATCGACAGGCGGGAGATCGCGCGCTGCAACCTGAACGACCTCGCGCGCCGCCTGAGCGGCTGACGGCCGCGGCGGCCTCGACTTCGCGCCGACGGCTGCAGGCCGGGTCGCGAGCGGCCGGATCGCCGCTGCGCGGAACGGACGAGCCTTGTAGCCGCCCCCCGCAGCGGTCAGAGTTGGACGGTTGATGCCCGATCCGAACCCGCTGCTGACGATCGCGCTGCTGTTCGGGGTCGGCGCCGGCATGCAATGGCTGGCGTGGCGCCTGAAGGTCCCCGCGATCCTGTTCCTGCTGCTGGCCGGCTTCACCGCGGGGCCGCTGTTGGGCTGGTTCGACCCCGAGCGCACCTTCGGCGCGCTGTTCCGCCCGCTGGTGTCGCTCGCCGTCGGCGTGATCCTGTTCGAGGGCGGCCTGACGCTGCGAAGAAAGGAGATCGAGGGAGCGGGCGGCGTGGTGTTCCGCCTCTGCTTGCTGGGCGCCGGCGTGACGTGGCTGCTGACCACGCTCGCCGCGCAGTGGATCGTCGGCGTACGCTTCGAGATCGCGCTGCTGGTCGGCGCCATCCTGGTCCTCACCGGCCCGACGGTCGTGATCCCGCTGGTGCGGCACGTCCGGCCGAAGCGACCGCTGGGTCCGATCCTGCGCTGGGAGGGCATCCTGATCGACCCGGTCGGCGCCGTGCTGGCGCTGCTGGTCCTCGAGGGGCTGACCGGTCACGACTCCCTCACCGACATCACCATCGGCCTGAGCAAGACGGTGCTCTACGGCGGCGGGATCGGCGTGGGGGCAGGGTGGCTGCTGGCGCAGGCGCTGGAGCGCTTCGCGGTCCCCGACCGGCTGCACGTGCCGGTGACCTTCGGCACCGTCGGGCTGTCGTTCGCGCTCGCCAACACGCTGCAGCCCGAGGCCGGCCTGCTCGCCGTGACCGTCATGGGGTTCGTGCTGGCGAACCGGAGCAAGCTCGACGTCGAGCACCTGCTGGAGTGGCACGAGCCAGTGGTCACGATGCTGCTCGCGCTGCTGTTCGTGACGATCGCGGCGAGGCTGGAGCTGGCGACGCTCACGAGCCTCGGCCCGCTGGCGGTGGGGTTCACCGCGGCGCTGATCCTCGTGGTCCGGCCGGTCGCCGTCGCGCTGAGCACGCTCGGCACCGAGTTGACGTGGCGACAACGCGGCTTCCTCATGGCGATGGCGCCGCGGGGGATCGTCGTCGCAGCGGTCAGCTCGGAGTTCTCCCTGCACCTCGACCACTGCGGCGTCCCGGGCGGCCAGGAGGTCCTGGCGATCGTCTTCCCGGCGATCGTGCTGACGGTGCTGGTCTACGGCTTCGGCGCCCGGCCGCTCGCGCGCGCGCTCGGCGCGGCGCAGGCCGAGCCGCAGGGCGCGGTGATCGTCGGCGCCGACCCGCTCGGCCGCGAGCTCGGCCGGGCCCTGCAGGAGCAGGACTACGACGTCCTGCTCGTCGACACCAACGCGGCGCACACCGCGCTCGCGCGCACGAACGGTCTGCCGACGTTCCAGGGCAGCGTGCTCTCCCACCGCTTCGCCGAGGAGTCCGAGCTGGACGGCATCGGCAACCTGCTCGCGCTCACGCCGAGCGACGAGGTCAACCGGCTCGCCGTGGAGCAGTTCGTCCCCACCTTCGGTCGCCCGCACCTGTTCCGGGCGGCGTCGAGCGCCCCCAAGGCCGGCGAGGAGGTCCCGCCGGGCCGGACGCTGTTCGCGCACGACCTCGACGTCGCCGCGCTGCGCGACGCCGTGGCGCGCGGAGACCGCGTCCGCGCCACCAAGCTGACCGACAAGTTCGGCCCGGATGCCTACCGCGAGCAGTACGGGGACCGGGCCCGACCGCTGTTCGTGATCGGCGCGGACCGACGACTGCAGATCGTGACCGCGGACGATCCGCCGACGCTCAAGGCAGGGCAGACGGTGCTGGCGCTGGTGGCCGAAACGACGACCTGACCCGGCCCGCCGGAAAGCTTGGCTCGCGGGCGCGCCAATCCTAGACTTCCCGCCCCGATGCAGACCACCGCCCTCGAGTCCGTCCACGTCGCCGCAGGCGCTCGCATGGTGCCGTTCGCCGGCTGGAACATGCCGGTGCAGTATCGAGGGATCCTCGAAGAAGCCGTCACGGTCCGCGAACGGGCCGGACTGTTCGACCTCGGCCACATGGGGCGCGTGAAGGTCCACGGCCCGGACGCCGAGGCCTTCCTCCAGCGCCTCCAGACGAACGACGCGGCGTCGATCAAGCCGGGCCGCATCCGCTACGCCCTGATCCTCGACGAAGGCGGCTTCACGCAGGACGACATCCTGCTCTACCGCAACCCGGCGGACGACGGGTTCTTCGTGGTCATCAACGCCGGCAACGCGCAGCGGGACCTGGAGCGCATGCACGCCGTGGCCGCAGACTTCGACTGCACCGTCGAGGACTGCACGCAGTCGCTCGGCATGGTCGCCATCCAGGGGCCCCGCTCGCAGGAGATCACCCAGCAGCTGTGCGCGGGCGACCTGTCCGCGCTCGGCTACTACGCCTGGATGGAGACCGAGGTGTGCGGCGTCCCGATGACGCTGTCGCGGACCGGCTACACGGGCGAGGACGGGTTCGAGGCCTACATCCCCGCAGGCCACGAGGAGACCGTCTGGCGCGCGTTCCTCGAGGCAGGTCAAGGCGCCGGCCTGACGCCGATCGGGCTGGGCGCGCGCGACACGCTGCGCCACGAAGCGGGCATGCCGCTCTACGGGCACGAGCTGGACGAAGCGACCAACCCGCTGGAGGCCAACCTCGGCTGGGCCGTCAAGACCAACCACGACTTCATCGGCAAGGCCGCGCTCGAGCAGGTCACCGCGGCGGGCGGCACGGGCCGCCGACTGGTCGGGCTGACCACACACAGCAAGCGCTGCCCGCGTCAGGGCTACCCGATCGCGAGCGGCGGCCAGCAGGTCGGCAAGGTCTGCTCCGGCAGCATCTCGCCCACGCTCTCGAAGTCCGGCACCCCGACCAACATCGCGACCGCCTACGTCGAGGACCCTTGCGCCGCGGTCGGCACGGAGCTGTCGTTCGTCGTCCGGGGCAAGTCCGAGCCCTGCGTGGTCACCGAGCTCCCCTTCTACAAGCGCGCGCGCTGAGCGACGCGCCCTGTCCTTCCCCTGTTCTCCCTCGACTGTCCCAGCAGACCGCCATGCGTCCCGAAGACCTCAAGTTTCAGCAGACCCACGAGTGGGTGAAGATCGAAGGCGACACGGCCACGATCGGCATCACCGACCACGCCGTCTCGCACCTCAGCGACCTCGTGTTCCTCGATCTGCCCGACGCAGGCGCGTCGGTGACCATCGGCGAGAGCTTCGGGGAGATCGAATCGGTCAAGGCGGTCAGCCCGCTCTACGCGCCCGTCACCGGTGAGGTGCTCGAGGCGAACGCCGAGCTCGCGGACAACCTCGAGTGGCTCTCCGAGGAGCCGTTCGGCAAGGCCTGGATGATCAAGGTCAAGCTGACGGACACCTCGGGCGACCTGCTGGACGGCCCGGCCTACGAGGCCCACTGCAAGGCCGAGGGCTAGACCGACGGGCGCCCTGCGCGTGCTGGACGACGGCCCGGGCGCTGCCGCCCGGAACATGGCCGTCGACGCCGCGCTGCTCGAGGTCGCCGAGGTCCCGACGCTGAGGCTCTACGGCTGGCGTCCGCACGCGGTCTCGCTCGGCTACTTCCAGTCGCTCGCGGCCTTCGCCGACGTGCCGGACACGACGCCCGTCGTCCGCCGCTCCACCGGCGGCGGCGCGATCTTCCACGGCGACGAGCTGACGTTCTCCCTCGCGCTCGACGGCGGCCTGCTCCCTGCGGACGTCGCCGCCAGCTACACCCACCTGCACGACGCGGTCGCGCGCGCGCTCGCCGCGCTGGGCGTGACGTGCTGGCGCGCGACCACCGGACGCATGTCGGCGCGGCCCTCGGACCGCTGGTGCTTCGAGCACCCGGTGCAGGGCGACCTGCTCACCGACGCGGGCAAGCTCTGCGGTTCGGCGCAGCGGCGTGAACGCGGCCGCGTCCTCCACCACGGCTCGCTCGTGCTGCGTCGTCCGACGCCCACGCCGTTCGTGGCCGCGGTCGAGGACCAGGTCGAACCGACCGCAACCGTGCGTAGGGGATTGCGAGCAGCGCTGGTGTCGGAGCTGGCGGCCGCGCTGTCGCTGCAGCCGTCGCACGGCGCGCTCGAGCCCGCGGAGGACGCGCGCGCGCGCGCGCTCGAGCGCGACGTCTACGGCGCCGCTGGGCACACGGCGAGACGCTAGCCGCGGGCCGGTCAAGTTCGCGGACGCCGCGCGACGAAGAACCGCACGCAGGACGCGCTTGAGGAGGCGCCGTCGCTGCGCCCAGGTCCCCGATGAGCACGACTTCCGCCGAGGTCGAGGAGTTGATCGACAGCACGGTCAGCATCCCGACGATCCCGACCGTCCTGAACGAGATCACCGCGATCCTCGCGGCCCCGGACGGCTCCGCGAAGGACGCCGCGGCCGTCATCGAGCGAGACCCGGCGATCGCGACGCGGGCGCTCCGGCTCGTGAACAGCTCGTTCTACGGACTGCGAAACCCGGTCTCGAACATCAACCTCGGCTGCTCGATCCTGGGGCTGCAGGTGCTCAACAACTTGGTCGTGCAGGCGACGGTGCTGCAGACCTTCCAGGCCGGCGAGTGCGACGCGCTCGACGCGGACTGGCTCTGGGACCACAGCTTCAAGGCAGCGGTGGCCTGCCGGATGCTCGCCGAGCGCACCGACGTCGCCGGCGACCTCACGCCACAGGACGCCTACACCTGCGGCCTCGTGCACGACGTCGGCAAGCTGATCCTGCTCGACTCCCAGCCTGCGCGCTACGGCGAGGCCATGCGGCGGTCCGAGTCGCGGCAGGTGCCGCTCGCGCTCGCCGAGCGCGAGGTGTTCGGGTTCGACCACGCCCACGTCGGCGGGACGCTCGCGCGCCGCTGGAAGCTCGCGCCGAGCGTGCAGGACGCGGTCATGTTCCACCACAGCGCGGTCACCACCGCCGACGGCTGGGCGCGCGGCCTGCTCGTGAAGGCCGCGAACAGCTACGCGCACCTGGCGAGCAGCCGCGACGCAGGCTGGCGCGGCGACGTCCTGGACCACGAGGCCCTGATGGCGCTCGGCCTCAGCGAAGCGCAGCACGTCGACGTCCTGCAGGCCACCGCGGCGGCGCGCGGCGGCTAGTCGTGGACTGACGCCCGGGCGCCTCTACCGTCGCGGCATGGACATCGACAGCCAGCTTGCGAGGACCGGGCTCGCGCCCGAGGTCCGGCTGCTCGTCGGCGCAGCGGCCGCGGTCTGGCGGGCCGAGTGGGACGTGCTCACCGAATGGACACGCCGAGCGCGCGACCAGGGGCACCGCCGCGCGGACCTCGAGGAGACGCTCTTGATGTGCGCGCTGTTCTGCGGCTTCCCGCGCGCCATCACGGCGTGGGGACACGTGGACGCCGCGTGGCC
>JBMHDP010000388.1:0-14878 GCA_049889335.1 Planctomycetota bacterium
GGTGGGCCGGCCTCGCTCTACTTCGCCATCCTGCTGTCGAAGCGGCTCCCCTCGGCCGAGGTCTCCATCTTCGAGCAGAACCGGGCCGACGACACGTTCGGCTGGGGCGTCGTCTTCTCCGACGAGACGCTCGGGAACTTCGAGCAGGCTGACCCGGAGAGCTACCGCGAGATCCGCGAGAACTTCGCCTACTGGACCGACATCGACACGTTCTTCGGCGGGCAGAAGGTCACCAGCACCGGGCACGGTTTCTGCGGGCTCGCGCGCAAGAAGCTGCTGTTGATCCTGCAGGAGCGCTGCCGCGCGCTCGGGGTGTCCATGCACTTCGAGCACACGGTCGAAGACGTCGACGCGCTCATCGAGTCCAGCGATCTCGTGGTCGCTGCAGACGGCGTCAACTCGAAGATCCGCGCTCGCTTCGACGCGGCGTTCCGGCCGGCGCTCGACTGGCGGAAGTGCAAGTTCGCGTGGTTCGGCACCACCAAGCCGATGTCCGCGTTCACGTTCGTGTTCCGCGAGACCGAGTGGGGCCTGTTCCAGGTGCACGCCTATCCCTTCGAACAGGGCCTCGGCACCTGGATCGTCGAGTGCCGGGAAGAGACCTGGCGGCGCGCCGGGCTCGATCGCATGAACGAGGAGGAGTCCGCGCGGTTCTGCCACGAGCTGTTCGCGGACCACCTCGAGGGCGAGCGCCTGCTGACCAACCGGTCGATCTGGCGGACGTTCCCCACCGTGCGCTGCGAGTCGTGGCGGGACGGCAAGGTCGTGCTCCTCGGGGACTCGGCCCACACGGCGCACTTCTCGATCGGCTCCGGCACGAAGCTCGCCATGGAGGACTCGATCGCGCTGGCCGACGCCGTGGTCGCCCACCCGGGGTCCGTGGACCGGGCCCTGGCGGCCTACGAGGACGCGCGGCGGGTCGACGTCGCCAAGGTGCAGCGCGCCGCCCAGACCAGCCTCGAGTGGTTCGAGAACAGCGGCCGGTACCTGCAGCAGCGACCCGAGCGCTTCGTGTTCAACCTGATGACCCGCAGCAAGCGGATCACGCACGACAACCTCCAGACCCGCGACCCGGAGCTGGTCGCGCGGGTGGACCGCGTCGTGGCCGAGGACTGCGGCGCCGCGCCGGACACCCTGCCTGCCTTCCTGCCGTTCGTGACGCGCGGCCTGACGTTGGCCAACCGCGTCGTGGTCTCGCCGATGTGCATGTACTCGGCGCGCGACGGCGTCGTCGACGACTGGCACCTCGTCCACCTGGGCAGCCGCGCCGTCGGCGGCGCCGGCCTCGTGCTGACCGAGATGACGAACGTCAGCCGAGACGGTCTGATCACGCCCGGTTGCGCGGGGATGTGGGACGACGCCCAAGAGGCTGCTTGGAAGCGCGTGGTGGACTTCGTGCACGCGCGCTCGTCGGCGAAGATCGGGATGCAGCTGGCGCACGCGGGTCGCAAGGCGTCCTGCAGTCGGCCGTGGGAGGGCGACGCGCCGCTCTCCGGAGCGGACGCGTGGGAGACGATCGCGCCGTCGGCGGTGCCGTTCGCCGACGGCTGGCCGGCGCCCAGGGAGATGGACGCCGCGGACATGGTGCGCGTGCGGGACGCGTTCGTGGCGAGCGCGGTGCGCTGTGAGCGCGCCGGCTTCGACGTGATCGAGCTGCACATGGCGCACGGCTACCTCTTGTCGAGCTTCCTGTCGCCGCTGAGCAACCTGCGCGGCGACGACTACGGCGGCTCGCTCGAGAACCGCGCCCGCTTCCCGCTCGAGGTGGCGCGCGCCGTCCGGGCCGCGTGGCCCGAGCAGAAGCCGCTGTTCGTCCGCCTCTCGGCGACGGACTGGTTCGACGACGCCGGGCGTGGCTTCACCGTGGATGAGGCGGTCGCGGTCTCCCGCTGGCTGGCGCAGGAGGGCGTCGACGTCCTCGACGTCTCCTCCGCGGGCAACGTCCCGGAGTCCCGGCCGCAGTACGGGCGGATGTACCAGGTCCCCTTCGCGGAGCGCATCCGCTTCGAGGCCGAGGTCCCGGTGATGGCCGTCGGCGGCATCCAAGGCCTCGACCACGCGCACACGATCGTCGCGGCGGGCCGCGCGGACCTCTGCGCGATCGCGCGGGGCTTCTTGGCGGATCCCTACATGGTGCAGCGGGAAGCGGTCCGACGCCGGGTCGCCGAACACGCGATCCCGCCGCAGTACCTCGCAGCGAAGACCGTCCGCTGAGCGGCTCTCGCTGCCTCGCCTGTCGCCGCCTGGACTCTCCACCCGATGGTCTCTGCAGCTCCATCCTTCGACGTCGACACGCCGATCGGCGTCGTGACGCTGCGCGCCTCGGAGCGCGGGCTCCGATCGATCGACTTCCTCGCCGCTGGGGCGCGCGCGGCGGGCTGCGCGCGCGCGGGTGCGCGCCACACTACGCGCGCGGTCCTGGCGGCGTGCGCCGAGCAGCTGCAGGAGTACTTCGCCGGTGAGCGGGAGCGCTTCGACCTGCCGCTGGACCCGGTGGGGACCGCGTTCCAACTGCGCGCCTGGGCCGCGCTGCGCGAGATCCCGTTCGGAGAGACGCGCTCGTACTCCGAGCAGGCCGCGGCGATCGGCGCACCCCGAGCGGCGCGCGCCGTCGGCGCCGCCAACGCGCGCAACCCGATCCCGATCGTCGTGCCGTGCCATCGCGTCGTCGGCGCCCGCGGCGCGTTGACCGGCTTCTCGGGCGGGCTCGCTCGGAAGCGCGCGCTGCTGATCCGGGAGGGGGCGTGGCCGCTGGAGCGAGCGTGAGCGCGGCGCGCCCCTCTGGAGGCCTGCCGGCATGACCCGGCTCCGTCGCTTCGAGTGGGACAGCGAGGAGTACGGCCGCGCGTTCAGCAGCCTGCTCCGATGCAGCGACGAGCGTGACGCCCTGGTCCCGCTCCTCGAGGCGCAGGTCGCGGAAGCGCCGGCGTCCGGCGCCGCGGTGGACTGGGGGGCAGGCTCCGGAGACCTGACCCGGCTGCTGGCGCGCCGCTGCCCCGTGACCTTCGCGGTCGAGCCGTCGCTCGCGATGCGCGCGGTCCTGCGCCGCCGCCTCCCTGGCGTGACGCTGCTCGAAGGGGACGTGCGCTCGGCCGCGCCGCCAGCCCCGGTCGACTACGCCCTGCTCGCGCACGTGCTCTACCACCTGCCCGACGAAGAGTGGCCGACGCTCGTCGGGCGGCTGCTGGACCACGTCCGCCTCGGCGGCAGGCTGAGCGTCGTGATGAAGAGCGGCTCGTCGGGTTGCCGCGACATGCTCGAACGCTTCGGCGCGCGCGGCTTCGACCTCGGCGCGCGGCTCGCCCCGCTCGCGGCGCAGCGCGGTGACGCGACGGTCCGCGAGGTGGAGCTGGAGGCGACGATCCGCAGCCCGCGCTACGAAGAGGTCGAGCAGATCGCGCGCTTCATGATGTGCGACCGCGGCGCGGAGGAGTTCGCGTCGCCGCCGCAGGAAGCCGACTTCGTCGACTACGTGCGCGAGAACTTCTGGGACGCGCAGCGCGGGCTCGGGGGATGGAGCTACCGGGTCGCGGTGTGGACCTTCACCCGGCGCTGACGCCGCCTCGCGCCGGGCGGCTCAGAACGCGTCGGCGGTCCGGTAGGCGTCGATGAGCTTGCGCTCGCCCTCCTTGCCGCCCTGGGAGAGGCCGTGCTCCATCCCGACGATCCCGCGGAAGCCCTTGCCGTGGATGTGGGCGAAGACGTTGCGGTAGTTGATCTCGCCCGTGTAGGGCTCCTTGCGCCCCGGGTTGTCGCCGCACTGGAAGTAGGCGATCTCCGTCCAGGACGCGTCGATGTTCGGGATCAGGTCGCCCTCGGTGATCTGCTGGTGGTACAGGTCGTCGAGGATCTTGCAGTTCGGGCTCCCGACCGCGCGGCAGACCGCGAACGCCTGCGGCATCTTGGTCAGGTAGAGGCCCGGGTGGTTCCGGAAGTTGAGCGGCTCGAGCACCATCACCAGCTCGCTCTTGTTCTGTTCGATGCGATCGCAGCAGCGCTTGAGCAGCTCGACGCAGTTGGCGAACTGGTAGCCGTCGGCGAGGCGGCGGTCGACCGCGCCCGGGACGACCGTGCACCACTTGGCGCGGACCCGCTCGGCGACCGCGCACGCCCGGTCGATGTCGGCCAGCACGCGCTCCTGGTGGTCCTTCCGCCCGGACGCGAAGGTGGGCTTGCCGAAGTCGCCGTGCGCGACGAAGACGCCCATCTGGATCTCCAGCTGCTCCATCTTCGCGGCGAGTCGACGCTGCGTCGGCTCGTCACGTCGGCCCATGCCGTTGTCCTCCCAGGCGGTGAAGCCCTCGTCGACCGCGAACTGCAGCTGGTCCTCCAGGGACTCGGCGTGGTTGCGGAACATCCCGAAGTGCGGCGCGTAGCGGAGCTGGAACGGCCCCCGGCGCGCGGCGTCGGACGGGCCGGCGGCGCGCGCCGCGGCGGAGGAGGCGGCGGCGGCGGCCGCGCCGGTGATGAGGAAGCTGCGTCGGTCCATGATCGGGCGCGGTGGGGTCGGGGCGTCAGTTGGTCTTCTCGAGCAGGCGGAAGAGCTCGCTGTCCGTCGACAGGATCACGTTGGTCCTGCTGCCGAGGATCGTCCGGTAGGTGTCGAGCGTCTTGAGGAAGCCGTAGAACTCGCGGGCCTCCGGGCTCTTGTCGTAGGCCTCTGCGTAGACCCGGGTCGCTTCGGCGTCGGCTTCTCCGCGGAGCTCCTGGACCCGCTTGTAGGCCTCGGACTCGATGCGCTTGAGCTCGCGCTCGCGGCGCCCGTTGATGCGCGCGGCCTCGCCTTCGCCCTCGCTCCGGAAGCGCTGCGCGATCTGCTGGCGCTCGCTGATCATCCGTCGGTAGATGCTCTCGACCACGTCCTGCCGGTAGTTGACGCGCTTGATCCGCACGTCGAGCAGCTCGATGCCCAGCTCGGTCAGCTTCGGGGCGGCGGCTGCGAGGATGTCCTTCTCGAGCTCCAGGCGGCCGCGCGTCGCCGTCTGGAGGGTCGAGAGGCTCGTCCCCTCGACGGCCTGCGCCGGCGGCAGCACCAGGTTCTTGTCGCTGCGCACGACCTCGATCAGCTCGTGCGCGGCGACCGCTGAGCGCACCTCACTGCCGATGATGTCCTCGAGGCGGGACTGGGCGCGGCGCTCCTCGTTGACGCTGACGAAGTACTTCGCGGGGTCTCCGATGCGCCAGCGCGCGAAGGTGTCGACGATGATGTAGGTCTTGCTCTTCGTCGGCATCTCGACCGGTCGGCCGTCCCACTCCAGCACCCGCTTCTCGAGCCGGTGGACGTCCTGGATGAACGGCGTCTTGAAGTGCAGGCCCGGCTCGGTGATCGGCTCCCCGACGGGCCGGCCGAACTGGGTCAGGATGACCGTGTCGGTCTCGTGCACGGTGTAGAACGCGCCGCTGAGGACCAGCACGAAGAACAGGGCCACGAGCCCCAGGAGGACGCTGAGGATCTTCACCTGCCACCTCCCAGGCCCTTGCCCTGCACCATCGGCAGCAGCTGCGTCACGGAGTCGTCGACGATCCACGTGCTCGACAGGCCCGGGATCACCTCGGTCATCGTCTCGAGGTAGAGGCGCCGCCTCGTCACCTCGGGCGCCTTGACGTACTCGACGAGCACCGCGTCGAACGCGGACGCGTCGCCCTGCGCCTCGTTGGTGCGCTTGAGCTTGTAGCCCTCGGCCTCGCTGATCCGCTGCTCGGCCTCGCCCTTGGCGCGCGGCACGACCTTGTTGTAGTCGCCGTTGGCGACGTTGATCATGTTCTCGCGGTCCTGCTGCGCCTTGTTGACCTCGTTGAACGAGTCCTTCACGTCCTCGGGCGGGTTGACGTCCTTGAGCTGGACCTGGTCGATGTAGACCCCGAGCTCGTACTCCTTCGTCAGCGCGCGCAGCCGCAGCATCGCCTGGTCCTCGATGTCCTGACGACCCGTCGTGATGACCTGGTCCACGGTGCGGTCGCCGACGATCTCGCGCATCACGGCCTCGCTCAGGTCCCGGAGGGTCGTCTCCGGCTCGCGGACCTTGAACAGGAAGGCGGGGGCGTCGTCGATGTGATACTGCACGACCCACTCGACGAGCGCGGCGTTCAGGTCGCCGGTCACCATGCTCTTCTCGTTCATCTGTTGGGCGCGCGTCGTCCGGCTCTGCCGCGCGTTGGTGGCGCCGGGCGTGCCGAAGCCGAACTCCAGCTTGAGCTGGCGGCGCACCGGCACGATCTCGACGGAGTCGACGCCCAGCGGGAGCTTGAAGTGCAGGCCCGGCTCCTCGGTCGAGCTGTAGCGACCGAAGCGGAGCACGACGCCCTGCGAGTCCGGCGGCACGGTGTAGTACATCGTCAGCGCCAGGACGAGCAGCAGGACGCCGGGCGCGATCCACTTGAGGACCCGGAGCCTGCTCCAGTCTGGCTGCCGGCCGAACGACAGGGTCGGTTTGGGCATGTCCGTGTTGTAGGACACCGAGCCGGTCGGAAACACCGCGCGCCTCGTTCCGGTCCTGCGTCGGCGCCTCGGGGGCGCGACCTCCGGCGTTTTGCGCGTCGTTGGGAGCCTCGGACTTGGCGTCCGCTGTCGGCCCGCTACCTTGTGCGACCCCTCTCCCCTCGACCCCTCAGAGACGACGTATGACCAAGCACGGCCACGGCCTGCCTCGCAAGCGACCCGGTCGCTCCGCCAAGGACGCGATCGACGCGGAGCTGCCCGAGCTCGAGCCGCTCGAAGACCTGCCCGAGCTCGAGCCCATCGACGAGCTGCCCGAGCTGGAGGCGATCGAGGAGGACGACGGGCCGGTCAAGGGGAGCTGCGTCGAGAGCGACGAGGAGGGCTTCGACACCGTGGTCACGCTCGACGTCCCGGACATGCCGAAGAAGGAGGTCTTGGAGGCGGTCGAGGCGCCGCTGGAGCGGATCGCCGGCGCCTTCGGGGCGCGGCTGCGCCACAAAATGGTGCTGGTTCGCTTCTCCGGGGATGGGCTCGTCGGCAGCGCCGTGAAGGGCGTCGTCGCCGAGAAGCTCGCGCCGCAGCGGCCCCTCAAGGTCGTGGTCAAGCGCGGCTTCGGTGACGAGGTCGTGCACGAAGGGGCGCTCCCGACCGTGGCGGTGACGCGCGAGTTGGCAGGGGACGCGACCAAGGTCACGGTCGAGACCGGGGACTGCGAGCCGATGGACCTGCCGCTCGCGATGGCGCCGCACGTGGTGGCGCTGGTCGAGGGCGCGGGGGGCGGGCGCTTCGTCTTCCAGTTCCGCGGGGCGGGGAAGCCGGACTCGGCGACGCGCGAAGCGCTGGCGGCGGCGCTGCGTGACGGCGGCGCGCGCAGCGTCGCGATCGGCGCGCGGGTCCTCTTCGACCTCGACGTGGAGGAGCAGGTCCGGTGCTCCGTCCGCGGCGGCGCTGCGACGATCGTCGTGGACCTGGAGGCAGACGACGAGGACGCCGTCGACGCCCTCTCCATGGTCCTGCCGCGCGATCGCGCGCAGCTGGACGGCAAGCAGGTTCGCTTCGAGTTCGCGCGGGCGTCGGCCGCGGTGACGAGCTTCTGCGTCGACTTCGCGCGCGGCGCGGGGGCCACGCGCGTGGAGGTCGGCGCCGCCGGCGCCGCCGAGATCGTCTGGCCCCCGCTGGTCAGCGTCCGCGCCGGCAAGGAGGTCGAATTGCGCCTGACCCCGAACGGGCGGGACCGCGCCGCGCTGCTGGACGCCTTCGCGCAGGAGTGCGCGGCGCACCACGACGACACGGCGGGCAAGGACGTCGTGGTGGACTGGCCCGAGGGCTTCGAGCTCGACGACGAGGCCGTCGCGCGGCTGGAGCAGGCGTGCGAGGCGATTGCGCCGCGGCGCCTCGCGTGCACGATCCACGGGGACCGCCGCGAGCCGTTCACGCCGCCGCCGGTCCACTTCGGCGCGGACGGGGACGTCGAGCGCGTCGTGGTCGAGACCGAGGCCGGCAAGCCCAAGGAGCTGCAGCGTGCGCTCGATCGACGCCTGCCCGCGCGGCTCCCGTCGCTGTCCGGCAAGGCTGTCCGCATCGAGGCGCACGGCGACGCCCCGCTCTCCCGCACGCTGCGCGACAACCTGTGCGGCGCGGTCGCCGAGGCGGGTCCGACCCGTCTGGAGCTCGCCGTGGGCGGCGAGGTCGACGTCATGCTGCCGCCGATGATCGAGGCGACGGAGGAAGGCGATCGCCTGATCGTCCGCTGTGATCCCGGCGGGCGCGACGAGGCCCAGCAGCGGCGCGCGGTGTCGCGCGAGCTCGAGGGCGTCGAGGTCGCGCTCAAGGCCGTCCTGGTCGAAGCGTCCCCGGCCGCGCGTCAGGTCGCCGACTTCGCGCTCGAGCAGGGCGCGTCCCGGGTGGTCCTGGGCGGCGACGCGCCCATGCAGATCCACCCGCCGCTGTTCGAGCTCGTCGAGAAGAAGGGCAAGCAGGCACGCCTCGTGGTCGAGCCCACCGGCGACGCAGCGATGGAGGCCCGCATGGTCGAGGCTGAGCTGCCGGGCCGGCTGGAGGAGGTCGGCGCGCTCGCGGGCGTGACCGTCACGGTGACCTGGCCCGAGGCCGGCGCGGACACAGAGGCGGTGACCAGGCTGGTCGACGGCCTGCGGAGCAAGCGCGCTGCGAAGGTGCTGCTGGACCGCGGGGACGGCGAGCCGCTGCAGCTCCACCCCGAGCCGGCGCCCGTCGCTGCGGCGCCGGAAGCGGCGGCCGACGAAGCGTCGACCGACGAAGCTCCGACCGAACAAGCGCCGCCGCCGGCGGCCGCCACGCCGGGCGCGCTGCTCCAGCTGGTTCGCAGGATCGACAACATGGACCCGCCGGTCGTCGTGGTCTCCGTCGCCGACGGGGACGACGACGCGCACCTCGCCGCCGTGCTCGCAGAGCTGGAGCAGGCGCTGCCTCGCTTCGTCGGGCGCGCGGTGCTGCTCGTGCCGCAGCGCGACGGCGTCGACGCCCCGGTGCGCCGTCGCACGCGCCTCGCGGAGCTGCTGGCGCAGGCGGTCCCGCAGGCCGCGGCCGCGACGCTCCTCTTCCGGGGGGGCGACGCCGAGGGGCGCGCGCACTTCGAGGTGTTGCACTCCTTGGTCCCGCACCTGCCCGCGGGGGCGACGTTCGCCGACCCGCGGGCGAAGTGAGTTCGACCGGACCCTACGCCGCGCCCCTCCGTAGCATGGACGCATGAGCCTTAGGAGACCGAACCGCGCGTGCGCCCTGCTGCTGGCGTTCGCGGCCTGCCAGGCGGCGCCGAGCCGCGACGTCCGAGAGGTCGAGCTGGTCCTCGACGTCGTCCCCTGAATGCAGTGCGTCTCCGCCGTGCGCGGAGAGCTGGGGTCGCTCGAGGGCGTGCGAGACGTCTACATCCGCGCGAACATCGCCGACTTCACGGTCCGCTACGACCCGGAGCAGGTGCGCGTCGAGGCGATCCTCGCGGCGCTGGACGGGATCGGGGAGCCCGCGCAGTTGCGGGCGCGCCGCTGACCCGGGCTCACGCCGGGCGGAACCCGTCGGGGAGGCTGCGCCGGGAGCGCTTGGACGCCTTGGAGGCGGCGACGGCGTCGGCGAGCACGTCCTCCAGCACGCGCACGTAGGCGAGGTAGCGCCGCCGCCCTTCGTCGCTGAGCCGGCACAGCGTCTGCGGACGCTTGCCCTTGAAGCCCTTGCGGATCTCGACGATGTCCGCGTCCTGGAGCACGGTTAGGTGGCGCGACAGGTTGCCGTCGGTGAGCTTGCAGAGCGCCTTGAGGTCTGCGAACAGCAGCCCGTCCGCGCGGGCAGCCAGCGACGTGACGATCCCCAGGCGCGCCTTCTCGTGCAGAACGCGGTCGAGGCCTTCGTAGGCGTAGCGGCCGCCGTCCCCCTGGGTCCCGCTCACGACCGCGGCTCCGGGCGCTCGTTGTGCCACCACAGGATCGCGGCGAGCGCAGCCTGACCGGTCGCGAACGGGACGCCCATCGCCCATGGCGCGAGGGCGCGTTCGCCGAGCCAGAGGCAGCTGGCGCCGGTGACGAGGAACATGACGCCGACCGCGGCGGCCGGCGCTGGCAACAGCCGCGCCGTCGCCAAGTTGCCGAGCCCGAACAGCAGCTGCCA
Organism: Planctomycetota bacterium; assembly: GCA_049889335.1. Taxonomy (GTDB): domain Bacteria; phylum Planctomycetota; class UBA1135; order UBA1135; family UBA2386. The sequence continues at coordinate 10,079 of JBMHDP010000388.1, forward strand.
CAGCGCGGGCAGCAGCCACGTCAGCTGCGGCTGCTCGGTCGCCACGAACCACGTGCAGACCGCGCCGACGACGAGACACGGGCTGAACAGGCGGACGGCGCACCAGGTGTTGGCCGCCCCCAGCCCGCCGGGGGAGCGCAGCGTGCGTCGCGCGACCATCGCGGCCGCGAGCATGGCGCTGACGCCTGCGGCCGTCAGCCAGAGCGCGAGGTAGCGCTCCGGGGCCTCGGCCGGGGCGGTGAGCCACAGCGCCTGCGCGGGCGCGGCGACCGCGGCCAGGGCGCTGGAGACCGCCACGGGGACGGCGCGGAGGCTCTTGAGGTGCTCGGTCGCAGCCAGCTGGCTGCGGATGGTCGTGAGCTGGTCGATCGCGTCGCGGAGTTCCATGAGGAGGTGTCGCTTTGTCTTGGAAAGTAAGGCGAGGGGGCGGCCCGTCAACCTCCGCGCGCGCGGAGGGGTGAAGGAGTCTCGCGCCGCGTGGGTATGCTGGCGCCGACCGGAGGACACCATGGACTTCAGACTGCATGCCCTGACGTGGGCGCTCGCTCTCTCCTGCGCCGTCGAGGCGCAACAGGCCGCGCCGGAGGAGCTCCCCGCGGAATTGGTCGCGGCGCGTGCGCGCGCCGCGGTTCACAACAAGCGGGTGCTCGTCGCGCTGCCGGCCCCTGGGCAGGACCTCGCCCGGATGATCCAGCGCGATCGGAAGATCTCGCGCACGTTCCGCTACGAGTTCGAGGTCGTCCAAGGCGACGCGCGCCTCTACTGGCCGGTCGCGAGGCCTGCGCTGCTGGTGCAGGACGCGAAGGGTCGCCTGCTCTCCCATCTGGTCGCCGACGACTTCCTCGCGGACGGCGCGCTGCAGGGCGCGGCGCTGCTCGCGCAGGTCGAGCCGCTGTTCTGCGCGCCGATGGACGCCGAAGAGAAGCTCGCGGCAGCCATGGCGGAGGCGAAGAAGTCCGGCCGCAACATCCTGATCCGGTTCGACGCGCCCTGGTGAGGCTGGTGCAAGGTGCTCGAGGAGTTCCTCGGGCGAGCGGTGACGGCGCCGATCTACGCCAAGGGTTGGGTCGACCTGATGATCGACGTGGACCGCGACAAGAACGGCAAAGCGGTCAACGAGCGCTACAAGCAGGGCCGCTCCGGCGGGCTGCCGTGGACCGTGATCGTCGGGCCGGACGGCGAAGAGCTGCTGACCTCGAACGCGCAGACCGGCGACGCCAACGACGGCAAGAACGTCGGCGGCCCCGTGAGCGCGTGGGAGTGCGCCTGGTTCGTCGAGATGCTGCGCCGGACCAAGGGTGACAAGGTCACGGAGCCCGAGGTCCTGCAGGTCGCAGCCGACCTCGAGGCCTACGCCGCGCCGCGCCGGCGGCGCTGAGCGAGCGATGATCTGGGGTCCGCGCGCCGAGCGGGCCCGCGTCGCGCTCGATCACGCGCTCAGTCGAGCGCGCGCTCGATCCTCGTGACGATCTGCTCCAGTCGCCGCAGCAGCTGCCTGCCCGATTCGACGACGTCCTTGGCGGCGATCCACCGGTAGATCACGAGGTTGTGGAAGTCGGGCCGCCCGAGCAGCTCGGCGTGATCGCGCGGGAACGGGTTCGCGATCGACGGAGCCAGCACGCCGCGCGGGACGAGCTGGGCGAGGGACATGTTCTCCAGCAGGAAGGGGGCGTTGACGAGGTTCCACTGGTCGGTGGCCCAGCGTTCGCGGGTCGCATAGCTGCGGAGGTTGGCGCCCCAGCCGGCGAGCGCCGAGCGGAGCTGCGGGTCGCGGATGAGGCGCAGGTTGCCCGCGGCGATGAGCTCCTCGTAGGCGCCGACGACCGGCTCGAACGTCGGCAGGGAGACGAGCTCGAAGAGCATCGCGTCGATCTCTCCGCCCGCCGGCTCGGAGTCGGCGCCGGCGGCCGCAGAGAGGCGCTCGGCGTGGCCCAGGATCCGCTCGCCGTGCGCGATCGTCGCCTCGATCCCGGCGCGCGTCTCCTCGAAGTCCGTCAGCAGCGCCTTGAGGTGCTCGGTCGCTGCGGAGCGCTGCTTGGCGTAGTCCCAGCCCGCGTCGAGCCCGAAGGCCACCAGGATGCTGAGCACGATGACGGCGCCTTCGACGAGGCGCGCGCCCCTGCGGGGCGCGTTCTCCCCGGCGCTCATCGCAGCTTCTCGAACTCGTCCCCCGGGGTCCAGGTGGGGACTCCGTCGTCGTTCGCGGTGCGCTCGAGCAGGCGGAACAGCACGCGCATGTCGCTGACCGCGCCCTTGAAGTTCCACCACTGCGCGAGCTCGTCGGTCGGCTGGTGGTAGTGCACGGTCGTGTAGCTGGCCTTCATCCGCTTCCGGTCCGCGGGGCGGTCCAGGAACGCCGAGCCCGCCTTGAAGTAGGCCGCGGGCACGCCGATGCGCGCGAAGTTGAAGTGGTCGCTGCGGTAGAAGTAGCCGCGGTCCGGGTGGCTGTCGGGCTTGATCTCGCGGCCGCGGGCCTCGGCGATCTCGGCGGCGACGTCGCTGAGGCTGTTCTTGCCGTAGCCGACGAACTCGATGTCCTCGGTCTCGCCCCAGACGTTGAGGCCGTCGACGTTGACGTTGGCGACGAGCCGCTCGCGGGCGACCGTGGGGTTCTGCGCGTAGAACTTGGAGCCGAGCAGGCCGGACTCCTCCGCGGTCACCGCGAGGAACAGCATGCTGCGGCGGCGCTCCTGCAGGGCCGCCGCGGCGCGCGCCAGCGCCAGGAGCCCGGCGCAGCCCGAGGCGTTGTCGACGGCGCCGTTGTAGATCGCGTCGTCGTTGCGGGGCTTACCGACGCCCAGGTGGTCGAAGTGCGCGGTGAGCACGACGTGCTCGTCGCGCTTCTCGGGGTCGGTCCCGGGCAGCACGCCGAGCACGTTGGCGGACTGCAGCCGCCGTACCTCGTTCTCGATCGCGAGGTCGACCTTCACCCCGAGCGCGACGGGCGGCTGGTTGCCCCGCTCGGCGCGGGCGCGCAGCGCGTCCAGGTCCTGTCCGCCGAGCGCGCAGAGCTTTCGGGCGGCGTCTTCGGAGCACCAGGAGCGGACCGCGAGCGTCGGCTGCCCGTCGGCGAACGGCAGCCAGAAGTTCTCGCGGCCGTGGCTCGACTGGATCACCTGGAAGGGGTAGCCCGCGGAGGGCGTCGTGTGGATGACGATGCAGCCGATCGCGCCCCGCCGCGCGGCCTCCTCGAACTTGTAGCTCCAGCGGCCGTAGTAGAGCCGCGTCTCGCCGGCGAACCGCTCGGGGTCGTCTGCGGGGTCGTTGTTCATGACCAGCAGGACCTTCCCCCGCAGGTCGACGTCGCCGAAGTCGTCCCAGCGCTGCTCCGGCGCGTCGATCCCGTAGCCGACGAAGACGAGCTCGGCGCCGGCCCACTCGGCGGCCGCGGCGGGGCTGCCGGCGACGGCGGTGTAGTCGATCGGCGCTTCGAACGACGCCTCGCCGTCGACGCCGACAGCGGTCAGGGGACGCGTCACGTCGGAGCGGATGCCGAGGATCGGCACCGGCTGCTCCCAGCTGCCGTCGGCGCCGCCCGGACGACAGCCGGCCTTCTCCAGCTCGGCGGCGATGTAGGCGCGCGCGGCGCGGTCGCCGTCGGTGCCGACCCCGCGGCCCTCGAGGTCGTCGCTGCTCAGGTAGGCCACGTGGGCGCGCAGCCCCTCCTCGGTGATCTGTTGTTCGGCGTCTTCGGGGGACGCGCCGCCGAGCGCGCGCTGAGGCGCGTCGCCGAGCGTGCGCTGGGGCGCGTCGGCGCCGCACGCCGGGAGGCAGATCGACGCCGTGAGCGCCAGGACTCGTGAGGTTCGCATGGTCATCTTCGCGTGGTGGGTGGGCGCTCAGGCCTCGAGGAGGAACGTCAGGTCGCACGGCGGCGCGAACTCGGCGGGCGCCTCGCCGCGCCGCAGGAGGCGCGCGGAGGTCGTGCCCCGCAGCGTCAGCTGCGCGCCCTGGGCGCGGAGCATGCAGCCTTCGCGCAGGCCGAGCACCGGCGTGTCGTGCTCTTCGTGGAACTGCAGGATCCGCTCCTCGCGGGTCTCGCCCATGTGCTCGCTGTCGGGGTCCGGGTCGAGGAAGTGAGGGTTGATCTGGAACGGGACCAGCTGCAGCGCGTCGAACGAGCACGGCTGCACGATCGGCATGTCGTTGGTCGTCCGGATCGACCGCGTCGCCACGTTGGTCCCCGCGCTGCTCCCGACGTAGGGCATGCCGGCGAGCGCGCGGTCGCGGATGGCCTCGAGCAGGCCGGTCTGCTCCAGCTGCGCCAGCAGCCGGAACGTGTTGCCGCCGCCGACGAACACGGCGTCGTGCTCATCGAGCGCTGCGGCCGGGTCGTCGAACGTGTGGGCAGAGCACAGCTCGTGGCCGAGCGCGCCGAACGCCGGGCGCGCCTTGTCGGCGTAGGCGTCGTGGTCGTGGAGCGCGAACGGCACGAACAGCACGCGCTTGGGCGCGCCGAGGAAGTCGCCGAGCTCCTCCTCGCAGTGCTCCAGGTAGCCGCCGCCGTGCATCGTGGAGTTGCTGATCAGCAGCAGCTGGAGCTGGGAGCGGTCGGGGCGGGGCTGGCTTCGCGTCATGGCGTCGTCGAGGGTCTCGGCGTCGGCGCCCAGCCGCGCGAGGATGCGGGCGGCGTCGCTGTCGGGTTGTCGGGCGATCCCCAGCAGGACGTGCTGGCTGCCGACGTGGTTGTCGCGCCGGCGGGCCGCCTCGGTGAGCGCGCCCTCGAGCGCCCGCTTGAGCGCGGGCGAGAACGCGAGCGCGGGGGCCCCCCCGGCGCCCGGGGGCGGGGGGGGCCGCGCC
>JBMHDP010000389.1:0-3711 GCA_049889335.1 Planctomycetota bacterium
GCGCCCAACACCATCGGCAGCGCGAGCAGGCCCGCGCGCCGGCCGGGCGTCGACGTCGCGACGGCGGTGAGCACTCCTGCCGCGGCGAGGGCGACCGCCGCCGGGAGGAAGTCGCGCGCCAGGGCCGCCGCGGGGAGCGCCCAGGCGGCGGCGAGCAGCATCGCTCGGTGAGCTCCGGGATCCACGACGCATCGTGCTCCGCGTGCCTCAACGGTTACAGTCCCGGCATGGTCACGGCCCTCTACCCCGGCAGCTTCGACCCGGTCACGCGTGGCCACCTCGACCTCGTCGAGCGCGCGCTCCCGCTGTTCGACCACCTGACGGTCGCGGTCGGCGTCAACACCCAGAAGAACCCGACGTTCTCGACCGAGGAGCGCGTCGAGATGCTCCGCGAGGTGCTGCCCGAGAGCGACAAGCTCGACGTCGTGACCTTCACGGGCCTCGTCGTCGACTTCTGCCGGGCGCGCGGCATCGGCGCGATCCTCCGGGGCGTGCGCACGGTCTCCGACTTCGAGTCCGAGTACCAGATGGCCCTCACCAACCGTCACCTCGCGCCGGGCATCGAGAGCGTGTTCGTGATGCCGAGCGCCCAGTACAGCTATGTTTCCTCGTCGCTGATCCGCGAAGTCGTGCGCAACGGCGGCGATGTCAGCAGCTTCCTGCCCGAAACGGTCGAGCAACGCCTGCGCGACCGCCTCTCGCGATCCTGACCATGACCCTCGAACCCGTGCACACCGACGCCGCGCCCGCGGCGATCGGACCCTACAGCCAGGCCGTGAAGGCCGGCGACCTGCTGTTCTGCTCCGGCCAGATCCCGCTCGACCCCGCCACGATGGAGATCGTCGGCGCGGACGCCGCCGCGCAGTGCGAGCAGGTGATGACCAACCTGAAGAGCGTGCTCGAAGGAGCGGGCGCCGGCCTCGACCGCGTCGCCCGCACGACGATCTTCCTCGCCAGCATGGCGGACTTCGCCGCCGTCAACGAGGTCTACGCCCGGCACTTCGGCGACCACAAGCCGGCCCGCGCGTGCGTCGCGGTCAAGGAGCTGCCGAAGGCCGTGCTGGTCGAGATCGACTGCATCGCCGCGCTGTGACCGCGGGGCGAGCGCCCGCGGTCGGGAGCTCCAAGGTGGCGGCGTCGTGCTGCACCCTGCTCGTGCTGCTGCTGCCGCTGCTGTTCGCGCTGCGCGCGATCGGCGCGCCCGCAGCGCCCGGCGAGCTGGCGCGGCTCGAGCGCGTCGTCGAGGGGCGCGCGCCCGGCGCCCAGGAGGACACGTCGACCTCTGCGCTGTTCCACGCGGCGGCGATCCCCGGCGAAGCGTGGCCAGACCAGCCACGCGCCCAGCGCGCCCTCCTGGTGCGCGCGCGCGTCGCGCAGGTGATCGTGCTCGCAGGCCTCGGGCTCCTGGTCTACTTCGCGGCGGCGCTCGCTTCGGGCCGACTGCTCGGCCTACTGTCCTGCGGGGCCTTGGCGGCGCTGCCGCCGGTCTACGAGGCGGGCCACGTGCTGCGGCCGGAGACGGTGGGGGCGTTCTTCGCCCTGCTCTCCGTCGTGCTGATGCAGACCGCCTCGCTGCCCGCCCCGCAGCGGCGGGGCCGTCGCCCCACGGAGGCCGCGCTGCTGGGCGGCGGGCTGCTGGCGTGCGCGGCCGTCTCGATCGCGGTCACGTGCGAAGCGCTGCCGTCGCTGGGGGAGGCGCTGTTCGTCCCCGGCTTCGTGCTCCTGCTCTCCGCCGCGGACCTGGGCGTGCGCGCCCTGCGCGCGCTGCGGCGGCGGGGGCTGGTGGGGACCCCGATCCGCGCCGTCAACCGGCGCCTTGTGCCGTGGACCGCGCTCGGCTTCCTCACCCCGGCCGTCGCGTTCGCGGTGCTGAGCCGGAGCTACACCGTCTCGGTCGAGGCGCTGGCCGTGACCGCGCCCCAGTCGCGGCTGCTCCCGCACGGCGCCGTCCTCGCAGGGGCAGCGGTCGCGCTCGCCGCGGCGGGCGTCTGCGTGCTGGTCGCGCGGGCCGGGACCCGGCTGGGGCGCGGCGGCCGGATCGGCCCGGAGCGGGTGCTGCTCGGCTACGTCGTCGTCTTCCTGCTGTCGTCATGGGTCGACGACGTCGCGCGGGACCCGCTCCCGGTCGCGCCCGCGCTCGCGCTGCTCTGTGGCCTCGGGGCGCGCGCGCTGCTCGCGCTCGCGCTCGGGTGGCGCGCGCGTCGCCGGGTGGCCTCCGCAGCGCCCTCTACTTGAGGGCGGCCGCGACCGCCTGGGTCAGCTCCTCGCGCCCGTCGTTGGTGCCGACGTTGAGGCCGAGCGCTGCGACGCGACCGGTCTTGTCGATGACGTGCACGACCGGTCCCTCGACGAACCACCGCAGGGCGACGTCGCCCTGGGGGCCCTTGCCGTCCCCGATCACGTCGAAGTCGATCTCCAGCTCGTCGACCGCGCGGCGGATCTCGGCCTGGTCGCGATCGAGGCAGACGGCGAGCACGGCCAGGTCCGGGTGCTGTCGGCGCAGCGTCTTGAGCGTGGTGACGAGCCGCGGCGTGTCGTAGTCCGCCGCGGTCCAGAACGCGAGGACCACCGCGCGGCCGTTGCGGGCCGTCAGCGACCAGGGCGAGCCCGCGAGCGTGCGCGTCGTGAACGGGATGGCGACGTCTCCCGGGCGCAGCTGGGTGGCGCGCAGGCGGTCCTTGGCGACCGAGCCCCAGTACGTCTTGGGGAGGTCCCTCGCCAGCGCCTCGAGCGCGTCGAAGCCGGAGTTCTCCGGCAGGTCTTCGCGGTCGCGCAGCGCGTCGGCCTGGTGCCATCTCACGAACGCGCGCTGCTCGTCGTCGCGCGCGTTCGTCAGCGCGTCGGCGAAGATCGCCTCGCCGCGTTCGACCTCGCGGAGGACGGTCATCAGCAGCCTCGCCATGGCCATGCGGTCGGCGAGCGGCGCGTCCTTCTTGCTCGCGCTCTCGACCAGTCCGTCGCGCAGCTCACGCAGCCCGACGTGCTGCGCCATGGTCGCCGCGGTCACCAGCACCATCGCCGGGGCCTCCGCGCGGTCGATGGCCGACAAGGCCGCGGCCGCCGCGTCGCGGTCCCCGCGGACCAGCTCGAGGTCGGCCAGCATCAGGCGACCGTTCCAGCGGTCGTCGCCGCGCGCGGTCTCCTGAACGAAGGTCCGCAGCTCGCCGACGTGGCGGTTCAGCTGCTCGTCCCGTTGCTCTCTGCTCGGCCGGGAGGACGCGAGCTGCCGCACCTCGGCGCGGAACCGCTGCTCGAGCTCCGCGAGGGTCGCCTGGGCCTGGAGGCAGGGGAGCAGGCAGGAGGAGAGGGCGAGGAGGGCCGCGGTCCGCTTCATGGCGGGAGCATAGCGATTTCCGTGCCGCGTTGGCGCGCTGCGCGCTTGCAGATCCCGGCGCCATTCGGTGCGATGAGCGTCGTGCGAGTCTCCGCCCAGCAACGGGGTGCGCGCCTGGGTGACCCGCGCGCGCGACGAGCGGCCGCTCCGACGTCTCCCGAACGGGACACCTCCCGGCGGCGCCGACGCGGCGTCGGCTCCGCGCTGCTCGCGGTCGCCTGCGCGCTCACGTCGTGGCCGGGCCTGCGATCGCAGCGCCCGGTCGAGGTCCTGCCCGTCGCCGGCGCGCGCGCGGTCGCCGTGGGGGTGCTGTTCGGCCAGGGGTTCGACGACGACCCCGAGGGGCGCGCCGGGCTCGCGGCGGTGGTGGCGGCGGC
>JBMHDP010000390.1:0-3719 GCA_049889335.1 Planctomycetota bacterium
CGGGCGCGAGGCCGCGCGACCTGCGCCGATCGGCGCCGCTGGCGGCTCCAGCGGGCCGAACAGACCGCCCTGGCGCGGCGCGGGGCGGTCCCGGCGATCCGTCACTTGTCCCCGGTCTCGTCCCAGGTGAACTCGTAGCGGTGCCGCTCGATCTCCTGGAGCTGCTCGTCGGTCGCGCGGTTCTTCGCGGTGATCTTCCGCTCGCTCGTCGCGAGGGACGGGACCAGCGTGCGCGGCGACGTGACGACCGTGATGGTCTCGTCGAGCGCGAAGGTGAGCTGGGGCAGCAGCTCGCTCGGCTCCGCGTCACCGGCGAAGCGCTCCACCAGGTCGCCGACGTAGGTCGCCATGGCGGTGGAGAACGCGCGACCGCTGGCCTGGACCCTCATCTCGAGCGCGAGCGCCGCCGGGCGGTCCGTCGGCGCGTCGCGGTGGCGCAGGGTCACGGTCGCCTCGGCGTCGGAGCCCAGGACGTCGACCTCGCGCTGCTCGCTGGTGGACTCGCCGCGCGGCAGCGTCCAGCCGCGCCACGCGCCGGCCCAGCACCGCCAGTACTGTCCGACCGACGCCTTGAGCGAGTCGAGCATGCCGCTCTCCTGCATGTTCGCGCGCACGCCCTCCTTCTCGTCGTCGGACCAGCCGCGGGACTCTGCGAGGAAGTCGACGACCTTCGTCATGACCTCGGCGAGGCCGGTCGCGGCCTCGAAGCTGCCGTCGGCCCGAACGTGGAGGTCGGGGATGGCCGACGCCAGCGCCGTCGCCGCGGCGAGCCGCTCCTTCATCGCCGGCGTGGTCGCGTCCATGCCGGCGACCTCCAGGAACTCGAAGTCGGAGTAGCGCACGCGGATCCCGCCGCCGTCGCGCCTCGTCATGGTCAAGCGGTAGCGCGTCTTGCTCTCCTGGCCGCCCTTGAAGACGGTCTCGACCACGGTCGCGGCCGAGGGCACCGGCCACGCGAACGTCGTCAGCGGGGTCGGCCCAGCGTCGCCGTCCTGGCCGCAGAGGGACGCTGTGAACAGCAGGAGCGCGGCCCAGCGAGGCGACCGCATCAGACGCCCAGCTCCTTCAGCAGGTTCGGCGCCGGTTGGACCTCTTCGAGCACCCACAGCACGTAGCGGAAGTCGCAGACGACGTTCCGCGAGCGCTCGGGGTTCCAGCCGAAGTCGCCGGCGACGTTCTCGAACACGCGGTCGAAGTTGAGGCCGATCAGCTCGCCGCGGCCGTTGACCACCGGCGAGCCGGAGTTGCCGCCCGTGGTGTCGCCGTCGGTCAGGAAGCAGACCGGCACGTCGCCCAGATGCGGCACGACCCAGCGGCTCTGCATGCGGTCCTCGGCGGCGGCGAGCAGCGGCGCTGGGTTGTGGAACGGCTCCTCCCCGGTCTCCTTCTGGAGCAGGCCCGCGACCGTGGTCTGGGGCTTGTAGTGCACGCCGTCGCGCGGCTCGTAGCTCTTGACCGTCGCGATGGACACGCGGAGCGTGCTGTTGGCGTCCGGGTAGAACGACTGGCCCCGGAAGGCCTCCTGCGCCGCGATCCAGCGGCGACCGACGTCGAGCTTGCGGCCCTCGCGGGTGCGGCGGCGCTGGAGCCACCGCTGGTACTCGTCGTGGATGCCTCTGGCGAGCACGACCAGGGGGTCTTCGCTCGCGAGCACCGCGTCCTTGCCTGCGCCGAACAGCGCGGCGCGCTCTTCGCCGTCGAACATCTGAGTGGTCGCCAGGACGGTGTCGATCACGGCCTCGCCGCCGTCGCCGAGCATCTCGGTCCCGCGCAGGCGCTGCGCGTCGCTGACCTGAGACCACTCCTGCAGGAGCACCCGGAGCATCGGCTTCTGGATGAGGTCGAGGTCCTGCTCGACGTCCGCGGACGCGATCATCGACAGGCCGCGCTGGCTGATCTTGCCGCCGCCAGCGACGGCGCCGGTCGCCTGCATGAGCATGTCGAACAAGCGGAGGTGGTCGCGCAGCACGGCGACGAACCACATGTTGGTGTCCCGCTCGATCGCGGCGGCCTCCTGGTCCGCGTCGGCGAGCATCTCCTTCAGCAGCGCGGCGTTCGCGGCCGCGGCCTCGGCCAGCTGGGCCTCCTCGCGCAGCTTGCGCGCGACCACGGCGTTGTTCTTCAGGCCGAAGATCATCCCCGAAGCGTTCTTCTGGATGTTGGCGAGCCGCTTCTTGCCGCTGGCGACCTGCAGCGCCTTGGCCTCGCTGGTCGCGCCCGCCTGCTCGAGCACCTCGATCGCCTGCGTCAGGACCCTCAGCCGCGCCGGGAACACGTAGCCCTCCTGCGTGGCCACGCCCCCGCTGGTCTTGTAGCGCTGGGTGCTGCCGGGGTAGCCCATGATGATGGCGAGGTCTCCCTCCTGGATCGGCTGGGTCGCCGTCTTCAGGAAGTGCTCGGGGCGGAACGGGACGTTGTCCTCGGCGTGGTCTCGCACCGAGCCGTCCGGGCCGACGTAGGCGCGGAAGAACGTGAAGTCCCCGGTGTGGCGCGGCCACTCCCAGTTGTCCACCTCGCCGCCGAACTCGCCGATCGCGCGCGGCGGCGCGTAGACCAGCCGCACGTCGCGGATCTGGGTTCGGTAGTAGAGGTGGTACTCCTTGCCCTCCAGGAACGACGCGACCGAGCACTTGGTGTTGGGCTCGCTGCGCTCGCCCTCGGCGACAAGGCGCGCGATCGCCTGCTGGGTCACCTGCCAGCGCTCCAGGTCGCTGGTGGCCTCGGCCTGCGCCGCGTGGACCTTCTCCGTCACGTCTTCGATCCGCTTGAGCACGGTCGCGACCATGTCGGGCGCGGGCAATTCCTCGGCGCGCGTCGACGCCGTGAAGCCGTCGCGCAGGTGGTTGGACTCGGGCGTGCTGAGCGCGCTGACCGCGCCGAAGCCGCAGTGGTGGTTGGTGACCAGCAGGCCGTCTGCGCTGACGAACGACGCGGTGCAGCCGTTGATCTGGACCGTCGCGGAGAGCACGCCGCCCTGCTCCGGGTGCCAGAACTCGTCCTTGGTCATCTCCATGCCGCGCGCCTTCAGCGCGGCCCAGTCCATCTCGCGGACCTGGGTGGGGAGCCACTGGCCCTCGTCGGGGAGCAGCGTGACGGCGGCGAGGACGGTCAACAGCGATCGCAACATGGGCCCACATATACGGACGAGCGACCTCGAGCGCACCCGGCTTGCCCTGGTCGTGGCGCGGAGGCACGCTGCTGGCATGACGGTCCGCTGGATGTGCATGGCACTGCTCCTGTGCGCGCTCGCCCCCGAGACGGGCGCGCAGAACTCCCGCCGCAAGCTCCGGCGGCCGCCCGGCGAGGTGGCCGCTCGGGCCGGCGCTGCGGTCCAGTGGCGGCAGGGCGTCGAGGCGGCGTTGGCCGAGAGCGCCAAGAGCGGCAAGCCCGTGTTCTGGTACGTGCCGTCGGTCGAGCGGTCGCCGATGGACCGCAAGCCGGAGATCGATCGCTACCTGATGGGCGGACCGTTCTCGTGGCCGCTCGCGGTCGAATTGCTCAACCGCCACTACGTCCCGGTCCGAGAGGTCGCGCGCGGCGCGCTCGCGGAGCGCCACGGACTGCGCCGCCTGCAGTTCATCGAGCCGGGCTACCTGGTGCTGGGCGGCGAGCAGCGGGAGCTGCTGCGCGCCCAGCAGCTCACCACGTTCCAGCCGATGGCCTTCCTGGGGCCGCTGCTTCGCCTCGCCGCCCAGCCGTCGCCGCCGTCGGGCCTGCCG
>JBMHDP010000391.1:0-2610 GCA_049889335.1 Planctomycetota bacterium
GAGCTGGCTCGGCAGCTACTCGGTCGGCCTCTACCTGACGCGCAGGCTCTTGGACCAGGGCCGCTACACGCGCCGCGAGGCGTTCACGATCGCGACCTGCTTCTCGACCGTGAGCGTCGGCTTCGTCGGCGTGGTCGCGAGTACGCTCGACCTGCTGCCGCTGTTCCCGCTGATCTTCGTCACCTACTTCGTGGTCGTCTACCTCGTCGCGGTCGTGCAGGTGCGCGTCTGGCCGACGACCTCGGTCGCGGACACCTGCGTCGTCACGCCGGACCCCGAGCCCGAGGTGCGCGGCGCGCTGCTGGCGCGCGCGCTGGAGGAGGCGCGTCGGCAGGCGGCAGCGGCCGAGCCCATGGTGGCGCTGGCCGGGCGGGGGCTGCGAGACGGCGTCGTGCTGTCGGCGACGATCCTCGGCACGATCCTCACCGTCGGCACGGCGGCGGTCCTGCTCGCCGAACACACGCCGCTGTTCGCCTGGCTCGGCGCGCCGGTCGCGCCGCTGCTCACGCTGCTGGGCCTGCCCGACGCTGACGTGCTGGGGCCGGCCGTGACCGCGGGCGTGACGGAGATGTACGTGCCCGCGCTGCTCGCCAAGGACGCCTCGGTCGCGGGCAGGTTCTTCGTGTGTCAGCTGTCGATCAGCCAGCTGATCTTCTTCAGCTCGGTGGGGCCGATGATGCTCGACATGTTCCGCGACGTGCCGATCCGGGTCCGAGACCTGCTCGCCGTCTTCGCGCTCCGCACCGCGCTGCTCGTCCCGTCGCTCGCGGCGGTGACCGCGGCGTTCGAGGCGCTCGGCGTCTTCGACGGCATGGCGTGACGAGTCGCGGGGTAGCCGTTCGGCAGGATCGCCGTAGGACCGTCGCCAGACGCGGCGCGCGGGGACCCGAGCGGGCGCGTCTGCTACGCTGATGCGATGCGCACCGCCTCCTGGACGCCGTGGTTCGTCAGCGCCGTCTTCACGCTGGCGCTTCCCGGCCAGCAGCTGACCCGCGACATCAACTCGCTCGCGCCGGGAAACCCGGACAGCGACCCGCAGCGGTTCGTGCAGGTCGGCGCGGACACCTACTTCACGGCGCACACGGCCGCGCGCGGGACCGAGCTCTACCGTCGCGACGGCGCGACCGGCGTCGCGGCGCTGGTCGCCGACCTGCGCCCGGGGGCGGCCTCCTCGACGCCGCGGCACCTGAGCGCGCTCGGCGGCAGGCTCTACTTCACTGCGGACGACGGCGTCCACGGGATCGAGCTCTGGACCAGCGACGGCACGATCGGCGGCACGGGCATGCTCGCGGACATCCGCGCGGGCGCGGCGTCGTCGCAGCCCAGCGGCCTGTGCGTGCTGGGCAACCAGCTGCTGTTCGCCGCGCGGACCGACGCGGACGGCATCGAGCTGTGGGCCACCGACGGCACGACGTCGGGCACCGCGCTCGTGGCCGACGTCCAGCCGGGCGTCGGTTCGTCGTTTCCGCTGCACCTGACGGCGTTCCAGGGGCGCGCCTACTTCTCGGCGCTGGACAGCGCCGGCCGCGAGCTGTGGAGCACCGACGGCACCGCGGCCGGCACCGCGCGCGTCGTCGACCTGCGCCCCGGCAGCGCGAGCAGCTCACCGGGCTCGCTCCGCGTGCTCGGCGCCGCGCTCTTGTTCGCGGCGAACGACGGCGTCGCCGGCAGCGAGCTGTGGAGCACCGACGGGACCGCGGCCGGCACCGGGCTGGTGCGGGACATCCGCGTCGGCAGCGCCGGCTCGTCGATCTACGAGGCGACCGTCGCCGGCGGCCGGCTGTACTTCCGCGCGCACACGGCGGCCGCGGGCGGCGAGCCGTGGGTGTCCGACGGGACCTCCGGCGGCACCGTCCCGCTCGCCGACATCGCGCCGGGGACGTCCACGAGCTACCCGTCGCAGTTCACCGAAGCCGGCGGCTGGGTCTACTTCGCCGCGCAGGCGAACGGCGCGGGCGCCGAGCTGTGGCGGACAGACGGCACGCCCGGCAACACGGCGATGGTGGTCGACCTCCGGCCGGGCGTGGTCGGGTCGTCGCCGAGCGGGCTGACGGCGCTGGGCGCCGACCTGCTGTTCCGCGCGGACGACGGCGCCAGCGGTGCCGAGCTCTGGCGCACGGACGGCACGGCCGCCGGCACGAGCCTCGTGGTCGATCTGGAGCCAGGGCCGGGGAGCTCGGCGCCGCAGAGCCTGCACGCGATGCCGTCGGGCCAGGTGCTGCTGAGCGCGGACGTCGACCTGACCGGCCGCGAGCCGTACGTCACGGACGGGACGCCGTCCGCGACCGGGCTCTTGTCCGACCTGCACCAGCCCAGCGCGGCGCAGACGCCGTCTTCGGAGCCGTTCGGCCTCGTCGACGCCCTCGGCGTCGTCTACCTCCGGGCGACCGACGGGGTCGGCGGCCGCGAGCTGTGGCGGACCGACGGGTCGACGGCGGGCACCGCCCTCGTCGCCGACCTGACCGGCGACGCGAGCAGCAGCTGGCCGCGCAGCATGACCCGGGTCGGCAACGACGTCTTCTTCGTCGCCGACGACGGGGCGCACGGCGAGGAGCTGTGGCGGACCAACGGCCTCGCGGCCGGCACGGCGCTGGTCCGCGACATCCGGCC
>JBMHDP010000392.1:0-17465 GCA_049889335.1 Planctomycetota bacterium
GTGCTGCCGGCGCGGCGGCAGCGCGCGGCGGCGCACGGCGCTGCAGCCTCTGGCTGCACACGAGCGGCAGCCGCGGCCTCGAGGTCTTCGAGCCGGCGCAGCGCCTCGAGGTCCGCGTCGGCGCGCTGCACCCGGTCGCGCCGTTTCCCGCCTCGCTCGCCGAGGCGCCGATCGCGGGCGCGCCCGCGGTCTGCCAGGCTGGCGCCTCCAGCCGGCGGCTGCTGGCGCGGCTCTGCGACATGCTCGAGCTGTCGCCCGTCTTCTGCGGCGACCAGGACCGCGTCCTCTACCACGCCGCCTGCGCCCTCGCCGCGAACGGCGCCGCGGCGCTCTACGGCCTCGCGGAGCAGCTGCTGCAGCGCGCCGGCGGGCTCTCGGATCCCGACGCCGCGCGGATCGTGGCTGCCCTGATGACGGCCGCGGTCGAAGGTGCGCAGCGCCACGGCGCCGCCGCGTCGCTGTCGGGGCCGGTCCGGCGCGGGGACGCGGCGACCGTGGCGGCGCACCAGCGGCGGCTGTCGACGGCTGCGCCCGAGGGGCTCCAGGCCTACCGCGCCTTGATGACGCGCGCGGCCGAGATGGCTGCGCAAGAGGGGCTCGACGAAGCGCTGCTCCGCGGCGTGCTGCGCGCGTTGGCGCCGCCGGGAGGACCATGGCCGAGCTGATCGCGAGCGTCTTCGCCCGCAGCCCGGCGCAGGTGCGGCGCGACGCGCGGCGGGCCGCCATGCTCGGCGCGGACTGGCTCGAGCTGCGGCTCGACTCCTGGCCCGCGGCGCAGGACCTGTCGAGCGTGCTCCGCGACGTCGCGCTCCCCGTGCTCGTCGCGTGCCGCACCCGCGAAGACGGCGGGGAATACCGCGGCACGCTGACGGCCCGCCGCGAGCTGCTCGCGCACGCGCTGCGCGCCGGCGCGGCGGGCGTCGACCTCGAGCAGTGGGAGACGTGGTCGCCGCCGTCCGGCCAGACCCGGCTCCAGCTCCGGGTGCGGTCGTTCCACAGCTTCACGGGTGTGCCCAAGGACCTCGACCGGCTCCGCGACGAGCTCGCCGCGCCCGGCACCGTCGCCAAGATCGCCGTCACGGCGCACGACCTCGCCGACGCCGCCCCTGTCCTCGAGCTGCTCGCGTCCACGGACCAGCGCGTCCACCCCACGACGGCGTTCGCGATGGGGCGCGCGTGCTGGCCGACGCGGGTGCTGGCCGCTGCGATGGGGGCGCCGCTGGTCTACGGCGCCCTCGATCCCTCGGAGCCGACGGCGCCCGGGCAGCCCTCGGTCGCGGACCTCGCCGGGATCTTCCGGGTGAAGGCGCTCTCGGCGCGCACCAAGCTGTTCGGCTTGCTCGGCAACCCCGCGGCGCACTCGCTGGGGCCGTGGCTGCACAACCGGGCCATGCGCCGGCTGGGCGTCGACGGGGTCTACCTGCCGTTCGAGAGCTCCCGGCCCGAGTCCGTCCTGCGCATGCTGCCGATCGACCGGGTCGGCGGGCTCTCGGTGACGTCGCCGTTCAAGGAGCGCATGGTCGACGCCTGCGTCCACGTCAGCGACCGCGCCGCCACGGTGGGGGCTGTCAACACCTTGCTGCCCGAGGAGGGCGGCGGCTTCGTCGGGGACAACACGGACGTGCTCGGCGTCTCGGAGGCCCTGCGAGCCGCCGGCGCCGACGGTCGCGCTGGGCAGGCGGCCGTGGTCCTGGGGGCAGGCGGCGCGGGGCGCGCAGCGGCGGTGGCGCTGCTCGAGCTCGGCTACGACGTGACGCTGCTGGCGCGGTCGCTCGAGTCCGTTCGCCCGTTCGCGCGCGCCCACGGGGTGACGCTCGGCAGCCTCAGCGAGCAGGTGCTGGCCGCGCTCGCGCCGGCGGTGCTGGTGCACGCGACGCCGGTCGGCGCGGTCGGTCCCCTCGAGGGGGACCGCGTGCTGCCTGGCTATGCGCCCGCGCCGGGCGTGGTCGTGCACGACCTCGTCTACCGACCGACGTGGACGCGGCTGCTGCGGGAATGCGCGGGCGCCGGCGCAAAGGTGGTCCCCGGCGTGGAGATGTTCTTGGCGCAGGCGCGCGCGCAGGTCCGCTTGTTCACGGGTGAGGACGTGGCCGCGGAGACGCTCCGCGGCTTCCTCGCGGGGTCGGTCGCGGCGCCCGGCGCGCCGGCGCCGGGCGCTGCGCGCTGAGCGCTCGCAGGGGGGGCGGCGACCTTCTCCCACATCGACCCTGCGCGCGCGGGACGACAGCCGATACGATCCGGGCATGGACCCGCGCGACGACGAACCGATGGAGCAGGCGCTGCGCAGCGGCGACGACGCTGCGCTGGGGCCGTTGTTCGAGAGTCACCGCGTCCGGCTGCTGCGCATGGTGACGTTCCGCCTCGATCCCCGGCTGCTCGGCCGCATCGACGGAGAGGACGTGCTGCAGGAGGCCTACGTCGACGCGCAGAAGCGCCTGCAGGCGTTCCGGGAAGACGACAAACCGTTCCTGGTGTGGATCCGTTGGATCGCCCAGCAGACGATGATCGACCTGCACCGAAAGCACCTCGGGACGCGGATGCGCACCGCGGGCAAGGAGGTTGCCGCGCCGCACAGCGGCACGATGTCGAGCCTGTTCGTCGGCCACATCACCTCGCCGTCGCGCGCGATGATGCGCGAGGAGGCCCGCGTCAAGATCGAGCGCGCGCTGCAGGACATGGACGAGATCGACCGTGAAGTGCTGATGCTCCGGCACTTCGAGGACCTCTCCAACAAGGACGTCGCCACCGTGCTCGGGATCCAGGAGAACGCCGCCAGCAACCGCTACGTGCGCGCGCTCGGCCGGCTCAAGGGCTTCCTGGGAGGCTTCGGCGACGCATGAGCGACGAGGCCTCCGCGGCGCGTGACCCGCTGGACCTGCTCATCGAGCAGTTCCTCGACCTGCACCGGGCGGGCGAGCCCGTCACGGTCGAAGCGTTCGCCGAGGGGCACCCGGACCACCGCGCGCAGCTGCTCGACCTGCTGCCGACCATGCTGGCGCTGGAGGACGTCAAGCGGGACAAGATCTCGTCGAGCTCGGGGAGCCGCCGGGTCGTGCTCCCCGAGCTCGAGCGTCTCGGCGACTTCCGCATCGAGCGCGAGCTGGGTCGCGGCGGCATGGGCGTGGTCTTCGAAGCGGTGCAGGAGTCGCTGGGGCGACGGGTCGCGCTCAAGGTGCTGCCGCGCGCGTCGCTGTTGACGGGCAACCAGCTGGCGCGCTTCCAGCAGGAGGCCCAGATCGCCGCGCGGCTGCACCACACCAACATCGTGCCGGTCTACGGGAGCGGCGAGAGCGACGGCTACCACTGGTACGCGATGCAGTACATCGCAGGCCAGAGCCTCGACCAGTGGCGGGCCGCCCAACAGGAGCGCCCCCCGCAAGGCGCGGGCGCGTGGGCCGGGCGCGCGCGCTTCGTGGCGCGCGTGGGCGCCGCCGCTGCGAGCGCGCTGCACTCGGCGCACGGCCAGGGCACGCTGCACCGCGACATCAAGCCGGGGAACTTCCTGCTCGACGCCCAGGACGAGCTCTGGGTGACCGACTTCGGCCTCGCCAAGGCGATCGAGGACGGGGGGCTGACCCACCCGGGCGACATGGTCGGCACGCTGCAGTACATGCCGCCCGAGCAGTTCGACGGCACGTACGACGTCCGCAGCGAGGTCTACGCGCTCGGGGTGACCCTGTACGAGATGCTGACGCTGGCCCCGACGTTCCAAGGGCGCAACCGGAGCGAGTTGATGGCGCGCGTGCGCGACCAGAAGTTCGAGCCGCTGACGAAGGCGTGCCCTCACGCGCCGCGCGAGCTCGTGTGGATCATCCACAAGGCGATGTCCGCGTCTGCCTCGGACCGCTACGCCGACGCGCAGGCGCTGCAGCACGACCTGGAGGCCTTCCTCGAGGACCGCGCGATCGCCGCGCGCCGTCCCACGGCCTGGGAGTCGGCCGCCCGCTGGTGCCGACAGAACCGCGGCTTCGCGGCGGCCGTCACGGTCGCCGCGCTCGCGGTCGTCGCGGCCGCGATCACCGGCTGGACCTCCTACGGTTCGACGCAGGCGGCGCTCCAGCTGGCGCAGAGCGAGGGGCGCCGCGCCGAGAACAACCTCCGGCTCAGCCTCGCCGCGTTCGGCGACGTCTTCGACGCGCTGGTGGGCCGCGACGCGGCGCTCGACTTCGACGAGGACCCTGAGACCGGCGAGCAGACCGTGGTCGTGCAGTCGGCGGTGTCCCAGCGCGACGCGGGGCTCGTCCGCGAGATGCTCGCGTTCTACGACCGGTTCGCCGCGGACAACGCCGACAGCCAGTCGCTGCGTTACGAGGCGGCCCGCGCCAACCGGCGGGTGGGCGCGATCCAGGTGCAGCTGGGGCGACAGGACAACCTCGCCGTCGCCGAGGCGGCGTTCGAGCGCGCCCTCGAGGGCTTCGAGCAGGTCGAGGGCCGCGACGTGCGCGCGGACCTCGCGCAGGTGCACGTCGACCTGGGGAAGCTGCACCTGCGGCAGCGCCGCGGCGCCGCCGCGGCGGCGCAGTTCGAGGCCGCGCTCGCCCTGCTGAAGGCGCTCCCCGACGCGTCGTCCGCAGCCCAGCGGCTCGGGCGGGCCAAGGTGCTGTTCGAGCTCTACCGGAGCAAGGGGCGCCTGGGGCGTCGGCGGCAGGGGCCGTGGGGGTCTGCGGAGTACTTTGCGGCGATGACGCTGCTGGCGGCGCTGCAGCGCGACGACCCAAACAACCCGGAGGTGCGCGCGCTCGCTGCGCGCTGCAAGCGCGAGGACGCCCGCGGTCCCGGCGGCGCCGAGCTGCAGGACGAGGTCGTCGAGACCTTCCGGGAGCTCGCCGAGGAGTATCCGGAGCGCGCTGAGTACCGCTTGGAGTACTGCGAGGCCGTGTTGGCGCGGGCGCGTCGCTCGCGGAGCACCTCTGCGGAGGACCTCGCCTTCGCCGACGGGGTCGCGGCCGGGCTGGTCCAGGAGCAGCCCCAGTTCCGTGAGTATCGATCGATGCTGCTGCGGCTCCGGACGCGCTACGCGGCCACCCTGCACCGCGAGGCGACGGCGCGCGGCGCCGAAGGGGCCGCCGACCGAGGCCGCGCCGTCGAGCTGGTGCGCTCGGCGCTCGAAGGCAGCCAGGAAGCCGCGCAGGCCGACCTGCGGGACCACCGGTTCGTCGCCAGCGTGGTCGGCGGCCGCGGTCTGCTGGGGCGCTTCCTGTTGGTCGAGGGGGACAAGCCGGGCGCGCGCGAGCAGGCGGCGCTCGGGCTCGACCTGATCGAGGCCTACCGGGCCCTCAGCGAGGCCCAGGCGCCCCCGGACGCGCAGCGGCCGCGTCTCGGGGCGCGCGAGGGACGAGGTCGCAGCGGCGCGCGCAGGCCGGACTGGCGCAGCCTCGTGCGGGAGGCGGACCGCGACCTCTCCATCGGCTTCGCGCAGCTGTTGATCCGGCTCGACGACGCGGAGCTGCGAGCGCGCCTGCAGAAGCTCGCCAGCGGCCGCTGAACCGGGGATGATGCGCCGATGAGGCCCCGTCGCTGGATCGCGCTCTCGTTCGCCGCCTTCGCCGCCGGGTGCGCGGCGCCCTGGTCTCCGGAGCAAGCGCGCTGGGAGCTGCTGCCGTGCGGCGTCTCCGCCAGCCTACGGGGGCTCGCGCCGGTCAGCGGTCAGGTGTGCTACGTCGGCGGCAGCGGCGGGACCCTCCGCAAGACGACCGACGGCGGCGCGACGTGGCGCGACGTCGCGCCTGCGGACGGCGCCAGCTGCGACTTCCGCGACGTCGAGGCGGTCGGGCGCGACGTCGTCGTGGCGCTGGTCGCCGGCGCGCCGGCGCGCCTCTACCGCTCGGAGGACGGCGGCGTGAGCTGGCGAACGGTCCACGAGGACCCGCGCCCGGGCGCGTTCTTCGACGCGGTCGCCTTCGACGGTGACCGCGGGGTGGTGTTCGGCGACGCGATCGACGGACGGTTCGTGCTGCTCACGACCTGCGACGCAGGCCGCACGTGGCAGGACGTGCCGCGACCGGCGCTGCCCGCGCCGAAGGGGCAGGAGGCCGCGTTCGCCGCTAGCGGAACCTGCCTCGCGCGCGGACCGGCAGGTTTCTCGTTGGTGACCGGCGGCGACGCGTGTCGCCACGTCGGCTTCGCGCCCGGCGCCCGCCCCTTCGTCTCGGCGCTGCCCATGGCGCGCGGCGGCGGCTCGCGCGGGGCCTTCTCGATCGCGTGGCGCGGGGATCACGGGGTCTGCGTGGGCGGTGACTACCGCGTCCCGGACGCGACCGCGGGCACGGCCGCGCGCACGGACGACGGGGGGCGGACGTGGACGCCTGTCGACGCCGGGGGCTACCGCTCGGGCGTCGCCTGGCTGACGGACGAGGACGTGCTCGCGGTGGGCTCCCACGGCGCCAGCTGGTCGACGGACGGCGGTCGGACCTTCGCGCCGTTCGGCGATGAGCCCTTCCACAGCGTGGCGCGCGCCCGCGACGGCGCGGTGTGGGCGTGCGGCGCAGGCGGCCGCGTCGCGCGTCTGGCGGTCCGGCAGCGGCGGTGACGGGGGCCCGCGCTGCGTGCCTTCCCGCGCCCGCAAGGGTAGTCTCGCAGCGCCTCCCCGCATGGAAGACTCCACGCTCGATCCTGCGTTCGTCGCCGCGGCTCCCGGCTCGCGGGCCCTCGCTGCGAACGAGGTCCACGTCTGGGCCGTCCCGCTCGACGGCGACCCGACTACGTACGACGGGCTCCTCTGTCCCGCGGAGGAGGACCGGCTCGCGCGGTTCCGGTTCGCGGATCATCGCCGGCGCTACCAGATCAGCCACGGCGCGCTGCGGCAGATCCTCGGCGGCTACCTCGACCAGGACCCGCGGGCGGTGGTGTTCCGGCACGGGCCGCGCGGCAAGCCCTACCTGGAAGGCGACGGGCTGGCGTTCAACCTGTCGCACAGCGGGCAGCTCGCGCTCGTGGCCGTCGCGCCGGAGGAGATCGGCGTCGACGTCGAGAAGGTCCGGCGGCTCGAGAGCTTGACCCAGATCGCCGAGCGACACTTCTCGGAGCGGGAGTTCGGCGCGCTCGACGGCCTGGTCGGCGACGCCAGAGAGCTGGCGTTCTACCGCTGTTGGACCCGCAAGGAGGCCTACATCAAGGCGCTGGGCGAAGGCCTCTCGATGGCGCTCGATTCGTTCGAAGTCAGCATCGGGGAGCAGGCAGACTTCGTCGCCTGTCACGACGGTCGCGAGGACCCCGCGGCGTGGTCGATGCTCGACGTGTCGCCCAGCAAAGACTACGTCGGCGCGCTCGCGGCGCGGATGGAGCACGTCTCCTTGTCGCGCTTGCTGCTGCGCAGCTGAGCGCGGCCCGTCGCGCGTCAGCCGGCGCGAACCTGCACGCGCTCGCCGATCGCGTCCATGAGGCGACGGAGCTCGTCGTAGTCGGGGTGGCGGAGCCGCACCCAGGCGTTGGCCATGTAGCCGTTCTCGACGCCCTGCGTCGGGGTCCCGGGCGGCGGCAGGTGGTGGTCGAGGATCCACTCGCCGAACTCCTGCTGGACTGCGTCGAAGCCGTCGTAGCCGCGGATGACGCCGTCCCTGTCCGGGCGCAGCGCGATCATGCCGGCCGCGTACTTGCGCGAGGGATCGAACGGGACGCGCTCATGTACCACGGCGTGGGCCCACGCCGCGAACAGGTCGAACTCGTTGGCCGCGCAGTAGAGGTCCCAGACGCCGACGCCGGGCGGTCGGCAGCCGATCTCGGAGAACTTGCGCGCGCCGGCCCCGTCGGGGCCGGTGCCGGAGAACCACTCCATGTGGGTCGGGGACGTCCAGATCCCCAGCGCGTCGACGACCTGCTGGCCCATCGCGCGCAGGTCGCCGTAGCTGTCGTCATCCAGCCGGTTCGTGACCGCGATCTGGGGCGAGATCCAGCGGGTCCGCATCGCCTCCAGCACGTTGGGGTAGTAGTGGCTGGCGAAGTCCAGCACGACCCGCCCGCAGACGGTGAGGGTGTCGTAGAAGCCTTCGTGGCCGGTCAGGAACTCCTCGACGGCGACCTCGCGGCCGCTCGCGACCTGCAGCTCGGCCAGCGCGGCGGCGAGCTGGGCGTCGTCTTCGATGCGGTGCGTGTCCGACGCGCCGGCTGCGTCGAGCGGCTTGAGGATCAGCGGGTAGCCGTGGTCAGCCGCGAACGCCTCGGCGTCGGCGACCTGGGTCACGCGCGCCGAGGCGGCGCACGCCACGCCCGCTGCGCGCACGGCCTCCTTCATGGCGGGCTTGTCCCTGCACAGCCAGGCGGTGCGGGAGGTCGTGCCGTGGATCCCCAGGTGCTCCCGGACGTGGGCGGCCGCGAGCACGTGGGCCTCGACGGTCGCTTCGAGTCGGTCGACCTGGACCCGGCCCGAGATCCGGCGCACGGCGTCGGTCACGGCCCGCTCGTCGACGACCGAGCGGACCCGCTCGAACTGGAAGAGGCCCTCGCGCAGCGCTGCCGGGAGCGCGTCGGGGCTCCGCTCGCTGATCGCCGAGACGCGCGCCCCGGTGCTCAGCAGCCCGCGGAGGAACTCGCGCTGGTTCGCGGGGAAGCAGGGTTCGACGAAGACGACGTGCATGGCTGGCTAGGTCCGCTGGGGGGTCATGGCGCGGTAGAGGTCGACGTACTCGGGCCCCTGACGGTCCCAGGAGAAGTCCTGCCCCATGCCGTTGCGCATCAGCTGCAGCCAGCCGTCGCGGTCGCGCCAGTTGCGCAGGACCCAGTCGACGGTGCCCGACAGCGCCGCGCTCGAGTACTCGCGGAACGGGAAGCCCGTGCCGGTCCGCGTCGTCGGGTCCCAGGCCTGGACGGTGTCGGCGAGCCCGCCCGTCTCGCGGACCACCGGCGGCGTGCCGTAGCGCAGCGAGTACATCTGGTTGAGTCCGCACGGCTCGAACCGGCTCGGCATCAGGAAGACGTCGCTGCCGGCTTCGATCCAGTGGGCGAGCTCCTCCTGGAAGCCGCGGTAGATGCCGACCTTGTCGGGCCACGTGTCGCGCAGCCACTGGAAGTACTCTTCGTGCTTGGCCTCGCCTGAGCCCAGCACGCACAGGCGCATGTCCTCGCGCTGCAGATAGACCGGGATCGAGTCGGCGAACAGCTCGAAGCCCTTCTGGTCGGTCAGGCGCGAGACGACGCCGAACACCGGCGCGCGCTCGTCGTGGGGCAGGTGGAAGCGCTCGCACAGCGCCGCCTTCATGCGGGCCTTGCCCGAGAGGTCGTCGCGGGAGAACCGGTGCGGGATCTGCGGGTCCGTGGCCGGGTCCCACTCGCCGTAGTCGACGCCGTTGACGATCCCGACGAGGTCGCCGCTGCGGCTCTGCAGGAGCTCTTGCATCCCCATGCCGAACTCGTCGGTCTGGATCTCGCGCGCGTAGGTGACGGAGACGGTCGAGAGCTTGTCCGCGTGCAGCACGCCGCACTTGAGATAGGACACCCGGCCGCCCTGCAGGTCGCCGTGGTGCACGTGCGCGCGCTGGTCGCCGAGGCCGACGGTGTCGAGCGTGCTGGCGTCGAAGTCACCCTGGTAGCCGATGTTGTGGATCGTCATCAGGGTGCGGCTCTGGGCGAAGAGCTGGTCCCATGAGTAGGTCGTCCGCAGGTAGAGGGGCAGCAGGCCGGTGTGCCAGTCGTTGCAGTGGAACACGTCGGGCGCCCACTGCAGGCGCTGGCAGGTCTCGAGCACCGCGCGGCTGAACAGCGCGAA
Organism: Planctomycetota bacterium; assembly: GCA_049889335.1. Lineage (GTDB taxonomy): Bacteria > Planctomycetota > UBA1135 > UBA1135 > UBA2386. Next base: position 9,701 of record JBMHDP010000392.1, read on the forward strand.
GCGGAGCGCCTCGTCGTCGCCGTCGCCGTAGATGCCCTCGCGATCGAACAGCTCCGGACAGTCGACGAAGTAGACGGCGACCTCCGAGCCCGGCAGGCGCCCCTCCTGGATCCCGAAGCGCAGCTGCCGGCCGGGGAACCGCACGTCGATGTCCTGGGCGCCTGCGAGCGGCAGCACCTCGACGCCGCTGGCCGCGATCTTCCGGTAGAAGGGGACGAAGATCCGGACGTCGTGCCCGCCGCCCTCTTCCGGCGGGCGCCCGAGCCAGCGGCCGAGACCGAGCAGCACATCGGCGAGGCCGCCGGTCTTCGCGAAGGGAGTCAGCTCGGACGCCGCGAGGGCGAGGCGCAGGGGACGCATGACGCGATATTGTCACCGGGGCCGACGAGGCGCGAGCGGAATCGCCCGGCGCCGTTGGCATCCGGGGAGAGTTCGTGACAGGCGAACAGCGGCCACCTAGCTTCCGGTCCCGATGATGCACGTCGTCTTCGCGGTCCCGTTCGCCATGGAGAACACGCTGCGGTTCGTGCGCGCCGCGGCTGCGCTGCCCGACGTGCGCGTCAGCGTCATCTCGCAGGACGGGCCGGAGCAGCTCCCCGGCGACCTGCGCGACCAGCTGGGCGGCTTCGAGCAGGTCGCCGACGGGATGAGCGCCGACGAGCTCGCGGCCGGGGTCACCCGGCTCCAGGCGCGTCACGGCGGGGTCGATCGGCTGCTCGGCATCCTCGAGCCGCTGCAGGAGCCGCTCGCCGAGGTCCGGGAGCGGCTGCGGATCCGCGGGATGGACCGCCCTACGTCGGCCAACTTCCGCGACAAGGCTCAGATGAAGCGGGTCTTCGCGGCGGCCGGGGTGCCGTGCGCCCGCCACCGACTGTGCGCGTCGCGCGAGGAGGCGCTCCAGTTCGGCGCCGAGTCCGGTTACCCGGTGGTCGCCAAGCCTCCCGCGGGTGCAGGCAGCAAGGCGACGTCGCGCTGCGAGGACGCCGGCGCGCTCGAGGCGTTCCTGGCGCAGGTCGAGCCGGGGCCTGGGCGCGAGGTGCTGCTCGAGGAATTCGTCGTCGGGCGCGAGTTCTCCTTCGACACGCTCACGCTGCACGGCCGGCACGTGCTGCACAACATCACGTGCTACCACCCGACCCCGCTCGAGGTCATGGAGAACCCTTGGATCCAGTGGTGCGTCGTGATGCCGCGTGACCTGCGTGAGCCGGAGTTCGAGGAGATCTACCGCACCGGCCCGCGGGCGCTCGACGCGCTGGGGATGTGGACCGGCATGTCGCACATGGAGTGGTTCCGGCGCGCGGACGGCTCGGTGGCGATCTCCGAGGTCGCGGCGCGGCCGCCGGGCGCCCAGTTCGTGGCGCTGATGGGGCACGTGCTCGACGTCGACATGCACCGGCTGTTCGCCGAGCTGATGGTGTTCGAGGACGTGTCGCCGCCGGAGCGCCGCTTCGCCGCGGGCGCAGCCTACCTGCGCGGACAAGCGGGCGTCGACGCGCCCGACGACGGCCGCGCGCTGCGCGTGCAGGCGGTGCGCGGGCTGGACGACGTGCGGCGCGCCCTCGGTCCGCACGTCGTCGAGGCGAAGCTGCCGCAGGTCGGCGCGCCGCGGTCCGACAGCTACGAGGGTGACGGCTACCTGATCGTGCGGCACCCGGACACCGAGTTCGTCCGCCGCGCCGTGCACCAGATCGTGTCCACCGTCCGCGTCGAGGTCGGCTGACGCCGCCGCCGACCGCTGCCCACGCCGCTCTCGAGCCATGAACGTCGTCTTCCTAAGCCCCGGATTCCCCGCCGAGATGCCCCTGTTCGTCCGCGGGCTCGCCCAGGTCGGCGCCGCCGTCTACGGCGTCGGCGACCAGCCCGCCTCGGCGCTGGACCCCGACGCCCGCGAGGCCCTCGCGGACTACCTGCAGGTGCAGGACTACGAGGACGAAGGCGCCGTCGTGGAGCAGGTCCGCGCGTGGCTGCGGGGGCGTTCGATCGACAGGGTCGAGTGCATGTGGGAGCGCCTGATGTACTTGGCGGCGACGATGCGCGAGGCGTTCGGCGTCCCGGGGATGAACCGCGCGCAGACCGAGGTGGTGCGCGACAAGGAGTCGATGAAGACCGCGGTGGAGGCGGCGGGGCTGCGCGTGCCCCGGCACGGCCGGGCGCGGAGCGTGCGGGAGGCGCACGAGGTGCTGGAGCGGGTGGGCTTCCCCGCGATCCTGAAGCCGATCGACGGCGCGGGCAGCCAGCACACCTACCGGTGCGACGACCGCGCCGCCTTCGACGAGGCGCTGGAGAAGACCCGCGCCGTCGAGGAGCTGTCGGTCGAGGAGTACGTCGTCGGCGAGGAGCTGACCTACGACACGGTCTGCGCCGACGGCGACGTGCTGTTCGAGAACGTGTCGCTCTACCGCCCCAAGCCGATGGTGCTGGCGCAGAGCCCTTGGATCTCGATGCAGAACATCGTGCTGCGCGACCTCGACCACGCGCTGGCGGGGCCTGGCGTCGAGCTGGGCCGCTCCGTGCTGGAGGCGCTCGGCTTCACGACGGGCTTCACGCACATGGAGTGGTTCTGCACGCCCGCGGGCGAAGCCGTGTTCGGCGAGATCGGCGGCCGGCCGCCCGGCGCGCGCCTCGTGCACGCGATGAACTACTCGGCTGACATCGACCTCTTCACCGGGTGGGCGGAGGCTGTCTGCTACGGACGACTCAGCCAGGATACGTCCAAGAAGTATAACGCGTCGATGGTCTTCAAGCGCGCCCAGGGCGACGGCGTCGTGCGTGAGCACCGCGGGCTCGCCGAGCTGATGCAGCGCTTCGGAGAGCACGTGGCGTCCATCGAGCTGACCCCGATCGGCGCGCCGCGCCGGGACTGGCGCCAGGTCGTCGTCGGCGACGGCTGGATCGTGCTCCGGCACCCCGATCTGGACGCGTGCCTGGAGATGTCGGAGCGGTTCGTCAACGACCTGGTCGTGGTCGCCGGTTAGCGCGCGCGGGACGGGCTGTTTTCGCGGCGATTCCTGCCCGCGCCCGGTCGCGGTGGACGGTTGGGGTGCGTAGACTCCGACCCGGCATCATGAAGACCCCTGTCCGATCCGGTGGAGCCCGCGCGCTCCTGTTCGCGTTCCTCGGCCTGCTCGCAGCGCCCGCGCTCGAGGCCCAGACCCGCAAGGAGCTGGGCCGCATGTGGACCTTCGAGCACGCGCCGCTCGGCTGGTTCCAGCAGGCCTACGACTGGCAGCCGAGCGAGAAGTGGCTGGAGCACGCGCGGATGTCCGCGCTCCGGCTCGGAGACGCGAGCCGCTACTTCTGCTCGGCTTCGTTCGTCAGCCCGCACGGCCTGATCATGACGAACCACCACTGCGCGCGCGACTTCGTCGCGCAGGTGCAGGGAGACAACGACTGGCAGACCAACGGCTTCTACGCCGGCGCCTACGAGAACGAGATCAAGATTCCAGGCGGCAAGTGCTCGCAGATGATCTCGCAGAAGGACGTCACCGAAGAGGTCCGCGAGAAGGGGCAGGACGCGGTGTTGGCCGCGGCGCGCGAGGCGCACCCGGAGCTCGAGCACCAGGTGATCGCGCTCTACCAGGGCGGCATGTACCAGCTCTACAGCCACCGGATCTTCGACGACCTCCGGCTCGTCTGCGTCCCGCACGGGCAGAGCGCGCACTTCGGCGGCGACCCGGACAACTTCTGCTACCCGCGGTGGGGCCTCGACTTCGCCTTCCTCCGCGCCTACGAGGACGGCCGTCCGGTCGACAGCAAGGAGTTCTGCTTCGAGTGGAAGACCGCCGGCGCGTCCGAGGGCGAGCCGGTCTTCGTCATCGGCAACCCGGGTAGCACCGGGCGTCTGAAGACGCTCGCGCAGTGCGAGTTCGACCGGGATCAGCTGCTGCCGTCGGTCGTGGCGCGCTACGAGAACCAGCTCGCCCAGTTCGAGCAGCAGGTCGCCGGCGACGAGGAGAAGCGCAAGAAGCTGCTGCCGCAGATCCTGCGCGCCGAGAACGGGCGCAAGGCCCTGCAGGGCTACCTCGACGGGCTGCGCGACGAGCGCATCATGGAGATCAAGGCGAAGGCCGAGTCGGACCTGCGCGCCGAGATCGCGAAGAAGCCGGCGCTGCAGGAGAAGTACGGCGGCATCTGGGACCGGATCGCCGACATCCAGGCGGCGCGGGTCCAGGCGATGAAGGACCGCGACGGCGCCGCGATGCAGCGGCTCCAGGCCGAGGAGAACGACCTCAACGTCAAGATCGGTGAGGCGTGCTTCGCGGCCTACGGCACGGAGATCCCGCCGGACGCGACGATGTCGCTCCGCATCAGCGACGGCGTCGTGAAGGGCTACGACTACAACGGCACCAGGGCACCGCACATCACGACGCTCTACGGCCTGTTCGCGCGCCACCACGAGTTCGGCGGCGAGCACCCGTTCGACATCCCGCAGGCGTGGCTCGACAAGGAGAAGGAGCTGGACCTGTCGACGCCGTTCAACTTCGTCGCGACCTGCGACATCATCGGCGGCAACTCCGGCTCCCCGATGATCGACAAGGACCAGAACGTCGTCGGCCTGATCTTCGACGGCAACATCGAGATGCTCGGCAACCGCTACGTGTTCGACGACGAGGTCTCGCGGACCGTGTCGGTGCACACGGCGATCATCGTAGAGTCGCTGCGCAAGATCTACGGCGCGGGCGCGCTCGCCGACGAGCTCGAGCGCAAGTAGCGCTCGCCGTCAGCGGTCGACGCAGAGGCGGAGGCCGCTCGCCTGGAACCGCGTCTGCGGCGACCAGAAGTTGCGGTACGCGACCCGCGCCTGCGCGCGCGGCGTCGCATACGAGCCGCCGCGGAGGACCCGCTGGTTGTCCATGAACTTGCCGTTGTACTCGGTCAGCGCGCCGTCGAACGGGCGGTAGCCGGGGTAGGGCTCGTAGTGGCTCATGGTCCACTCCCAGGCGGTGCCGGCGAGCTGGCATAGGCCCGGTCCGTCTCGCTCGGCCGGCGCCACGTCGAAGGCGGCTTCGTCGAGGTCCTCGGGGAGCAGGTTCGCTGCTGCGGGGTCGAAGCCGGTCTGCCGCGCCGCGTGCTCCCACTCGACCTCGCGCGGCAGCCGCGCGCCCCGCCAGGCGTCGTGCTGCGCGCCGAACCACCGCGCGAAGGCGTCGGCTTCGTAGAAGGACACGTTGCAGACGGGCGCGTCGAGCTCCAGCGCAGCCGTCCCTCGCAGCGAGAACCGCGCGAACCCGCGCGCTCCGTCGGGCTCCCAGTAGAGCGGAGCCTCGACGCGCTCCCGCCGCACGAAGTCCCAGCCGTTGGAGAGCCACAGCAGCGGGTCGCGGTAGCCGCCGTCCTCGACGAAGGCCAGCCACTCGCGGTTGGTGACGAGCCGGTCGGCGAGCGCGTAGTCACCGACGACGCCCCGGTGCGGGGGCAGCTCGTTGTCCCAGCAGAAGCCGCCGTCGGCCAGCGGCGCGCCCTGGTAACCCAGCACGGTCTCGGCCGCGGCGAACTCGATCTGGCGCAGCGATTCCGGCGGCAGCGTGGAGGCGCCTCGAGGCGGTGCTGCAGGCGCGACGTAGCCGCGGCGCTCCGCGTCCGGGGCAGACCACCGGATGTGGTGGATCTCGGTGACGAACAGCTCCTGGTGCTGCCGCTCGTGTTCGCAGCCGAGCGTCACGAGCCGCTGGGTCTCGGCGAGGTCCGCCGGCGGGCACGCGTCGATCCACGCGAGCACGGCGTCGTCGACAGCGGCCCGGTAGGAGCGCACCCTCGCGGTCGTCGGCGTCGAGACCTGGCCGCGCTGTGCGCGCGGAAGGCGCGGTCCGAGCCCCTCGTAGTAGCTGTTGAGCGGGTAGTCCAGGTCGTCGAAGCCCGGCGGCATCCGGCCGAACCTGCGCAGCAGGTTGGTCGCGAAGAACCAGCTGGTGTGGCCGAGGTTCCAGTAGGGCGGGCTGACGTCCGGCATCGTCTGCGACCGGAAGGCGCGCTCCGAGAGCGGCGCGACCAGATCGTCGGACAGACTCCTCACGCGGCGGAAGAGCGCCGCGAGCTCGCGCTGCGCCGCTGTCACGCCTATCGCGCCGGGGTCGAGGTCCCGGCCGGCGTCGGGGCGTGCTTGTGGAACATGTGGGCGCCGAACGCGATCCCCAGCAGGCTCAGCGCGTAGACGCCCGGGAAGAAGATCACGTGCTCCAGCCAGATCAGCCAGAACTGCTGGGCGCCCGAGTCCACGACGAGGCGGGGCTCGAACGGCTGCTGGGTCATCGGGTTGACGATGTCCCGGACGAGGTGGACGTCGAGCACCGAGCCCCACCTGCCGTCGCTCGCGAGCTTGCTGAAGAGCGCGACCGGCAGGCGGCCGAGCAGGATGCCCGAGCTGACCATGACGAACAGCGTCACCAGGTTGCGGGCGCGCTTCGCGGCCACGAGGCTGAGGGCGAGGCCGGCCGGCCACAGGAACCGATCAAGCCCGACGGGCTGCACGACCAGCGCTGGCGCGGCCAGGTACTGCATCCCCAGCCAGGTCCCGAAGCTGGTCCAGGCGAGCAGCAGCGGCAGGCCCCACGGGTTCTTGAGCTCGCGACGGCCCAGCGCCCAGAGCGCCAGGATCCAGAACAGCGCGAACCCTGCGTAGGGGATCGGCCACTGGCCGGCGGCTGCGGTCACGGTCCCGGTCGGGAACGAGACCATCGACACCTCCATGGCGTTGCCCTCGTAGCCCGCGTAGGTGTGCACGGTCTCCAGCGTCCGCTCGCCTTCGCCGGTCCCGGCGATCAGGGTGGCGCCGGCCGCGACCGTCAAGCCGCTGATGGTGACCCGTCGGAGCTTGGGCAGCACCAGGGCCATGGCCAGCAGCAGCCATGCCGAGACGTGAAGCAGCGCGATCGTGAGGTCCATGCTGGTCAGCGGCGCCCTGGCCGCCGGGGTGGGTTTTCGTCCCCGGTGGGGCAGGATGCCAGACTTTTCCCCAAGCCGCACTTGCCGGTTCTGGAGAGCGTCGCTAGCGTATTCGGCCCTTCAGTTCCGGGTCGGCGGGCAATGCGGCCTGCGCTCGGGTCCAACGGACTGCAGTCATGACGAAGCAGAAGACCAAAAAGGCGGTGGTCAAGCGCATGAAGCTGACCAAGACCGGCAAGGTCAAGTTCCACCACGCGTTCACGTCGCACATCATGGTGCGGCGTTCGACCAAGCGGAAGCGCAAGCTGCGCAAGGCCGCCGTGTGCACGGGCAAGATCAACGAGAACATGGCGATGCTGCTGGGTGGGAGGTAACGACACATGAGCCGCGCAACCAACAGCCCCGCGACCCGCCAACGTCGCAACCGCGTCCTCAAGCGCGCCAAGGGATTCCGTCAGCGTCGGGGCAACCTGTTCCGGATCGCCAAGGAGACGACGATCCGCGCCGACGCGTTCGCGTTCGCCGGCCGCGCCCAGAAGAAGCGCGCCTTCCGGCGCCTGTGGATCACCCGCATCACCGCGGCCGTCCAGTCGCACGGCATGCGCTACTCGCAGTTCATCCACGGCATCCAGAAGGCCGGCATCAAGCTCAACCGCAAGGAGCTGAGCGAGATGGCGATCCACGACCCGGCGACCTTCGGCGCGATCTGCGGGCAGGCCAAGAGCGCGATCAGCTAGGCGCGACCGCAGCATCAGGAAGCTCTCGCAGGCGGCGCTGGCAAGTCCAGCGCCGTTGTGCTGTACCGAGAACCCGTAAGGCCTCTCGCACATGGACATCACCGCACGTCAGGACGCGTGGCTGCAGCAGGTCGCGGCCGCAGCCG
>JBMHDP010000393.1:0-2593 GCA_049889335.1 Planctomycetota bacterium
GTGCAGTTCCTGGACCAGGGCCGCGGCGGCCGCCGGCACTGGTTCGCGATGGCGCTGGTCCACGGCGTGACGCTCGCCGCGCGCACCAGCGCACGGCGCGCGCGGCGCGACCGGCGCGTCGCGCGAGCACGCGCTCGCCGCCGAGGAACCGCTCCAGGTCCTCGGAGAGCTCCAGCGCCGAGCCGTAGCGCCGCGTCGGGTCGCGCGACATCGCCTTCTCCAGGATCGCCTGGACGGGCTCGGGCAGGTCGCGCCGGAGCGCGCCGGCGGGCGTGGGGGGCTGCTCGGTGACGGCCTTCAGCACGCCTTGGGCGGTGGTCCCGTCGAACGGCGCCCGGCCCGTGACCAGCGCGTAGAGCGTGGCGCCGAGCGCGTAGACGTCGGCGAGGGTGCTCGACGCCTGCGCGCCGCCCAGGACCACCTCCGGCGCCATGTAGGTCGGCGTCCCGACGAGCGCGCCGCTGTCGGTCATCGAGCCGGTGCCGGTCTCCCGCGCGAGGCCGAAGTCGGTGACGGCCACGCGCAGCGCGTCCATGTCGCCGTCGCGCAGCATGATGTTCCCAGGCTTGATGTCGCGGTGCACGACGCCGCGGTCGTGCGCGTACTGCAGGGCGCGGCCGGTCTTCGCGGCGATCTCGCACGCCTGCCGTACCGGCAGCGGCCCGACCTGGAGGCGCTCCTCGAGCGTCACGCCGTGGACCAGCTCCATCGCGAACCAGTGCAGGCGGCCGCCGCGGCCCTGGTCCAGGAACTGCACGATGTCGGGGTGCTCGATCCTCGACATGATGCGGCCCTCACGCAGGAAGCGGGCCAGCGCGCGCTCCGTCAGCGTCAGGCTCGGCGGGAGCACCTTCAGCGCGAGGGCCTCGCCGGTGTCCCGGCGCCGGGCCTCGAAGACGATGCCCATGGAGCCCTTGCCGAGCTCGCGCACCAGCTCGAAGTCCTGCAGGTCCTGCGCGAGCGTCTCCGGCGCGAAGGTGTAGAAGTCCCGCGCCTCGCCGAAGTCGTGTTCGCTCACGTGGCGCGCGCCGCCTCCTCGATGCGGCGCAGCTGCTGGAGCAGCGGCGTGAGGGTCTCCAGCTGCAGCATGTTCGGGCCGTCGCTCGGCGCGCGGTCCGGGTCCTCGTGCACCTCCATGAACAGCCCGTCGACTCCGCACGCGACGGCAGCCCGGGCGAGGTAGGGGACCTTCGTGCGGTCGCCGCCGGTCGAGGTCCCCGCGCCGCCCGGACGCTGCACGGAGTGCGTCGCGTCGAACACGAGCGGCTGGCCGTGCCCGCGCATGGTCGGGAAGCCCGCGAAGTCCACGATCAGCGTCCGGTAGCCGAACGAGGTGCCCCGCTCGGTCAGCATCACGTTGTCGCCGCCGCCGCCGCCGCGCACCTTCGCGACGATGTTGGCCGTGTCCTCGGGGGCGAGGAACTGCCCCTTCTTGACGTTGACGACCCGGCCGGTCGCCGCCGCTGCCAGCAGTAGGTCCGTCTGGCGGCACAGGAACGCCGGGATCTGCAGGCAGTCGACCACCTCAGCGACGGCGGCGCACTGTCCGGCCTCGTGGACGTCCGTGAGCACCGGGCAGCCGAGGTCGCGCTTGACCTCGGCGAGCAGCGCCAGGCCTTCGTCGATGCCCGGCCCGCGGAAGGCGCCGCCCGACGTGCGGTTGGCCTTGTCGAAGCTGCTCTTGAAGACCACCTCGACGCCGGCGGCGCGGCCCGCGGCGACGACGGCTTCGGCGTGACGGAGCAGGTGGTCGCGGCCCTCGATCACGCAGGGACCCGCGATCAGGGCGAACGGACCGCCGCCGCCGAACGACACGTCTCCGACCCGCACGCACTGCACCGACGCTTCGCTCATGCCGGGATGCTAACCGGGGCGCGCCCGCGTTGGCGAGCGCGGCGTGGCGCCGGCGCGCGTCGGGCTCAGCGGGCCGGCCGCAGCAGCCGCGCCTGCTGCGCGTGCAGCTCGACCGCGACCGGGCTCTCGCCGCCGTAGTCGCCGTCGACCTGCAGCGGCGCGGCGCCCTCGACGCGCACCGCGCGGGCGCGCCGGACGGTCAAGTGGGCGCCGGGCCGGAGGCGGCCGAAGACGGCCTGCAGGCCGAGGCACAGCCACCGGAGCCGGGAGCGGGCGTGGAACGCGAGCACGTGCAGCTCGCCGCTGCTCCGGTCGGCGTCGGGCAGCTTCATGACGCCGCCGTAGGTGCGCACCCGGGTCACCAGCACGCTGCTGACGTCGGCGATCGGCGGGTCTCCGTCGCAGGTCACGGTGAGGTCGAAGCGCGGCCAGCGCCGCACCGTGTGCAGCAGCGGCGCGAGCCACTTGTGCTTGCCGAGCGTCCCGGTGCGGACCTCGGACAGGCGGCGCACGATCGCGCCGTCCACGCCGGCGCCGACGAACAAGAGGAACCGCCGCCCGGCCGAGACGCCGACGGCGAGCGGCTCGACGCAGCCGCCGGCGATCACGTCGGCGGCGGCCGCCGGCGCGCGCGGCAGCCCGAGCTCGAGCGCCAGCACGTTCGCCGTTCCGACCGGCAGGACCCCCAGCGGGCGGCGTAGGTCGGGCATGCCGTTGAGGACCTCGTTGACGGTGCCGT
>JBMHDP010000394.1:0-2657 GCA_049889335.1 Planctomycetota bacterium
CAGGCCCACCCCGACAACGCGCGCGCGCGCCTCTACCGTCGTGACGCGGCCGCCGCGCTCAACATGTACTACGACGAGGACCAGGAGCGCCGCGACGACAAGCGCAACAAGCTCCTGCGGACCCCGATCAACGACTTCGAGCTGTCGGTGCGCTCGCGCAACTGCCTCGCGAAGATGAACATCCGCACGCTCGGCGACCTGGTCAAGAAGACCGAGGCCGAGCTGCTGAGCTACAAGAACTTCGGCGAGACGTCGCTGACCGAGATCAAGGAGATCCTGAAGAACAAGGGCCTCCGCCTCGGCATGACCAACGACGAGCTGATGCACCGCGACCTCGGTGAGGCCGAGGCCGCGCCGGTCGCGCAGGAAGAGGTCGCGGATCCGAACAGCCCGGACCCGGCGCGTCGCCCGATCAGCGAGCTCGACCTGTCGGTGCGCTCGCGCCGCATCGTCGACCTGCTGAAGATCCGCACGATCGGCGACCTCGCCGGCAAGACGGAGGCCGAGCTGCTGGCCTGCCCGAACTTCGGCCAGACCTCGCTGAACGAGATCAAGACGAAGCTCGACGAGTTCGGCCTGTCGCTGCGCGGCTAGGCCGCGGCTCCCGGTGTACGACCACCTCCTCGGAGAGATCGTCGAGAAGCACGCCTCGCGCGCCGTGGTGCGCTGCGCCGGCGTCGGCTACGAGGTCCGCGTCAGCCTGACCTCGGCGAGCGAGCTCGTCGTCGGGCAGACCCAGAAGCTGTTCACGATCCTGAACGTCGTCGACGGCACGCCGTCGCTGCTGGGCTTCTCGTCCCAGGCCGAGCGCGAGCTCGCGCGGCGCCTGCTGGCCGTGACCAACGTCGGGCCGGCGATCGCGCTCGCCCTGCTCAGCGTGCACGCCCCCCGCGACCTCGCCGCGCGCATCGCCGCGGACGACGCCGCGGCCCTCAAGGCGGTCAAGGGCGTCGGCCAGAAGACCGCGGAGCGGATCTGCCTGGAGCTCCGCGAGGTCGTCGGCAAGCTCGACCTCGGCGCGCCGCTGAGCGACGCAGCCGCGCTGAAGGCGGTCAAGGGCGTCGGCCAGAAGACCGCCGAGCGCATCTGCCTCGAGCTCCGTGAGGTCGTCGGCAAGCTCGACCTCGGCGCCCCGCTCGCCGACGCCGCGCAGCAGCCCGCCGCTCAGACCGGCGCCGACGACGACGCGATCGCCGCGCTGGTCACGCTGGGCTTCAAGGAGAGCGACGCGCGCGGCAAGGTCGAAAAGGCGCGCAAGCGCCACGGCGCGGACGCCGACACCGAGTCGATCGTCAAGGCCGTCCTGCAGATGTAGGCGCGGCCGCCGCTCAGCGGCTGAGCACGACCAGCAGCAGCTGGACGTCGGCCTGCCGCACGCCCGCGACGCGCGACGCCTCCCCCAGGGTCAGCGGCCGCCGCTGCTCCAGGCGCGCGCGCGCCTCGGCGCTCAGGCCGGTGACCTGCGCGTAGTCGAAGCGCTCGGGGATCCGGCGGGACTCGAGCCGCTTGAGCCGCTCGACCTCCATCGCCTGCCGCTTGATGTAACCCTCGTACTTCACCTCGGCCTCGACCTCTGCGAGCTCGGCCGGGGTCAGCTGCATGCCGCGCAGCGTCTCGTCGTGCGCGAGCACGTCCGCGACGGCGACCTCGGGGCGCCGGAGCCACTCATGCAGCGTCTTGCCGTCCTCGCGGCGGGTCATGCCGAGCCACTTCACGGCGGCGCGGATGTTGGCCTCCTTCTGCCGCGCCTTGTCCGCGAGCTCGGACGAGACGACGCCCCACTCCTCACCCAAGGGCGTCAGCCGGCGGTCCGCGTTGTCGCTGCGCAGCAGCAGGCGGAACTCGGCCCGGCTCGTGAACATCCGATAGGGCTCCTGTGGATTGACCCGGCACAGGTCGTCGATCATCACGCCCAGGTAGCCGGTCGCGCGGTCGATCACGACGGGCGCGTCGCCGCGCGCGAACCGGGCGGCGTTGAGCCCCGCCACGAGCCCCTGGCCAGCGGCCTCTTCGTAGCCGCTGGTGCCGTTGATCTGACCGGCCGCGAACAGCCCTCGCAGCGACGCGACGTGCAGGTCGCCCCGCAGCTGCTCGGTCAGGATGTAGTCGTACTCGACCGCGTATCCCGGGCGGAGCAGCTCGACCGCTTCGAGCCCCGGGATCGTCCGCAGGAACTCCATCTGCACGTTCGGCGGCAGGCTCGTGCTCACGCCGTTGGGGTAGATCTCGTCCGAGTCGCGCCCCTCCGGCTCGAGGAACACCGGGTGCGACTCCTGGTCCGCGAAGCGCACGACCTTGTCCTCGACGCTCGGACAGTAGCGCGGGCCGGTCCCGACGATCGCGCCGCGGAACATCGGCGACTCCGCGGCGTGCGCGCGGATGATCTCGTGCGTGCGCGCGTTGGTCCGGGTCGTCCAGCAGTGCAGCTGCTCGACCTCCAGCCGCTCGGTGCGGAACGAGAACGGCACCGGCGGATCGTCCCCTGGCTGCACCTCCATGCCCGCGAAGTCGATCGTCGACTTGCGCAGCCGCGGCGGCGTGCCGGTCTTGTGCCGTCCCAGCTGCACGCCGAGCTGCCGCAGCGCGACGCTCATGCGCGCGGCTGCCGGCTCGCCGTGCCGGCCGCCCTCGCGCTCGTCGCGACCGGCGAACAGCTT
>JBMHDP010000395.1:0-8411 GCA_049889335.1 Planctomycetota bacterium
GCCTGCACCAGCGCCAGCGCCTTGTCGGTGCCGATCTCGTTCATGAACGCGAACGCGGGCTTCATGTCGAGCCCGACGTCGAGGCCCATGTTGAAGTCGGCGACCGAGATCAGGCCGGCGTCGACGATCTCGCCGCACAGCCCGAAGTAGGCGCCCATCAGCGCGTCGCGGATCGCGGCCGCGACGTCGTCCGCGACCTCGACCTTCTCGCCGCGCGCCGGGACGTCCCAGGGCTCGCCCTTCTCGACCTTGTCCTTGAGGGAGTCGGGCGTGCGGAAGTAGGGGCCGATCTTGGTCGTGTAGTTGTCGAGGCCGACGGCGGTGATCGGGTTGCCGCCGGTGAGGTTCATCGCGGTGAACGAGCCGACGCCCATCTTGAAGGTGCGCTTGCAGACGACGTCGATCTCCTTGGTCGACGCGACGCCGCGCTCGGCGAGCAGCGCGCAGGCGTAGAACAGGCCCTCGAAGACCGGGTCGAGCGCGTAGCCGTAGCGCGACTGGACCTCGATCGGGACCTTGCCGATCTGCTCGTAGAACGACATCAGCCACCTGGTGGTGGCGGCGTCGGTGTCCTTGCCCGGGACCACCTCGACCAGCAGGTTGCGCTCGGCCGGGAAGAAGTAGTGCACGACGCCGGTTCGGCCCTTGTGCGCGCTGTTGGCGAAGATCACCTCGGGCTCGAGGTGCGAGCTGTTGCTGCACAGGATCGCGTCGTCTTGGACGAGCCCCTCGACCATCGAGAAGATCTTGCCCTTGAGCTCCTTGTTCTCGGTCGCGGCCTCGACGACCAGCTCGGCGCCGCGGATGTCCTCGTAGTCGGTCGTCCAAGCGACGCTCGAGACCATCTTGGCCTGCTGCTCCTCGCTGAACGCGCCGGTCTCGACGCCCTTTGCGACCTTCTTCTCGAGCTTCTTGCGGCCACCCTCCAGCGCGTCCTCGCTGACGTCGACCACCACGGTCTGCACGCCGAACGGGCTCAGGACCTTGGTGAAGTAGAGGGCGATGTCCGGGCCGATCTGGCCCGAGCCGATGACGGCGACCTTGGAGATCTCGCGACCTTGGTGGGTGAAGCTCATGGATTCCTCGTTTCGGGGGGAAAGAGGATAGCGATGCGGAGTAGGGGGCGGAAGTCTCCTGCGGCGACGCCGTCGAGATCCACGCCCGGCGCTCGGTTTTCTGCGGTGGGAGCGCTCGCGAGGTCTGCGTTCTCGGGCTCATGCAGCTGCTCGTTCTCGCGTTGCGGTTCCTTGTGCTCGTCAGCCTCGCCAGCGGGTTATTTGCGCAGGACGGCGCTGGGACCGGGCGTCGTGACCTCGAGCGAAAGCTGAGGATGACGCCTCGCAAGGAGCAGCACGCGGTGATCACGCGCGCGCTGACGTGGCTGACGGGCGGCGCGGAGGAGAACGATTATGTCTCGGTCGGACGCCTCGCGAACTACTTCGGGTTCGTGCGCTTCCGCGTCTCGAGCGGTCACTCCATAAGCCGGGGCGCTGTGGGCCAGGAGGTCTACGCCGCGCTCGATGGTCCGCAGCGCGAGCGGGTCCTACAGCTGCTCGAGGACCAGTGGCCGGCGCTCGAGGCCTGCAGGCGCGCGCGCCTCCGGATCAATCGGCAGCTCGAGGGGATGCTGGTCGGGGAGTCGGTGACGCTGGCCGACGTCGAGCGGCTCGGGGCGTGGTTCGGCGAGGCCGAGGCCGCGCTGGGACTCGCGCTCGCCGAGGGCTTTCGGGACATCGTTCGTTCGCTCCGTGAGCCGCAGCGCGCGGAGTTGGCGTCGCTGCGCGGCCGCGCGATGGGTGGCAAGCTCGGGCGGTTCCGCCTGCAGCGCGCGGACAAGGCGGGGCTCGACGAGCGGGTGGGTCGCGGCGGGGATCGCCGGAAGCAAGAGCTGTGGAACCTGACGTCCCGGCTGTTCACCTGGGTGACCGGGACGCCGTCCGACAACGACTACGACACCGCGGGCAAGCCCAGCCAGCACTTCGGCTTCGTCGACCTGCGCGTCGACAGCGGCCACGGCATCACGCGCAACGGCCTCGCCGGGGCGATCTCGGAGATCTTGACGGCCGAACAGCGCGCGCCTTTGGCGGCGCTCGTCGACCAGAACCGCGAGGACTTCGACGCGTTCTTCGCCGCGCGCGCGGCGGTCAACCGAGAGCTCGAGAAAGGCCTGCGCGGCGATTCGATCGACGCGGACGCGGTCCGCGATCACGGTCGGGAGCAAGGGTTGGCCGAAGCGCGGATGACGTGGCGGCAGGCGCGCGCGTTCCTCGCGCTGCGCGACTCGCTCACGCTCGAACAGGCAGACCGGATGACGGAGCTGCGAGATCGGTTCACGCTCGGCGAGCCCGAAGAGCAGCCGTCCGCGCCAAACGAAGCGCCCCTGGAGGGCGACGAGATCCTGCTGGCGGGTCGGCGCGTCTTCGCGCTGTGTGCTCTGTGCCACGCGCCGCAGAACGGTCGCGGCGTCGGCCCTTCGCTGGACGGGGTCTTCGGCCGCCGCGTCGCAGCCGTCGACGGGTTTGCCTACTCGTCGGCGCTGAAGGCGCGGGGCGATCGCGGCGAGCGGTGGACCAGCCAGCAACTCGACGCCTTCTTGGAGAGCCCGCAGCGTCACACGCCAGGCACGATCATGGGCTTCACCGGGATCAACAACCCGGGGCAGCGGGAGTCGCTCGTGGCCTACCTGAAGGCTCTCGCCGAAGGGCGCGAGGGTGGGGGCGACTCGGGCGCTGGGTCCGCAGTCGCCGTCGAGCCTGGTCGAGCCGAGCGTCAGGATCCGCGGCGGGGTCGTCAAGGCGGCAAGCGAGCTCAGCCCGTCACGTCCGCGAAGCGCCAGCCATCGTCGCGCGCCGCGGACAGCAGCGGCCGACCGAACTTCGTCTTCGTGCTCTTCGAAGGGACCGGCGCTGGTTGGGCCAGCACGTCGGTCGCGATGGACGACCGGCTGCCGGACGCCAAGGCGGCCGCAGGCCTGACGCCGAGCCTCGAGCGGCTCGCGCGGGAGGGGATGCGCTTCAGCGACTTCTACGTCTCGGCGCCGCGATGCACGCCGGCCCGGGCGAGCTTCCTCGCCGGCATGAGCGCGGCCAAGCTCGGGATGACCTACGTGAATGAGGGCGGCCGCGGCAAGCGGCAGGCGCAGAAGCCGGGCCGAGGCCGCAAGCAGGCCCGGCCCAGCGGTCCGACCAAGCTCCTGCCGCCGCAGAGCGTCGCCGAGCTGCCGCGCGAGGTGCTAACGCTCCCTGAGGTCTTGCGCGAAGCGGGCTATGCGACCGCACACTTCGGGAAGTGGCACGTCGGTCGCGCAGCGCCTTCGGAGCACGGGTTCGACGTCCACGACGGGGCCAACTCGAACCGCATCCGCGGCAGCGACCATAAGCCGAACCCGGAGCAGGCGGTGGCCATCACCGACCGCGGCATCCGCTTCGCGCGAGAACAGGCGAAGGCGGGCAAGCCCTTCTACCTGCAGCTGTCGCACTACGGCGGCGGCACTGAGGACGAGTCGAGACCCGAGACCCGGCAAGCGCTCGCCGCGCAGCTCCGCGGCATGCGAGGCAAGACCGCGTGGCAGACGGCCATCCTGCGGGACATCGACACCGAGGTGGGGCGACTGCTGGACGCGCTCGACGCGGCCGGCCTCGTCGATGACACCTACGTGGTCGTCTCGTTCGACCACGGCGCGGCCGGGCGCAACGCCAACCTGCCGCTTACGGGGGGCAAGGGCAGCGTCATGGAGGGCGGCGTGCGCGTGCCCTTCTTCGTGCGCGGTCCGAGTGTGCCTGCAGGCAGCTGCAGCCACGCGCGCGCGAGCTCCGCCGACTTGCTGCCCACGCTCGCAGCGCTCGGCGGCGTGGACCGGTTGCCCGAGGACGTCGAGGGGGCCACGCTCGCGCGCGTGTGGTCCGATCCGGGCGCGGCGGTCGAGCGCGACGACGAGGCCTTCGTGCTGCACTTCCCGCACTACGATCTCGGCAGCGGTCCTGCGTCGGCCATCTACCGCGGCGACTTCAAGCTGGTCCGTCGCTACGAAGACGACCGCGACCTTTTGTTCGACCTGCGGAAGGACCCCGGCGAACGGCGAGACCTCGCGGGCCGAGAGCAGGAGTTGGCGGCAGAGCTCCGCGCGGCGCTGGACGTCTACCTTCAGGCGATCGGCGCCAAGATGCCGACCGCCAACCCGGACTACGGCAAGTAGCGGCAGCTACGGAGCACATGGTGCTCGCCGTCAGCGCCCGACGAGCTGTTCCAGCAGCGGTCGGATCAACGGGACGCCGGTCCTCGGGTCGAGGTGGTTGGTGTCGCGGTAGGCGGGCGCGCCGTCCACCTCGACGCGCGTGTGGCCGTTGTCGAGCGACAGGTAGGGGGTGGGGTCCAAGACCCGAAGCGTCGTAGCGTTCGCGACGCGCTCGATGACTTCGTCGACCTGCCGCTGCCGCTCCCGGTGCTCGAGCGCGGTCACGCCGATCGCAGCCAGATCTCGGCCGTCCCGGCTCGCCGCGAGCAGCGCGCGCGGGATGTGCTGGTTCTGCAGCGGGACGGAGGACAGCAGCCAGGGTTGGGTGCCCGCGGCCTCCAGCCGATGCACGGTCTCCAGGAGCGCAGACTCGAAGAGCTCCAGGCTCGAGGGGGTCGATGCAGCGGACGCGCCGGTCGCCAACAGCTGGCCGTCGCCGTCTTCGTCGACGGCGTACGCCCACCAGGTCGCCGCGAGGAGCACGTGGCGGGGCTTGTCGCGCCCGATGATCTTGAGCACCGCTTCGCTGCGCTCCGGCATTTGGCGGCCGGCGTCACGCAGCGTCGCGCCCAAGAGCGGCGGCACCGCGAAGCTGATCGCGGCGCTGCCGCTGAGGCCCGCGTCCGCGAGGACGTCGCTCAGCTCCTGGCCGAGGACCTGGGCGTGGCTGTCGCCCCACAGCAGCAGGTGCGTCTCTCGGCCTTCCGTTCGCTCGACGCCGAGCCCGACCAGCCTCCCGGCCTTCAGGTCCTGGAGCTTCGCGCTCGCGATTAGGTCTTCCGGTGTCGCGGGCACCCGCGCGATCACGGCGACGCAGAGCGAAGCGATGACCAGTGAGCTCGCTAGGAAGCCCGCCAGGAGCCCCCGCGTGGTCTTGAGCAGGCGCCGACTCCGCACGGGCGTCTCGACGAACTTCCAGGAGATCCATGCGGCGCCGATCGAGGCAGCCAGCATCAGCAGCCGGAAGGTGACCGTGGGCTCGTCGAACGACGTGTAGAACGTCATCGCCGAGATCGGCCAGTGCACCAGGTAGAGGGAATAAGAGATCAGGCCGACCCAGACGAACGCCCGCGTGGCCAGGAGGTCGCTGAGGAGGTTGCGGCCCCGGCCTGCGTAGATCAGGCCGACGGTCCCGAGGCACGGCGCCAGCGCTGCCGACCCCGGGAACGGCGTTCCGTGGTCGTAGCCGAAGACGGCGAAGCCGATGGCTGCGATCGAGGCCCACGCGATCGCCTCACGCCGCGGCCGACTCGCCGGGGGTGCGGGGTCGCCGATCGCGAGCAGCCCGCCCGCCAAGAGCTCCCACGCCCGGGTCGGCAGGAGGTAGAAGCTGAAGTCGGGGTAGGGACCCGTGGCCAGCACGCCGAGCGCCAGCGAAGCGAGCGCGACCATCGACAGCACCGTCAGCGTCGCTCGTCGACCGCGCTGCAGGAGCAGCAGCAGCACGGTCGGGAAGACCACGTAGAACTGCTCTTCGACCGCCAGGGACCAGTGGTGCAGGAACAGCAGCGACTCGGCGTCCGGTCCGAAGTAGCCGGCCTCTGAGTAGAGGTAGAAGTTGGCGGAGAAGCCCAGCTGGCAGAGCGTCGTCCAGGCTGCGTGGAGCCGGTCGACGTCGCCGAGGAAGGGATAGCTCGCCACGAGCGTCAGCAAAGTCGTGACGGCGAGGGCGGGCGCGAGGCGTCGGATCCGCCGGAGCCAGAACCCGAGCATGTAGCGGAGCAGGCCCTCGGACGGCGTCGCGCCACAGAGGACCCGCGTGATCAAGAAGCCCGAGATGACGAAGAAGACGTCCACCCCGACGTAGCCCCCGGGGAACCCGAGCCCGAAGTGGTAGAGCACCACGGACAGGACGGCGACCGCACGGAGCCCGTCGATGTCCGGCCGGTAGGAGCCGGCGCTCGGTTGGGTAGCGTTCTGCATGGGTGTTCGCCGCGGCCTATGGCCGAACGACGCTTGCGGTTCATCGACAAGTACCGTTCGTCGACTTGGGTGCAACGTGACCGGCGTCGAGCGGTCACCTCCGGTGAGGTCGGAGGTGGCCGCCCGCCCAGCTTCGTCGAGGCTCGACGATCCCGCGGAAGGCCCACGCGCTGGGCCTCCCGCGCAGGATCGGTTACCTGTCGTGCCTACGCGGGCGCCGGTCCCGCTCGCTGAGGCTTTCCTTGCCAGTTACCAAACGCAGCCGCTCCCAACGGATCCTTCGTCGCCTCGGGGCGCTCGCCGTCGGCGTGACAGTGGCGGCCGTGATGCTCGAGCTCGGCTGCTGGCTCGTCACCGCGACCGGCCTGATCTCGGCGCGCGTGCCCTCGTATTCCCTGGCAGCGGGGTCCGCCGGATTCTGGGGAGACCTGGACCCTGGGTTCGGCGCGTGGCATCCGCCGGACACGCGCTACCTGCACCAGAAGGCCTGCTTCCGCGTCGTCTACGAGAGCAACTCGTACGGCGCGCGGGACCGCGAGCGGTCGCGGGACAGCGACGCGCGACGCGTCGTCGTGCTCGGGGACTCGTTCATGGAGGGCTTCGGGGTCGCGGCCGAAGACCGGCTCTCCGACGTGCTGGAGGCCGACACGGGCACGCCGCACCTCAACTTCGGCTCCAGCGGCAACACCGGGCCGACGCACGCGTTCGCGCTCTACACCCACCTCGCGTCCGGGTTCCGGCACGACGCCGTGCTGGCGTCGATCCTGCCGGAGAACGACTTCGACGACGACGTGCCCAAGCCCGACCGCTACCAGCCCTACTGGGAGGGGCGCTACCCCGACCTCGAGCTGCGCTATTCGTTGCCTTCGGTCGAAGACTCCAAGTACCGCTGTGACACCTCGGCGGCGGAGGTCTCCTTCGGCCGCGCGCTGCGCGAGTTCACCTACAGCAAGAACGTGCTCGACTTCGCCTACTCGGCGTTCAAGCAGTGGCGCTACGCGCGCAGGCTCGAGGCCTCGGCCGAAGGACCGACCAGCAGGTTCTTCCGGTTCTCGCAGGAGGAGTTCGAGCGGCTCCGCCACTCGTACGAACAGCTCGCCGCCGCGGCCGCCCCGCGACCGGTGGTGCTGTTTACGATCCCGCGCCACGCAGACTTCGCCGCGTGCGGTCCGGACGGCCGCAATCCGCTCGACGCCGCGCTCGCCGAGTGGGCCGCAGGCGTCGACAACATCTGGTTCGTGCCGCTGCTGCCCGCGCTGCGGGCGCGCTTCGAGGGCGCGCTCGGCGACCAGTTCCTGCCTTGCGACGCCCACTGGGGCCCGGCGGGACACGCCGCCGCCGCCGCCGTGCTCCGCGACGCGGTCGGCAGCGTGATCTACGGCGGCTGACGGCGAATGCGGCGGACCGACGCGTCCCGCGGTCTGTCGGCGACGCGCCGCCTGCGCAGCGTCCGCTCCCGCGCTATCCTCCTAGGCCCATGCGCCGCGCCCTCCTGAGCTCGCTCTGCACCTGCGTCGCCGTCGCGGCGCAGGCGCCGACGAACTACTACGCGGCCGTCGTCACGACCACGCCCGCGCAGCTGCGCGCGACGCTGCACGACGTGATAGACGACCACCAGCGCTTCCCGTACACGTCGGGCGCGACCGACACGTGGGACATCCTCAAGATCGCGGACCAGGACCCGACCAACAGCGGCCGCATCCTCGACGTCTACCGCAACGCGACCTATCCCAAGGCGACCGGCGGCAACAGCAACTACAACCGCGAGCACGTCTGGCCGAACAGCTACGGCTTCCCGAGCAACGTCAGCAGCAACTACGCCTACACGGACTGCCACCACCTGTTCCTCTGCGACATCGGCTACAACAGCCAGCGAGACCGGCGGGTGTTCGACAACGGCAGCGCCTCGTGGGTCGAGCTCACCACGCAGGTGAACAGCGGCCAGGGCGGCGGCAGCGGGGTCTTCCCCGGCAACTCCAACTGGCGCACGACCGGCAACTCGCCTGGCGGCTTCCAGGTCTGGCACGACCGCCGCGGCGACATCGCGCGGGCGCTGTTCTACATGGACGTGCGCTACGAGGGCGGCAACCACCAGAACGGCACCGCCGAGCCCGACCTGATCCTCACCGACAACGTCGCGCAGGTCTTCGCGAGCGCGACCGGCAGCAACGCCTCGGTCGCCTACATGGGCAAGCTCAGCGTGCTGCTCCAGTGGCACGCGCAGGACCCGGTCGACGCCAAGGAGCTGGCGCGG
>JBMHDP010000396.1:0-5523 GCA_049889335.1 Planctomycetota bacterium
GGCCCAGCGCGCGCTGCGCGTCTCCGATGACCCCGCCGGCGCGGTGGTCCTGGCGTCGTTCGCGCTGCGGACGGATCCGGGCGCGGCCTGGCAGACGACGGCGCCCGGCGCCGCCGTCGCGCTCGAGGTCGACGCCGACGGACGGCTCCGCGCCGCGGGCGTCGAGCAGGGCGTCACGCTCGCAGCGCGCGTCTCCTCGGTCGGCGCGCTGCTCACGCCGGTCGGCGGCGGCGTATCGCCCCCACCCGCGACGACGCTGCTGGTCCCGGTCTACGGCCTTGACCCAGCAGGCAGGGTCGCGTGCGGCTTCGCCTTCGCGCAGGCCGCGCTCGTCGGCGCGACGCTCACCGTCACGCGGCTGCCGAGCGCCGTGCTCCCGAGCGGCGCGTCGAGCACGTCGCCCGCGGCGCTCGACGCGCGCCTCGCGCTCGACGCGAACGCGTCGCTGCGCGCGCTGCACACGTCCTTCGCCGAACCCGTGCTCGCACCGGTGCTCCGCAGATAGCCCATGACGCGTCCCATCACCCTCCTGCTCGTCCACGACGACGCCGACCTCGACGCCGAGTGGCAGGCCGCCGAGCGCGGACTCCAGGACGTCCGCGTCCTCGCGCACGTCGCCGAGAACCACGTGCAGGCCGTCCGCGTCGCGCGCGCGCAGCAGCCCGACGTGATCTGCGTGCCCGCCCAAGGACCTGCACGGTCCTTCGAGACGACGGTCCGCGAGCTGCGCGAGGCAGCGCCCGGCGCGTCCCTGGTCGGGATGCTGGACCGTCGCGCGTTCGCGTCCGCCGACGACGAGACCGCGTTCGTCGTCTCGGCCACGCGCGCGGGCGTGCAGGACTTCCTCCGCCGGCCGCTGTCCTCGGACGAGCTCACCGCCGTGCTCCGCCGGGCCGGGCCGGCGCGGGAAGCGGGCCGCGAGCTGTCCGCGCCGGGCCGCATCGCGGCGTTCACCAGCAACAAGGGGGGCGTCGGCAAGACCACGCTCTCCGTCAACGTCGCCTGTGAGCTCGCGCAGCGCGCGCCCGGCAGCACCCTGCTGGTCGACGCCTCGCTCCAGCTCGGCCTGTGCGCGCCCATGCTCGGCCTGGAGCCGGCCGTCACCATGCACGACGTGGTGGAGCAGATCGACCGGCTCGACCCGACGCTGCTGCGGGAGTTCACGGTGCCGCACCCCTGCGGCCTAGACCTGCTCGCTGCGCCGGGGGACGCCGTCCAGGCAGCGGCGGTGAGCGAAGAGCACCTCTCCCGCATCCTCGCGGTCGCGCGCGCGGCCTACGACCACGTCATCGTCGACACCTTCCCGATCCTCGACGGCATCGCGATCGCGGCCTTCGACCGCGCCGACGAAGTCTGGCAGGTCGTCGCGCCGACGGTCCCTACCGTGCTCGGCGCCGAGCGGCTCAACGAGCTGCTGGAGGGCGTCGGGGTCGAGCGGGAACGGCAGCGCATGCTGCTCAACGTGTCCGTGCCCAGCCACAGCGGTCAGCTGAGCCCGCGCGACGTCGCGACGCGGCTCGGCCGCGCGCTGGAGCTCGTGGTCCCGTTCACCCGCGCCGCGGTGACGGCCTGCAACACCGGGACCCCGGTCGTGCTCCGCGCCTCGCGCGTCAGCAGCTTCCGTCGGACGATCCGCCAGCTGGCCGACCTGCTCGCGGCGCCCGCCGACGCAGGAGCCGAGAGCAACGCATGACGGCGCGCCCAGGAAAAGACCCCGCCGACCTCGAGGAACGCGCGACGCACCGCTCGCTCTTTCGGGGCTCGCGCGCGGCCGAGATGGCCGCGCGGATGAAGCGGCCGCAGGCCCCCGGCCGCCCCGACGCGAACGCGTCGCCGGAGGACGAAGCGTCCCGGCCCGCCACCGACTACGTCGACGTCAAGGGCGTGCTGCAGGCGCGCCTCCTCGAGCAGCTGTCCGACCGAGACCTGCTGGGCGCGGGCGAAGAGCGCGTCGGCGCGTTCGTGCAGCAGTTCGCCGAGGACGTGCTCGCGAGCGAGGATCTGCCGCTGAACGCGCGCGAGCGCGAGCAGCTCGGCCGCGACCTCCTGCAGGAGACCCTGGGGCTCGGCCCGCTGGCGCCGCTCGTCCTCGACCCCGCGGTCACCGACGTGCTCGTGAACGGCCCGCAAGACGTCTACGTGGAGCGCTACGGCAAGCTGGAGCGCACCGACGTCTGCTTCCGGGACGCCGAGCACCTGCTCCGTGTGATCGAGCGGATCGCGGCGCGCGTCGGACGCCGCATCGACCAGTCCGCGCCGATGGCCGACTTCCGCCTGCCGGACGGCAGCCGGGTGAACGCGACGATCCCGCCCGTATCGATCGACTACCCGACGCTCTCGATCCGTCGCTTCGGCCAGCGCCGGCTGCGCGGCGACGACCTGCTGCGCTACGGCTCGGTCGACGCAGCCATGCTCCAGTTCCTCCGGGAGGCCGTGCGCCACCGCACGAACATGGTGATCTCGGGCGGCACCGGCGCCGGCAAGTCGACCCTGCTCGGGGCGCTCGCCGAGGCGATCCCGCAGGACGAGCGCATCGTGACCATCGAGGACACCGCCGAGCTGCAGCTCGACCAGCCGCACGTCGTGCGGTTGGAGAGCCGGACCGTCAACACCGAGGGCTCCGGCGAGGTCTCGATCCGACAGCTGGTCGTCAACTCGCTCCGGATGCGTCCCGACCGGATCCTGGTCGGCGAGGTACGCAGCGGCGAAGCGCTCGACATGCTGCAGGCGATGAACACCGGCCACGAGGGCAGCCTCACGACCGTGCACGCCAACTCCCCGAGGGACGCGCTCAGCAGGCTCGAGACGATGGTGTTGATGGCGGGCACCGAGCTGCCGTCGCGGGCGATCCGCGAGCAGATCACCTCGGCGGTCCAGCTGCTGGTCCACGTGAGCCGCGCCGAGGACGGCGTCCGCAGGATCGAGAGCATCAGCGAGGTCACCGGCCTGGAAGGCGAGACGCCGCTGCTCCAGGAGCTGTTCCGCTGGCAGCGCACCGGCCGCAGCGAGCGCCGCATCGAAGGGCGGCACGCCTCGACCGGCATCCTCCCGAGGGTGGTCGAACGGCTCCGCGAACGCGGCGCCGACCTGCCGCCGCGCTTGTTCCAAGGCGAAGGCGGCGGCGACGACCGCGTCACGCCCGGACTCGGAGGCCGACCGTGAGCGACGCAGCGCCGGCCCTGACTCAGGCCCCGGTCGACCGTCGCGCCCTGCGCGTCGGCTTCGACGCGGCCGGCGGCCGGTTCGGGGTCGCCGCGGGATGTGCCGGGGCGGCGTGGGCGGCGCTGCTGCTCACGCCGCTCTACGTGGAGCTCACCGTGGCGCTGGCCGTGCTGATCGGCGCGCTCGCGTGGGTCCTCGACGGGGCCGTGGTCGCCGCGCGCACCGTGCGGGTCGAGAGCCAGCTCGCCGACGCGCTCGACCTGTTAGGCTCGAGCGTGTCCGCGGGGGTCAGCGTCGCCGAGGCCCTCGAAGGCGTCGTCCGGGACGTCCGGCCGCCGCTGCGGGAGGTCCTGGCCCGTGCCGCCGACCGCCTCCGGCTCGGCGACGACCCGCAGCGCGTCTTTCTCGACGCCCAAGCGACCCTGCCGCTGCCCGCGTTCCGCCTGCTGACGCACTACCTGAGCGTGCAGTGGCAGAGCGGCGGCGCCGTCGCGCCGGGCCTGCACGCGATCGCCGAGACGGTGCGCGACCGCGTCAACCTGGCCCGACGCGTGCAGGGCCAGTCCGCCGAAGCCCGCGTCTCGGTGCTCGGCATCCTGCTGGTGGTCTACGGCATCGCCGCCCTGGCCTGGGTGAACAACCCCGAGCGCGTCGAGGCGTTCCTCGGATCCGACCTCGGCGGCGGGATCGCGGCCTTCTGCGTCGGCCTGCAGGCCGCCGGCATCTTCTGGATGGCGCGTCTGACGCGCATCGAGGTCTGATGCAGACCGCAGCCTGGGGACTCGCGCTCGTCGGCGCGATCGGCGTGGTGGTGTTCGCGGCGCGACGCCGCGCGACGCGCCTCGTCGCGCGGGAGCGCCTCGGCGCCGCCCAACTCGCCACCGACCGCGTCCCGGTCGAGCCGCCCGGTCGCGCGCCCGACGGCGGGGGCGCCCGGGGGCTCTCCCGCGCGGGCGCGCGCGACCCGAGCGCCTCCTGGCGGTTCTGGGCCTGGACGGCGGGCCTGGGGCTGTTCGGAGCCCTGCTGGGCGTGACGGTGCAGGCCTCCGGGTTGCTGGCCGCTGCGTCGGCGTCCCTGGACGCGATCCCGGGCCGCGTCGGCGTGCTGTTCGTGCCGGTCGTGGTGGCGGTCCCCGTCTTGCTGCCGCTGGCGCTCGCCGCGGTCCCGACCGCGAGGGTCCGACGACGTCGGCGGCGCCTCGTCGACCAGCTGCTCCGCGACCTCTACCCCTCGCTCGAGCTGTTCGCCAGCCTGGCGCAGGCGGGGCTGGCCTTCGACGGCGCGCTGACCCGCGTGCTCTCGACCCTGGGCGCGGAGCGACCGCTCGGACGCGAGCTGCTGACCTTTCAGGCCGAGCTTCTGGGGGGCACGGATCGGAGCAGCTGTTTCCGGCGCCTCGCGCGCCGCGTCGAGGTCCCGCAGCTCAGCAGCTTCACGGCGGCGATGATCCGGGCCAACGAGGTCGGCATCGGCCTCGCGTCCACCCTGCGCCGTCAGGCCGACGACCTGCGCGGCGAACTCCGGGAGCGCGCGCTCGCGCGCGCCCAGTCCCTGCCGGCCCGGCTGGTGTTCCCGCTGGTCATCTGCTTCCTCCCCGGGGTCTTCGTGATGAGCCTGGGGCCTGCGTTCTATGGTTTCCTGGTCGACACCGCCGGCTTCGGCGCGACCCGATGATCCGATGCGTCTCCACTCCTGCACCTCTCTGCTCCTCCTCTGCGCGCTGACCGGCTGCTCGCTGTGGTCCCCGGACTACGAGCCGGCTCCGGACGCGGCGCTCCAGGAGCTGCTCGCCCGCGACCAGGACGCGGCGGCGTCCGACTCGCTCGCCGCCGAGCGGCTCCAGTTCGCGGTCGAGCGCCTCGCGACCCGCCACCCGTCCCACGTGCCGAGCCAGGTCGCCGCGGCCGCGCTCGCGCTCGAGCGCGGCCAGCCGCAGCGCGCCCAGGGCTACCTCGACCGCGCCCTCAAGCTCGCGCCGTCGCACGTCGAAGCGCGCTGCCTGCGCGTGCGGGTCGCCGTCCAGGACGGCAGCATGGACCTGGCGCGCGCGCTCGTCGACGAGGGGCTCCGCGCCCGACCGGACGCCGCCGCGCTCTACGAGAGCTCGGCGTGGCTCCACCAGCTCGAGGGACGACACGAGGACGCCCTCCGTGCGCTCGACGCGGCCGGCGCGCTCGGCGCGCCCGGGTGGCGGATCGCGTTCCACCGCGGCCTCGTCGAGGAGCTCCGCGGCGCGTCGGCCGCCGCCGCGGCGCACTACCGCGCGGCGCTGCAGGAGAACCCGGACTGCGCGGCAGCCGCCCAGCGCCTCGCCGGGCTGCGCGCGCTCGGACGGGACCCGGCCGGGGGGGGGGCCCGCC
>JBMHDP010000397.1:0-16973 GCA_049889335.1 Planctomycetota bacterium
CGCCTCGCCCGCTCGCTCGCGCTCGCGCGCTGGCTGCGGACGCGCCAGGCGCCGCCGGAAGCCTGAGCTTCGAACCCGAAGCACCCGTGGCTACCCTGCGCCCATGCGACTCACCGTGCTCGGCTCCGGGACGGCAGTGCCGGTGCCCGACCGGTTCCCGGCGGGATACCTCCTGGAGCACGGCGCGAGCAAGGTGATGGTCGACTGCGGGCCGGGCACGCTGCGCCGGCTCGCGCAGGCGGGCGTGTCCCCGACCGAGCTCGACGCGGTGCTGCTGACGCACTACCACACCGACCACTGCGCCGACCTCGCGGCGCTGCTGTTCGCGCTGCGCTCACCGCAGCTGATCAAGGCCGAGCCGCTGCGCGTCTACGGCGCGCCCGGCCTGCAGCGGCTGGTGGAGAAGCTGACCGAGGCGTGGCCGTGGCTCGAGCCGCGGGGCTACGAGCTCGACCTCGTCGAGTGGCTGCCGGGCACGGCGCAGGTCGCGGGCTTCGAGGTCACGTCGATCCCGATCCGTCACACCGCCCAGAGCCTCGGCTACCGACTCCGCACCCCTGACGGCGTCGTCGCGCTGTCGGGCGACGCCGACACCTGCGAGGAGCTGGTCGACCTCGCGCGCGACGTCGACGTGTTCGTGTGCGACGCCGCAGCGCCCGATGACGCCAAGATCGAAGGACACCTCACCCCAGGGCTCGCGGGTGACTACGCGCAGCGCGGGGGCGCGCGGCGCCTGCTGCTGACACACTTCTACCCGGCCTGCGACGGCGTCGACCTGGTCGCGCAGGCGCGGGCACGCTTCGACGGCGAAGTGGAGATGGCAGCGGACCTGATGCGGCTGGAGCTCGGCGCCCGCTCATGAGCGCGGGCCCGCGCCGGTCGAGAACTCGTCAGTTCCCGACCGTGTAGAGCAGCCCGTTGGACACCGCCCAGCGCCGACGCCACGCCGCTGGATGCAAGCTCCGCGCCGTGCCCTGCACCGCCACTGCGGCCCCGACCAGCGCGGCGTTGGACGGCACCGGGATCGTCAGCTGCGCGCGACCCTGCGGCGCCGGCATCAGGTAGTAGTGCAGGTCAGGCACGATGTAGGCCGTGCACGCGCCGTTCAGCGCCAGCGGCGACGCCTGCGCCTGCGTCCCGAGGAAGAACAGCCCCCCCGGCCCCACCGACGGCACGCCGTCGAGCGTCACCGTCGACGCGACCCCTACCCGCATCGGCGCGTCTGCCGTCAGCAGCAGTCCGGCGCAGCCGGCGCCGAGGCGCTCGGTGCGCAGGTTTTGGTAGTAGGTGACCTTGGAATCTCCCCGAGACGCGGACAGCACGTCCATGTCCCCGTCCCCGTCCACGTCCGTCGCGTAGACGCCCCAGGCGACGTTCGCTCCCGACGTGATCGCCTGCTGGGGCCCGAACGTGCCCTGACCGTCCACGTTCTCGTACCACGCGATCCTGTTGTTCGCCGACGAAGCCGACAGCACGTCCATGTCCCCGTCCCCGTCCACGTCCGCCGCATGGACGCTCTCCGCGCCGTCCGCAGCCACGGTGATCACCTGTTGAGACCCGAACGTGCCCTGACCGTCCACGTTCTCGTACCAGGCGATCTTGGCGTCGACCGACGACGCGGACAGCACGTCCATGTCCCCGTCCCCGTCCACATCCGTCGCGTAGACGCTCGTAGCGCCGATCGCAGCCGTCGTGATCACCTGCTGGGACCCGAACGTGCCCTGGCCGTCCACGTTCTCGTACCAAGCGATCGTGCTGACGCTATAGATCGCCGACAGCACGTCCGCGTCCCCGTCCCCGTCCAGGTCCGCCGCATAGACGCTCGCAGCGCCGATCGCAGCCGTCGGCATCACCTGCTGGGGTCCGAAGGTGCCCTGGCCGTCCACGTTCTCGTACCACGCGACCTTGTCGTCGACAAAGGACGCCGACAGCGCGTCCATGTCTCCGTCGCCGTCCACGTCCGTCGCGTAGACGCTCTCGACGCCATTCGCGGCCGTCGAGATCACCTGCTGGGATCCGAACGTGCCCTGACCGTCCACGTTCTCGTACCACGCGACCTTGTCGTCCAGAAGAGACCCCGACAGCACGTCCATGTCCCCGTCTCCGTCCACGTCCGCCGCGTAGACGCTCTGGGCGCCGTCCGCTGCCCGCGTGATCACCTGCTCGACTCCGAACGCGCCCAGACCGTCCACGTTCTCGTACCACGCGATCTTGTCGTCGGCATAGGACGCCGAGAGCGCGTCCATGTCCCCGTCCCCGTCCAGGTCCGCCGCATAGACGCTCCGGGCGCCGCTCGCAGCCTTCGTGATCACCTGCTCGACTCCGAACGCGCCCAGGCCGTCCACGTTCTCGTACCACGCGACCTTGTTGTCAAAGAGGGACGCCGACAGCACGTCCGTGTCCCCGTCGCCGTCCACGTCCGCCGCGTAGACGGACCTGGCGTTGTTCGCAGCCGACGAGATCACCTGCTGGACCCCGAACGTGCCCTGGCCGTCCACGTTCTCGTACCACGCGATCCGGTCGTTCGCAGACGACGCCGACAGCACGTCCATGTCCCCGTCCCCGTCCACGTCCGCCGCGTAGACGCTCCGGGCGCCGTTCACTGGGTTCGAGAACGGCGCCGCCGTGGCGATCACCTGCTGGGCCCCGAAGGTGCCGAGACCGTCCACGTTCTTGTACCACGCGATCGTGTCGTCTCTAGCGGACGCTGACAGCACGTCGATGTCCCCGTCCCCGTCCATGTCTGTCGCGTAGACGCTCCGCGCGCCGTCCGCTGCCGCCGTGATCACGCGCTCGGCTCCGAACGTCCCCTGGCCGTCCACGTTCTCGAACCACGCGACCGTGTCGTCGAGATCGGACGCCGACAGCACGTCCATGTCCCCGTCCCCGTCCACGTCCGCCGTGTAGACGCTCCGGGCGCCGTTCGCAGCCGCCGTGATCACCTGCTGGACCCCGAACGTGCCCTGACCGTCCACGTTCTCGTACCACGCGATCGTGTCGTCGGCAGCAGACGCCGACAGCACGTCCATGTCGCCGTCGCCGTCCACGTCCGTCGCGTAGACGCTCCACGGATCCACCGCAGCAGCCGTGATCAGCTGCGGGGCGCCGAACGTGCCCTGACCGTCCACGTTCTCGTACCACGCGATCCGGTCGTCGACAGACGACGCGGACAGCGCGTCCATGTCCCCGTCGCCGTCCACGTCCGCCGCGTAGACGCTCCGGGCGCCGTCCGCTGATGTCGTGATCACCCGCTGGGCCCCGAACGTGCCCTGGCCGTCCACGTTCTCGTACCACGCGATCTTGTCGTCGTTGAAGGACGCCGACAGCACGTCCATGTCCCCGTCGCCGTCCACGTCCGCCGCGTAGACACACTCGGCGGCGGCCGCGGCCGACGTGAGCGGCTGCGGCTCCCCGAACAAGGAGGGGGACTGACCGACCAACAGAGAGGCCGCGCTGAACGCGGCACCAGCGGCGAGCGGGCGGAGCACGCGGCCTACGACAACGGCGCGCATCGGCGCAGGCAAGCGCGAACCGCGCCGCACCGGTCGCCGCCCGGCGGCCTGTGCGCTGCGCCGAAACTACGCCGGACCGTCGGCGCGTCGGAGACAGTAGGCGTGCAGGCTCTGGCTCACCGCGCGCACCTGCGCGGGGTCGCGCCACCAGTCCTCGTCGACGGACGCGATCCGACCGGTCAGCGGCGCGCTCGCGTCCGACAGCAGGAAGGCAGCGAGCTCCGCGGCGTGCTCGGGCGGATGGTTGCAAGCGCGGCCCGGGTCCTCGGCGCCGGTCCGACGCTCTTCGTCTTCGACCTGGCGCAGCTTCTCCGGGCCCCAGACCTGACCCGGCTCGAGGCAGTTGACGCGGACACCGTCCGCCATCAGCTCGACGGCCAGCTGATCGGTCAGCCGGCACACGCCGGCCTTGGCCGCCGCGTAGGCCGTCGCGTGCGCGCCGACGACCGGGAACCAGCTGCCGCCGCCGCAGGTCGTCACGATCGCGCCCGAGCCGCGCGCCTTCATCTGCGGCAGCACAGCGCGGACCGCGTGGAACGTCCCCGTCAGGTTGACCTCGACCACGCGCGCCCACGCGACAGGATCGACCTCGTCGACCGGCTGTTCGGCGCCGCTGCCGCCGGCGATCGCGGCCAGCGCGTCGACCGCGCCGAAGCGCTCGGTGGCCGCCGCGACCGCGCGCTCGCAGTCGGCGTAGACCGTGACGTCGCCGGCCACGGCCAGCGCGTCGCCGCCGCGGGCCTCGATCTGCGCGACGGTCTCGTCGAGCAGCGCCTGGCGCCTGCCGAGCACCGTGACGCGCGCGCCCTGGGCCGCCAGCCGCAGCGCCACCGCGCGCCCGATGTTGTAGCCGCCGCCGGTCACGACGGCGGACCTGCCGTTCATGCTGTGGTCCACGCTCACCTCCGTTCTGCGCCGCTGCGCGTCGCCGTCAGCCTACCCGCGGCGCCAGCGAAGGCGCCAGACGGCGCGCTAGCGCGGATCGCCTGCGGCGGGCGCGAGCACGTCACCGACCGCGCGGAACAGGTCCGCCTGCCGGAACGGCTTGCCCAGGATCCCCTGCATGCCGGCGGCGACCACAGCCGCCGCGTTGTCCGTCGTCACGTCGGCGCTGACCGCGAGGATCGGCCGGTCGTAGCCTGCCGCGCGGATCAGTCGGGTCGCTTCGAGGCCCGACATGCCGGGCATGTGACAGTCCATCAGGATCAGGTCCGGCGCCTGCTCGGCGACCTGAACGATCGCCTCCTGACCGTTGCGCGCGAACAGCAGCTCGCAGTTGCAGCCGCTCATCATGGCCTCGCAGAGCGTGCGGTTGATCGGGTGGTCGTCGACGACCAGCACGCGCTTGCCCGACAGGTCGAGCGCCGTCACCTTGGCCTGCGGCCGGACGTCGCGGCCGGCGCAGCGCTCGTGCCGCGTCACGACCGAGAACGTCGTGCCCTCGCCGATGCGCGTCTGGACCGAGATCTCGCCGGACATCGCGTCGACGATGCCCTTGACGATCGACAGGCCGAGGCCGGTCCCGCCGAACCGCCGCGTGGTCGCGACCTCCGCCTGCCGGAACGCGTCGAAGATGCGGTCCGCGGCCGCGCGCGTCATGCCGCAGCCGCTGTCCCGGACGGTCCAGGTGACCTCGGCATGGTCGCCGTCCAGCCGGACGGCGGCGCGCACCAGGATCTCCCCGCGCTCGGTGAACTTGACGGCGTTGCTGAGCAGGTTCGCGAGGATCTGGCCCAGCCGGTGCGAGTCGGCCAGGACCCAGACGTCCGCGGCGCCGCAGACCTCACGGCGGAGAGAGATCCCCTTCTGCTCGGCGGCGGCGGCGAACGAAGACGCCGCGGCGTCGAGCACGTCCTGCAGGCTGGTCGGCCGCAGCTCGAACTCCAGCTTGCCGGACTCGATCCGCGCGAAGTCGAGCACCTCGCCGATCACGCGCAGCAGGCGCTCCGCCGAGGACTGGCACTGGTCCAGCAGTCCGCGCTGGCCGCCGTCGAGCTCGGTCCGCGTCAGGGCGTCGATCGTGCCGGTCAAGCCGTGCAGCGGCGTGCGCAGCTCGTGGCTCATCTGCGCCAGGAACTCGGTCTTGGCCCGGTTGGCCGCTTCGGCGGCCTGGAACGCCGCGCGGAGATCCAGCGTGCGCGCCTCGATCTCGGCCTCGAGCCCCTCGTTCTGCTCACGGAGCCGCTCGTTGGCCAGGTAGAGCTCGCGGGTCTTGTCCTCGATGATCCGCTCGAGCTCGAAGTTGCGGGCCTTCTCCCGCTGCAGGCGTCGCTCCCAACGGGCGGCGTCCATGCTCAGGTCCTCACCGCCTGTTGGAACTGCAGCTCGAACGTGCACCGCGCCGCGCCGCGGTGGGTGCAGGCGGTGTGCTGGTAGCCGATCTCGACCCCGAAGTGCTCCGCGACGCCGTCGAGCAGCCCCTCCATCAGCGCGCAGAGTCCGCGGTCGGACTCGTAGTGGATCACGAGCTGGTCCGGGTCGCCGTCGACGCCCTCGTAGAAGAGGTTCGGCGGCGTCGCGCCCTCCATCAGCTTCTTGACCTCGACGTGGATGATGTCGTGCACGGCCAGCAGCAGCTGGCGCGGATGCTCCACGCCGTCCAGGAACCCCGGATAGCGCTGGATCAGGCCGCCGAACGCGAACTTCCCGAAGGCGCGCAGCGCCACGTCGGGCGTGACCCCGAGCTTCGCGCACGCGGCGGTCAGCATCGAGACCATCAGGTCGTCGGGGTAGGTCTTCGGCCCCACGAACGGCTCGCTCGCGGCGGCGGGGCACGCGTCCAGCAGGTCCTCGAACGTCTCGGCCCCCCAGGTCGAGGTCACGAAGTCCTCGAAGATCACGAAGATCACGCCCTTCATCTCATCCCTCTGCCGTGCGGACAGCGGATCGCGCCCTCTCCGGCACCGGTGCCGGGACGCCGTCGATCCTGTTCTGCCCTAGCCATCGGCAGGAACGCCGCGGCGCTTGAGTCGGCGGAGGGGCCGGGGCCAGGTGACCCCGTAGGCAGGACGCGGCCCGGGGGACGGGCCGCCGCGACCTCAGTCGCGGTTGTTCAGGCTCATCATCAGGATGAGGATGTGCTTGAACAGCAGCACCACGTCCGTGAACAGCAGGATCGCAGCGCTCATCGCCATGTTCGCGGGCATCCGGTGCAGGATCCGGCTGGTGTTGTAGGCCACGTAGCCCGCCGACATCAGCACGACCAGCGCCGAGAACCACAGGCCGAGGGAGAACCCGATCAGCCAGCCGAGCAGGCAGGTCGCGAACAGGCCGAAGCCGAGCATCGCCAGCACGCCCCCCATCCACTTGAAGTCCGCGCCGGTCCAGAGCACATAGGCGGTCAGGCCCCCGAAGACCAGCGCCGTCAGGCCGCTCGCCTGCGTGATGACCTCGGCGCCCTGCTGCTGATCGGCGATCAGCACGATCGGCGCGACCAGGAAGCCCATCAGAACCACCCACCCGCCGAAGGCGAGCACGTTGACCGGCCGCTTCTCGGCGAGCGCCTGCACGGCGAAGGAGCCGGCCAGGAAGACGCCCATGTAGATCAGCCAGCCGAACCGTTGACCGTAGATCAGCCGGGCGACGCCCCAGGCCATGTCGTTCATCGCGGGCACCGCGGCGCACCCGTAGAGCGTCGCGGCGAAGCCGAGGATGCCGAGGAACAGGATGCCGTATACCTTCTTGAGGAAGGCCGCGCGCTCGCTCGCGGCGGCGAAGGCGGCCGGCGGCACCTCCAGGCTGCGGTAGGGGTTGTGGTCGTCCATGACGCCAGGATGGTAGCCCGCCGGCGGCGCCGGGCGAGCATCTCCCTCTTGATCCTCACGCCCGACGTCGCAATCCTGCTACCCCTCGAAACCCACTCTACCCCCAACCGCAACGCCGCCCCCCGATGTCGTCCACCGCCGAGAAGCACACGTTTCAGGCTGAGGTCAACGAGGTCCTCTCCCTCGTCGTCAACTCGCTGTATTCGCACCGGGAGGTGTTCCTCCGCGAGCTGATCAGCAATTCCGCTGACGCCCTCGACCAGCTCAACTTCCGCGCGCTCACCGAGCACGACCTGCTCGGCGACGACAAGGAGCTGCGCGTCGAGCTCATCCGCGACGACGAGGCCAACACGCTGACGATCCGGGACAACGGCGTCGGCATGACGCGCGACGAGCTGATCGGCAACCTGGGCACGATCGCGCGAAGCGGCAGCAAGAAGCTGATGCAGTCGCTCAGCGCCGAGCAGAAGAAGGACGTCTCGCTGATCGGGCAGTTCGGCGTCGGGTTCTACTCAGCGTTCCTGGTGGCCGACGCGGTCACCGTGACCAGCAAGAAGGCCGGCAGCGACGAGAGCTGGACCTGGAAGAGCGAGGCCAAGGGCGAGTTCGAGATCGCCGCGGCCGACCGCGCGGGCCGCGGCACCGAGATCACGCTGCACCTCAAGGACGACGCCAAGGATTACGTCCAGGAGTGGCCGGTGCGCGAGGTCGTGCGCAAATACAGCGACTACGTGCGGTGGCCGATCCGCATGGAGGTCGAGCGCACCAGCGGCGAAGGCGACGAGAAGAAGACCGAGAAGGAGTGGCTGACGCTCAACCAGGCGCGCGCCATCTGGACCCGCTCGAGGACGGAGGTCGAGGACGCCGACTACCGCGAGTTCTACAAGTCGATGTCGCACGACTGGAACCCGCCGCTGGGCTGGACCCACTTCAAGGTCGAGGGCACGCACGAGTTGACCGGCCTGCTCTACCTGCCCGAGAAGGCGCCGTTCGACCTCACGGACCGCAGCAAGAGCGGCGTCAAGCTGTTCGTCAAGCGCGTGTTCATCATGGACGACGCGCAGGAGATCGTGCCGGAGTGGCTGCGCTTCGTCCGCGGCGTGGTCGACAGCGAGGACCTGCCGCTCAACGTCTCGCGCGAGATCCTGCAGAAGGACGCGACCACCCGCTTCATCAAGAAGCAGGTCGTGGGCAAGACGCTGACGCTGCTCGAGGAGCTCGCCGCAGAGGGCGAGACCGAGCGCGAGGTCGAGGGCTCCGACGAGAAGCAGACCGTCGACCGCTACCGACAGTTCTACGGTGAGTTCTCCCGCAACCTGAAGGAGGGCGTCTACCACGAGCACGACGCCCGCGAGCGCCTCGCCAAGCTGCTGCGCTTCCACACCACGCACGGCGACGGCGACGCTATGACCGGCTTCGAGGACTACGTCTCCCGGATGGGCGACGAGCAGAAGTCGATCTACTACGTCGCCGCCGACAGCCTCGCCGCCGCGCAGGCGAGCCCGCACATCGAGGCGCTGAAGAAGCACGGCCACGAGGTCCTGCTGATGACCGAGTCGATCGACGAGTGGGTCGTCGACGCGCTGCGCGAGTTCGACGGCAAGCAGCTGGTCTCGGCCGCCAAGGGCGCGCTCGACCTGCCCGAGAGCGAAGAGGACAAGAAGAAGAAGGAAGAGGCCCAAAAGGAGCTCGCGCCGGTCCTCGAGCGCGTCCAGGCGGCCCTCGACGACCACGTCAGCACGGTGCGCGTCACCGACCGCCTGACCGACTCGCCGGCCTGCCTCGTCACCGAGGAGGGCGGCATGAGCGCGCGCCAGGCCAAGGTCCTGCGCGAGGCCGGCCACGACGTCCCCGAACAGAAGCGCATCCTGGAGCTCAACGCGGAGCACGCCGTGGTCCAGAAGCTCCAAGGCCTCGAGGACGAGGCGCGCTTCGCCGACTGGTCCGCGCTGCTCTACGACCAGGCGCTGCTCGCCGAGGGCTCGCTCCCGACCGATCCGGCGGCGTTCAGCCGTCGCGTCACCGAGCTGATGGCGAGCAACTGAACATGACCGAACTGACCCCCGCGCAGCTCCTCTCCCGCCTCGACTGGCGCTACGCCGTCAAGAAGTTCGACCCCGACCGGAAGGTCCCGGAGGACGTCTGGACGGCGATCGAGCAGTCGCTGGTGCTGGCGCCGTCCTCGTTCGGCCTGCAGCCGTGGAAGTTCCTGGTCGTCGAGGACCCGGCGCTGCGCGAGCAGCTGCGCGGCCTGTCGTGGAACCAGTCGCAGGTCGTCGACGCCAACCGCTACGTCGTGCTGACAGCGCTCCGCACGACGACCGAGGACGACGTCGACCGCTACCTCGCGCGGCAGTGCGAGGTGCGCGGCGGCGACCTCGCGTCGCTCGAGGGCTACCGCGATGTCATCGCCGGCTTCCTCACCAAGGGCTGGGCGGCGAAGGACCTGTTCGGCTGGAACGCGCGCCAGGCCTACATCGCGCTCGGTCAGATGATGACCGCCGCGGCGATGATGGGCGTCGACACCTGTCCGATGGAGGGCATCGACATGGCGGGCTACGACGACGCGCTCGGCCTCAAGGGGACACGCTACGCGACGCTCTGCGCGTGCGCCGTCGGCTACCGGTCCGCGGAGGACAAGTACGCGGGCGCCGCCAAGGTCCGCTACGCGCACGACGAGGTCATCGAGCGGCGCTAGTCCGTCGCGAGCAGCGGCGCCAGCGCCGCGCGCCAGCGCGCCAGCTTCTGCGCCGGCCGGACGCCGGCGTTGGCGGGGCTGGTCGAAGGCAGCTGCACGACCTCCAGACCGTCAAACGACGCAGGCAGCGTGGGCAGCGCCCGCCGCTGGAACAGCTGGAACGCCGCGCCGCCGTTGCACAGCACGCGCTCGACGCGCCGGTGCCGCCGCAGGAACCCGGCGAAGTCCTGCACCTCGACCGAGCCCGGCTCGATGTCGCTGTCGAGGCTGCCCTCCCGTTCGCAGCGCGCCAGCACGTCCCAGAGCGCGACGCCGGCGCGCTTGAGCGCGGCCAGCCGCCGGCGGTAGGGCAGCGACGGCTCAAACCCCAGCAGCTCGGCCATGATCGGCCAGAAGGCGTTGCGGGGGTGCGCGTAGTAGCGCTGCGCCTCGAGAGAGGCCACGCCCGGCATGCTGCCGAGCACCAGGACGCGCGCGTCGCGCGCCGCGACCGGGGGAAAGCTGGAGACAGCGGCCACGGGTGCAATCTAGGACGGCGCCGATGTGGTAGGAAGAGGGCATGAGCGCGCTGACCTTCCACCGCGACTTCCTCGACTCGCTGCCAGGCGACGAGGACGAGGCCCCGCGCTCGCGCGAGGTCCTGGGCGCGTGCTGGTCGCGCGTGCAGCCGACGCCGGTCGCCGCGCCCGAGGTGCTGCACTGGT
Organism: Planctomycetota bacterium; assembly: GCA_049889335.1. Taxonomy (GTDB): domain Bacteria; phylum Planctomycetota; class UBA1135; order UBA1135; family UBA2386. The sequence goes on from JBMHDP010000397.1 coordinate 10,679, forward strand.
CCCCGCAGCTGGCGGGAGAGCTCGGTCTGGACGCAGCGCAGATGCAGCGCGACGAGACCGCGCAGGTGCTGGGCGGCAACCGGCTCTGGCCGGGCATGGCGCCGTACGCGGCGAACTACGGCGGCCACCAGTTCGGGCACTGGGCCGGCCAGCTGGGCGACGGCCGCGCCATCGTGCTCGGCGAGCTGGAGCGGCCGGACGGCGATCGCGTCGAGGTCCAGCTCAAGGGCGCGGGACCGACCGCCTACTCGCGCGCGGGCGACGGCCGCGCGGTGCTGCGCAGCTCCTTGCGCGAGTATCTGTGCAGCGAGGCGATGCACGCGCTCGGCGTGCCCACGACGCGCGCGCTGTCCTTGGTGCGCACCGGCGACACCGTCGTGCGCGACATGTTCTACGACGGCAACCCGCAGGGTGAGCCCGGCGCGATCACCTGCCGGGTCGCGCCGACCTTCCTCCGGTTCGGGAGCTACCAGCTGCCGATGTCGCGAGGCGACGTCGACCTCGTGAAGCAGCTGGTGGACTTCACGCTGGCGCGGTGGTTCCCCGACCTCGCCGGCGCGGGCAGGGAGGGCTACGCGGCGTGGCTGCGCGAGGTCGCGGCACGCACCGCGCGGCTCGTCGCCCACTGGCAGGCCGTCGGCTTCGTGCACGGCGTGCTCAACACCGACAACATGTCGGTCGTCGGCCTGACCATCGACTACGGCCCCTACGGCTGGACCGACGACTTCCAGCTCGGCTGGACGCCCAACACGACCGACGCGCGGCAGCGCCGCTACGCGTTCGGCAACCAGCCCGGCGTGTGCCTGTGGAACGTCGCGCGGCTGTGCGAGGCCGCGCTCCCGCTGCTGGACGGCGACGCCGCCCCCGCCGAGGCGGCGCTCGACCACTTCAAGGGGGTCTACGCCGAGGCGGCGCTCACGCGGTTCCGCGCCAAGCTCGGCCTGACCGGGGCAGCCGACCCCGGCGACGCGCAGCTGGTGCAGGACGCCTTCGACTGGCTCGGGCGCGAGGAGACCGACATGACGATCTTCTTCCGCTCGCTCGCGGACGTCGTCGGGGCGCCGACGCCGCCGGCGGAGCTCCCTGCTGCGACCGCGGCGGCGTTCTACGGCGCGCCGTCGGCGGCGCACGTCGACGCCGGCGTCGCGTGGCTGCAGCGCTGGTGGCGCAGGACGCGGGACGAAGCGGTGACGCCGACGGCGATCGCCGCCCAGCTGCGCGCCACCAACCCGAAGTTCGTGCTCCGCAACTGGCTCTCGCAGAGCGCGATCGAGGCCGCCGAACAAGGCGATCTCCAGCCGCTGCGTCGCCTCTACGACGTGATGCAGCGGCCCTTCGACGAACAGCCGGACGCCGACGACCTCGCGCAGAAGCGCCCCGAGTGGGCGCGGCACAAGGCCGGCTGCTCGGCGCTCTCCTGCAGCTCGTGAGCCGGCCTACGGCCGGCGGCCCTCGCGCGACCGGATCTGGCGCGCGACGCCGGCCATGAGGTCGTTGGGCACGGGCACGGTCAGGTTGTACTGCTGCAGGACCCACGCCCCGTCGCGGCAGACGAGCACGCCGCTGCCGCGGCACTCGCCGTAGCCGGCGTTGTCGAGCGCCTCGTCGAACCACGCGAGGTCCCCGCTCGGGGACACCGTGACGTGCCGCTCGAACGGCACGTAGACCCAGGCCGAGTCCCGCTCGAAGTAGCGCGCGGCGAAGGCGCGGAACTCCTCGCCGGTCCAGCGCTCGGTCGCGTCGGTCCCGAGGAACACCGCGTCCGCAGGGAAGATCGAGAAGTACCGCGAGCCGTCGGCGACGGCCGCGGCGTCGTGGAACGAGTCCAGCGCCCGAGCCACAGCCGCCGCCGCGCCGGCCTCCGCGCGCGCGTCATGGGTGCGGCGGACGTGGCGCGCGAGCTCGCCCGGGTCGGCGTCGCCGAGCGCGCGCACGCGGCGGCCGCGCATGCGGCGCGCGACCTCGAGGTCCACGCCTGCCGCCTCGCCGAAGCTCGTCACCGACTGGAACTGGTGTCGGTGGGCCTCGATCGCGCGCAGCGCGGCGTCGCCGTCGCCGCCGATCAGCGCGTGCAGCGCGCCCTGGTCGATGCGGTAGCGGCGACGCAGCTGGTCGAGCAGCGCGCCGACCTCCGCCGCGGATTTCTCGGGCGGGATCTGCGCGACGGCGACGCCCGCGGCCGTCAGCGCCGCGCAGCGCGCGTCACGCAACTCCCCGTCCGAAGGGGACCACAGCGCCGCCATCGGCAGCCACTCGCCAGCGCGCCAGCCGGCGGGGGTTTGCACCTGGGGAAGTTCAGGATGTGGGGCCTGCGCCTGCCGAGCCGAAGTGCAGGAAGCGCCGACGACCGCGGCCCAGGCCGCCGCAAGGGTGCACAGCTTCATCCCGACATCTTAGACCCACGCCGGACCAGACCACCGTGTACCACGACCAGGACGAGCGAGCGCGCCTCGACGCGCTCCGGAGCTACGCGATCCTCGACACGCGGAGCGAGGCGGCGTTTGACGAGATCGCGGCCATGGCGGCCGAACTCTGTGACGTGCCGATCGCGGTCGTCAGCCTCGTCGACGAACACCGGCAGTGGTCCAAGGCCGCGCACGGCTGCCCGCGCGGCGAAGTCGAGCGCGGCCGCTCGTTCTGCACGCACGCGATCACGCGCGACGACGCCCTGGTGGGCCACGACGCGACGCGCGACCCGCGGTTCGCCCACAACGACATGGTCACGGGGGAGCCGCACATCCGGTTCTACGCCGGCCAGCCGCTCCGCGACGGCGCCGGCCACGCGCTCGGGTCGCTGTGTCTCATCGACCGCCGGCCGCGCGCGCTGCCCGACGCGCACCGACGCACGCTGCGGCGGCTCGCCGCGCACGTCATCCACCTGCTCGAACTCCGCCGCGGGAACCGCGAGCTCGCCGCGTGCCTGCAGCGCGTGGACCACCTCGCGCAGCTGGTGCCGATGTGCGGCCACTGCCACGCGGTGCGCAGCGAAGACGACCGCTGGCAGCGCATCGAGCACTTCCTGCGCGACCTCAACGGCGCCCGGTTCACGCACGGCGTCTGCCCGGCGTGCATGCTCCAGCACTATCCGCCGGACGTCGCGCTGCCGCGCCGCTGATCAGCGGGCGCGCAGCAGCTGCAGGAGCTCGTCGTCGAGGCTCGGCGCCTCGGCGAGGCCGAGCTCCTTGAAGTCGACGCGGAACGTCAGGACCGACTGGTCCTTCTTCGGCTTGATCCGCGGAAAGCCGCGCTTCCAGGTCACGGGGCCGTCGTCGACCTCTTCCTCTTCCTCTTCCTCCTCGAGCTCCAGGTCCCCGCCGCCGCCGGCGATCTGGATGGCGACGCCGCCCATCATCTCGTCGGTCTGGTACGACTTGGCGGCGAAGCGCAGCAGGTCGCCGCGCTCCAGGTCGACGAAGAACGCCAGGTAGGTCTCGTAGTCGGGGCGAGGAGGCTCCATCCCCAGCCCCCCCATCGCGCCCATGATCATCACCCCGCCGAATCCGCCGCCGACGTCGGGCAGCGCCCCGGAGTCCGCCAGCTCGAGGGCGTCGTCGCCGTCGACCTTGCAGGTCAGGATCGCGCACGCGCATCCCTTGAGCTTGCCCGACTCCACGTGCGTCACCGCCATGGCGCGCTCGGGCAGCCGCGCGAGCGTCGCGAGCAGGTAGTTCGGGTCGAACGTGAAGGGCGCCGGGACCCCGCCCGCGAGCTTGTCGCGCCGCAGCCGCCACTCGCCGGAGATCTTGGCGAGCATGCGCCCGTTCGCCCGCACGTATTCGCGGCCGTCCGCGTCGCCCCAGACCAGGTCGCGGTGCCAGCCGCCGTCGACGGTCACGTCCTCGGGGCCGAAGGGGAGCCCGGCGTTGCGCAGCATCGCCTGGTCCTGCCCCTCCGTCGTCGCGAAGCGGCCGCGGCCGTACGCCGCCAGCTTGGCGAGCGCGTCCGCGACGTAGCGGCGCGCCCCGGCGCTGTTGGCCTGCGGCAGCGCGGGCGCCGCGCGCTGTTCGGCGGGGCCGGTCGCGTCTTGAGCAAAGGCGAGAGAGGTGAGCAGGACGGCGGACGAGAGGAGACGGAGCATGAGAACAGGATCGGTGTGGGGGGCGCGAGCCGACGAGGCAACGCCGTCGGGACTCCGCGATTTCACCTCGGCCTCAGAGCCTCACCTGCGCTCGGCCCGCTCGCAAGCGGTCAGGATCCCCTGGAAGAACATCTTCGCCGTGCCGAGCGGCTGGCCGCGGTAGGTCGCGTCGATGCCGTAGAGCAGCACCCGACCGGCCCCGACGCGGGCCTCGACCACCCCCGCCTTGCCCGCGAGGTGCTCGGTCCCGATGGCCCAGCCGCTCAGCAGGGTCTGCTCCGCTCGATAGGCTGCGACCACGTCGATCGCCGGCGACGGCTCGGGCACCGCGAGGATCGTTGCCGTGCGGTAGAGCATCGCCGCCATCTCCGGGCTCGCGCCGCGCGCCAGTGGGTGGCCCGTGTCGACGTCGATCGCGAGCAGCGACCCCGGGACGTAGTACTCGTCGCGCGTCGTGCGGCGCTCGCCGCCCTCGGCATCGGGGTCCTGGACGTAGGTGCCCACCTTGACCGGCAGGTCGAAGTGTCGGATCACCTTGTCGACCTCGCGACCGAGCGCGAGCAGCGTGCCGCCCTGCTCGACGAACTCGCGGATCGCGGGCAGCGACTTGTCGCCCGTCAGCCGCACCGCGCGCGCCTCCAGGTCGCTCCAGTCCTCGAACGGCGGCAGCGCGGCGCGGAGCTTGTCCAGGTCCGGCGGGTTGCGGCGACGCCGCGCCCGGTCGAGGTCGCGCGGACCCGGCAGGCCCGTGTGGAACACCAGCACGTCGAAGTCCTCACGGAGGTCGCCGCGCTCGACGCGCTCGCCCCAGACGGTCTCGACCGGGAACTCGAACTGCTCCAGCAGCCAGCGGTCCCAGCCGGTCGCCATGTGGCCGCCGAAGACGTCGAAGAGACCGACCCGGACCGGACGCAGCCGCGCGCCCGACCGCTCGCCGTCGCTCGCCGTCGCGCGCACGCCGAGGTCGCGCGCTGCCGCCCCCAGCACCTCGCCGGCCACGGGCGTCACGGTCACCTCGTAGCGGCCGTCCTCGCGCGCGCGCACGTCGCAGCCTGCCGCGAGGAGCCGGTTGACCGCGGTCACGGTGTGCAGGTCCTGCGCGTCGATCAGCCAGTGGCTGCCGGCGACGGGCAGGTCGCGCCGCGCGAACGCGGGCAGCTCGGTCAAGGCCACGAACGGGCCCGGCAGCGCCTCGTAGGTCCGCTCGACCCGCACGTCCATCTGCATCGACAGCGTCCAGCCCGCGGCGTCGTACGGCGGGATCGGCTTGCCGTCGCGCATGTCGTCCGGGTGCCACTGCGGCTCGAGCATGTCGAGCACGTGCGCGCGGTAGGGCTGATCACAGCGGATCACCAGCGAGCCCGCGGGCATGACCTTGCCGTTGAGCGGGAACGCCTCGTCCGCGACCTCCAGGTCGACGCCGCCGCGCCAGAGCGTGCGCGCCAGCCGCGTCGCCGCCGACCAGTCCGGCTGATCGGCCGGCAGCACGTAGGCGCGCGGGTCGCGCCACGCGGGATCGGAGAACACCGAGTCGTCGTCGCGGCGCTCGGCCTCGGCGACCAGCCGCGGCGTGACCGTCCAGTGATCCTCACGGCCGCGCCGGATCGCGCGCGCCGCCATCGTGTACATCCCCATCAGCAGGTCGTCGCCGAACCGCGCGCCGTAGTCGAGCATCGCGAAGTTGGCCGTCTGCAGGTACTCGATCGTCTGCCGCGCGTGCCAGAGCTGCGAAGCCACCGGCTGCGGGTAGTCGTGGTAGGGCAGCCGCCGCGACAGCGTCTGGGTGATCCGGGTCGGCTCCGGCCTGCCGAACGACTCGGTCAGGATCCCGATCATGTTGTGGAAGTAGGTCGTCGAGCGGAGCCCGCCGTTCCACCACGCCGAGTAGGACGCGCCGCTCCGGGAGATCACGCCGGGTTTGTCCTCGAGCGCGAACCGGTGGTTCATGTGCGCGCTGACGATCTCGATGCCGCGCACCACCAGCGGGTCGATCTGGTAGTTGAAGGGGTCGCGGAACGGCGGCGTATAGATGATCGTGTTCCGCGGCGCCGTCTGGTGGTGGTTGTAGACGACCTGAGGGCACCAGCCGCGGTAGAAGACGCGGCTGATGTTGCGCGCCTCGAGCTGGTTGAGCGCGTAGAAGTCCCGGTTGTTGTCGTGGCCGACGTAGCGCTGGTAGAGCACGGGCGTCTGCGTGCTGCGCGTCGCCATGTAGGC
>JBMHDP010000398.1:0-16879 GCA_049889335.1 Planctomycetota bacterium
GCTGCGGGCGCTCGACGAGGCGATGGCGCGCGAGCTGGACACGACCGCGGCCGCGGCAGCGGCCGCGACGCTGCTCCCGCAGACGGCAGCGCGCGCCAGCGCCGCGGCGGCGCAGCGCGGCGAGGTCCTGCGCGCGCTGCTCGCGACCTTGGAGGACATGCGCGGCAACGCCGGCGAGATCGGCGCGGCGTCCGGCTCCTTGTCCGGCACCTCGATGGTGCAGGCCGTCTCCGTCGAGGAGAGCCGCGGCGTGATCGAGCAGATCGTCGCGCAGATCGACCAGGAGCACGCGCTGCTGGGGCAGGCGTCCGGCCTGTCGAAGGAGTCGATCGCGTCGATCGGCAGCGTGCAGTCCGACATGGGGGAGCTGGTCGAGGCGATGGCGGGGATCCACACCTCGAGCGAGGAGATCTCTGAGCTGCTCGGCGTGGTCGACCAGATCGCGTTCCAGACCAACCTGCTCGCGCTCAACGCCGCGGTCGAGGCCGCCCGCGCCGGCGAGGCGGGCCGTGGGTTCGCGGTGGTCGCGGACGAGGTGCGCGCGCTGGCGCAGCGGAGCAAGACCTCGGCGCAGACCATCAGCGAGCGCGCCGCAGCGGCCCTTTCCAGGGCGCGGGAGGGCACGACGGTCGCCGAGCGGGCCGGCCAGAGCCTCGACCGGTTGATCCAGGGGACGGTCGACGTCGGCGCCGCGCTGGACCAGATCGCCGCGGGCGCCGACCAACAGCGTGAGTCCGTGCAGCTGGTGACCAACGCGATCGCGCAGCTCGACGGCGCGTCGCAGTCGAACGCGGTCAGCGGCGAGGAGCTCGGGGCCGCGACCGAGAAGCTCAACGAGCACCTCGCGCGGCTGCAGGCGCTCGCAGCGCCCGCCGAGGCCGCCCCGGCCTAGCGCGGGCCGCGTCGATCTGCGCGATCGATGTTGGCCTTCGTCGCGCGGCCGTCCTACCTTCTGTCCGGTCGGCCCGGCAGTTCCGGGCCGGTTCGCTGTTACGGGGGCGGCTCCGCGAGCTAGCCCGTGCGTTGATGATCCGGGTCGCAGAACTCACGAAACGCTTCGGTCCGACGCTGGCCGTCGACCGCATCTCGTTCGAGATCGAGCGCGGCGAGGTGGTCGGTTTCCTCGGCCCGAACGGCGCGGGCAAGACCACCACGATCCGCGTGCTGACCGGATACCACCCGGCGACGTCGGGGAGCGCCGAGGTCGCGGGCTACGACGTGCAGCGCCAGTCGCTCGAGGTGCGCCGCAACATCGGCTACCTGCCGCAGGAGGTGCCGATCTACCCGGACCTGCGCGTCGTCGAGTATCTCCGCTACCGAGCCGAGCTGAAGGGAGTCCCCGCGCGCGCGCGTCGCGGCGCGGTCTCGCGCGCGATGGGCAAGGCAGGCATCGAGGACGTCGCGCGCAAGCTCGTGGGCCACGTCAGCCACGGCTACCGCCAGCGGGTCGGCCTCGCCGACGCCCTGGTGGCCAACCCGCAGATCCTGATCCTCGACGAGCCCACGTCGGGGCTCGACCCGAACCAGCGCCGCCGCGTCAAGCAGGTCGTGCGCGACCTCGCCGACGAGCACACGATCCTGTTCTCGAGCCACATCCTCGGCGAGGTCCAGGACGTCAGCTCCCGCGTCCTCGTCATCCACCGGGGCACGGTGCGCGCCGACGGGCCGCCGAACGACCTGGTCGGCCAGAACACGCGCGCCCAGTTGCGCGTCGCCGCCCGCTGCGCGCCCGCCGAGCTCCGCGCGCTGGTCGAGCCGCTGCCGGGGGTCGTGGCGTCGACGCTCGCCGTCGACGGCGGCGAGCGCGCGTCGCTGCGCTGTCAAATCGAACCCGGCGCCGATCCGACCGAGGCGCTGGGGGACCGCCTGCACGCGGCCGGCGTGGCCACGCACGAGCTGCGGCTGGTGCTGCCGACGTTGGAGGAGTTCTTCTACGCGATCACGGACGGCCAGGACGAGGCGCTCGAGGACGCCGCCCCGTCCGGAGAGAGCGCTTCCGATGGCGAAGCACCGGGCGGCGGCGCACCGGGCGGCGGTGCACCGGCAGGTGCCGCGGAGTCGTCGGGCGCGGCGTCCCCAATCGACGGGCGCGGGGAGGGAGCGTGAGCGGGACGCTGACGACGCTGAAGAAGGAGCTGCTCTCCTACGCCGTGAGCCCCGTGAGCTGGATCATCGCGGTGCTCTTCTACCTGATCCGCGGCTTCGAGCTCTACTCGGCCGCGCTCGGCTTCGCGATCTACAAGGCGGACCCCAACCAGTTCCCCGGGGCGACCTACGGCGCGGGGAGCACGTTCTACATGGTGCTGCTGGTGCCCGGCATCCTGACCATGCGCTGCTTCGCCGAGGAGCGTCGGACCGGCTCGATCGAGACGTTGATGACCGCGCCGATCCGCGACGTCGACGTGGTGCTCGGCAAGTGGCTCGCCGCGGCGGTCTTCTTCGCGATCCTGTGGCTGCCGAGCGTGCTGGTGCTGCACCTGCTCGAGTATGGGCCCTACTTCGACGCCGACATCTCGTTCGGCCCGGTCCTCGCCGCCTACCTGGGCATGTTCCTCTTGAGCGGGATGCTGCTCGCCTTCGGCTGCTTCGCGAGCAGCCTCACCGAGAACGTCCTGCTCGCCGCGATCCTGACGATGTTGTTCACCGGCCTGCTGACGCAGGCGTCGGAGTTCCTCGGGCAGTACGCCGGCGAGCTCCGGGAGAGCTACTACGTCCGCGAGCTGCTCGCGAAGCTCGACGTCTACGGCAACTTCAGCAACTGGTTCGCGCGCGGGTTGGTCGACACCAGCCAGGTGGCCTTCTACGTCGGCGGGATCGGGTTCTTCCTGTTCCTGACGTGGACGAGCCTGACCTCGCGGAGGATGGCGTGAACGGGCGCAGGCTGGGCGTGTGGGCGAACCTCGCCGTCAGCGCGGCGCTGGCGCTGGTCGTCTGGGTCCTGATCGTCTGGGTGGCGTCCCGTCCTGGCCTGCGGACGCTCGTGGACCTGACCCCGCAGCGCGTGAACTCGGTCGACCCGGTCACCGAGGAATTGCTGCTGGCGCTGCGCGACGAGGAGGCCGAGGTCGAGTTCCACCTGTTCCGACAGCAGCTGCAGGGGCAGGCGCGCAACGCCGCCGAACAGCAGGCCCTCGCGATCCGCGGGCGCCTGCTCGAGCTGACCGACACCCTGCTGAAGCGCTACGTGGCGATCGGCGGGGAGAACGTGCGGCAGTTCGACCACGCGCCGTTCAAGGACACCGCCGCCTACCGCGCGGCCGCGCAGCGCTTCGGCTACACGGCCGCGGACAACGAGTCGCTGGTCGTGTCGGTCCAGCGCGTCGGCAGGGAGCCCCGCTTCCGCAAGCTGTCGCTGGTCTCCGACCTCGCGGTCATCGAGATGCCGCAGCCCAAGCAGGGGCCGGTCAAGCGGGCGCTGGTGCCGATCCTCAAGGACTACGAGGGCGAGAAGGCGATCAGCTCGGCGCTGAAGGGGCTGCTCGTGCAGGGCAACCCGGTCGCCTACATCGTCAAGGGCTACTCGTCGACGATCGACCTCGGCGACTCGTCGTCGCTGGGCTACGGCCAGTTCGTCGACGCGCTCGTGCGCAACGGCTTCGAGGTGCGCGAGCTGCAGCTCCGCAGCCAGGGCGGCGTGCCGGCGGACGCGTCGCTCGTGATCGTGCTGGAGCCGAGCCGCGACTTCGTCTCACGCGACGCCGAGGCGCTGTTTGAGTACATGCGCCGCGGCGGGCGGCTGTTCCTCAACTACGCGTGGTCCGCGATCGCTGACCTCAACCCGACCGGCGGTCGCCTCGGCGAGCTGCTGGGCTTCGAGCTGAGCGGCCAGCCGGTGTTCCACCGGATCCCGTCGCCGACGCCCGGCGGCCCGAGCCTGGACGGCACCGGCGAGGTCGCCAACCTGGGGCTGCTGGCCAACCCGCTGCACCCGACCACCAAGCGCCTCGCCGAGAGCGGGCGGCCGCTGCAGGTCTACCTCGCGCGGGCGCTCCGCGAGCGGGAGGGGGCGCCCCAGAACGTGCGGCGGGAGGCGCTGCTCAGCACGGGGGACGAGGGCTGGCTCGCGGTGCCGGGCGCCGACGGTCGCCCTGACTACCGCGCGCCCGGCGTGCGGCTCAGCAGCTACATCGTCGCGATGGCCTGCGAGGTCGACGCGGCCGGCGCGGACGCCGACCCGGCGGCGGCGCGCACGGGTCAGGCCGTGCTGGTCTCGGGCGCGTTCTGCAACAACGCGGGCATGCGGTTCTTCGGCGACTTCGCGCTGAACATCTGCAACTGGCTGGCTGAGCGGAAGGTCCTGCTCGACATCGAGGGCGCGCGCTACGAGGTCCGCAGCCTCGACGTGCAGCCGCAGCAGATGGACCGCGTCTGGTCGCTGCTCGTGCTGTGGGTGCCGGGGGTGTTCCTCGGGCTCGGGTTTGTCGTCTGGTGGCGGCGGAGACACTGATGGGAGACGGCGTCTGATGGGTGGCAGAGCGATCCTGGTGCTGCTGGTCCTCGCGGCCGGCCTGGTCGGCGTGCTCGCGGTGACCGATCGTGAAGCGCCGACCGAGGCGCGCGTCGAGACGGCCGCCCTGGGCGGTCGGTCGCTGGGTCGCGCGAGCCGGATCCGCTGGCAGTTCCACGAGCGCGAGCCGGTCGAGATCGGCCGCGCCCCGGACGGCCGCTTCCAGCTCCAGGAGCCGATCGTCGACATCGCGTCGGCGGGCTACATGACCGCGATCGTCAACGCCTGGAACTCGGCGCAGCTGCTGGCGGTGCCGTTCGAGGACGACGACGCCGGCCGAGAGAAGGCCGGCCTCGCGCCGCCGAAGCTCAAGCTCATCGTCGAGTGGGGCGACGAGCAGCGTCTGGACATCGACGTCGGGGACCCGGGTCCGCTGGGCGACACGCGCTTCCTGCGGATCGACGGCAAGATCTGGCAGGGCGGCAACGCGCTGCTCGAGACCATGAAGGTGGGCCTGGACGACCTGCGCGAGCGGCAGGTCTTCCGTCACCAGTTCCTGCAGACCAACAAGCTCCGGGTCGACCAGGGCAACGCGCTGGGCGGTCGGGAGGTCGTCGAGCTCGTCCGGAGCGGCAAGGACTGGCTGCTGAAGGCGCCGATCGAGGGCCGCGCCGACCCGCAGGCCGCGCAGAAGTTCATCACGGCCGTCGTCTCGCTGCGCGTCGACTACTTCCAGCCGAGCCTCGCGCGCCGTCCGGAGCGGGACCCCGACATCCGGGTCGCTGTCGACGGCGCGTTCGGCGCCGAGGAGCTGGAGCTATGGGTCGAGCAGGGCCAGGTCTGGGGCTACCTCCCGGAGCGCGGGCACCTGTTCATCAGCGACAACCGCCAGTACGGCCGGGTCTTCGTCAACGCCGCCAACAACCTGCGCGCGCGCATCCTGGTCCCGATGGGGGAGAGCACCTTCGAGCAGCTCGCCGAGCTGGTCGTCGACCCCGGCCAGGGCCGCGGCGACCGGGTGAGGCTGCGCCGCGCCGGTCAGGACTCGCCGTGGCAGCTGCTCGAGCCGGTGGAGTACCCGGCCCGCGCGACCCCGGTCAACGAGGCTGCCTACGCCCTGCAGCGGCTGGTCGCGCGCAAGTTCGTCACCGACACGGACGTCGCGCGGCCGCGCGCCTCGGACCCGCGCTACGGCATGGACGGCGCCCGCTGGTCGCTGTCCACGCGCCGCGTCCACGAGGCGGCGCTGCACACGCTGTGGTTCGGCGGCGAGGCCGACGTCCAGGGCGAAGAGGCCCTGGTCTACTGCGCGCGCAGCGACGAGCCCGACAACGTCGCGCTGGTCCCCGAGATCGCGCTGGAGACGCTCCAGCGCGACTGGACGGTCTACTGCGACAAGACGATCCTCAAGCAGGCCGCGCAGGTCGAGCGGCTCGATCTGCGTCACCGCGACGGGCGCGCGCGCAGCTTCCGAATCCAGGAGGACGGGAGCTGGAAGCTCGAGGGCGAGGACCGCGATCGCAGCGAGGTCGGCGACTTCGTCGAGGACACCCTGCGGGACTTTGTCGGCAAGGAGGCCGTCGACATGCGCGAGGGCTTCGGCGACCCCGACTGGGAGTTCGTGCTGATGCGCCGCAACGGCGACGCCTTGGGGCGCGTCCGGCTGTGGGACCCCGGCGCCGACGAGCGCCTGATCGCGCGAGGGCAGACCCGGCCCGGCGGCGACGAGCAGCCGGTCGGTCTGCGCCTGGGCAAGCGCGACACGACGGAGCTGCGCGCGCTCTGGCAGTAGTCCAGGACCCGCGCGGAAAATGGCGGCGCGCGCCCTATCCTCGGACGCGATGGCGACCAAGAAGTCCAAGCGCGCCCGCCGCTACTGGCTGTTCAAGTCCGAACCCGACGTCTACGGCATCGACCAGCTCGAAGCCGACGGCCAGACCTTCTGGAACGGTGTCCGCAACTACCAGGCCCGCAACCTGCTGCGTGACGACATCCAGGTCGACGACGGGGTCCTCTACTACCACAGCAACGCCAAGCCGATGGCGGTGGTCGGGCTCGCCCGCGTCTGCCGAGCGGGGTATCCGGACCAGACGCAGTTCGAGGTCGGCAGCAAGTACTACGACCCCGACAGCGACCCCGCGGATCCCCGCTGGTACCACGTCGACGTGGCGTTCGTCGCCAAGGCTGCCGCCCCGGTCACGCGGGACATGATGAAGGCCGAGCCCAAGCTCGAGGAGATGATGCTGCTGCAACGCGGCAGCCGCCTGTCGGTGCAGCCGGTGACGCGCCGCGAGTGGCTCACCGTGCTCTCCATGGCCGGGCTCGAGGAGTCGTGGTGACGCGTCGCGGGGCCGTTCCGCGCGGCAGGATGCGCCGCGGCACGATTCGGCGTGCGGCTGGGCCGCTCCCGGTGCGGCTCGCTCTCGGGCTGCTGCTGGGCTCGCTCGCCGCCTGCGGCCAGCGCGCGTCCGCGTCGCTCGCGCGCCCTTCGGCGGTCCTCTACGACGCCGCGGCAGACGTCTACCTCGTCGCGGACCTGGGGGCCACGGCGAGCCACAGCGGCGCGGTCCACGTGATCGGTCCCGAGGACGGCGACGTCTCGGCGCTGATCACCGACGCCGCGGGCCTGCGCGCGCCGCGCGGCCTCGCGCTGGTCGGGGACACCCTCTGGGTCGCCGACGTCGACACGCTGCGGCGCTTCGACCGCGCGACCGGGGCGCCGCGCGGCGCCGTCGAGGTCGTCGGCGCGTCCGCGCTCCACGGGCTCACCGCGGACGACGCCGGCGCGCTCTACGTCTGCGACCCCGAGGTCGACGTCATCTGGCGGGTGCCCCCGGACGGCGCGCCCGAGGTGCTCGCGCGCGGGGCCGACCTGGCCGGGCCGACCAGCGTCTCGGCGCAGCGCGGCGGCGTCTACGCGGTCGGCGGCCGCGACGGCTCGTTCTACCAGGTGGACTACCGCGGGGTGCGGACCGAGCTGGGGCGCGCGCCGCAGGCCGGGCTCAGCGGGCTGGTCCGCGTCGCCGGCGAGGCCGACGCCGCGGAACCCCGCCGCCGGACGCCGAGCTGGCTCGCCGCCTCCCGGGACGGCGCCGCGGTCTACCGGTTCTCTCTGACCGGCGGGGTCGAGGCGCTGCCGCAGCGCTTCGAGCAGCCGGGTGGGCTCGCCTACGACGGCCGTCGTCGCCGGCTCCTGGTGCCGCTGACGGACGCGGGCCGCCTGCGCGTCGAACCCCTGTGAGTTCGCGCCGCGGGTCGGCTACGATGTCACGGCCATGCGCGCGTACGCAGCGACCAAGGAGCAGACCGAGACCGACACGCGCCCGAAGACGTCGCTGGCGCCGCCTTGGAACGTGATCGTGCACGACGACCCGGTCACGCTGATGGGCTACGTCACCAAGATCTTCGTGCGGGTCTTCGGCTACTCCGAGTCCAAGGCGCACAAGCTGATGATGGAGGTCCACAAGAAGGGGCGCTCGATCGTCTGGTCGGGTGCCCGCGAGCAGGCCGAGATGTATGCGCAGAAGCTGCAGTCGCACCACCTGCTGACCACGCTCGAGAAGGTCGAGGACTAGGCCCTGGTCATGTGGGTGGCGCGCGTCGAAGAGGGGTATGTGTTCGGGGACCTGACGGCGTCGGCTGTCGAGACGCTCCGCGGCGTGCCGATGCTCATCGAGTCCACCGACGAGCGGGTGCGCGCGCGGCTGCTGCCGGAGACCTGCGTCGAGCACGAGGACGAAGCGCACTGGCGGGAGCACGCGGTGCCCGAGCTGGAGCGGCTGTTCCTCTCGCGCGCGACGCTGGTCCGTCGGGACCTCGAGAAGCTCCGCAAGCTCCCGGACTCGGGGCTGCACGCGCTGCTGATCACGCACGAGCACACCAACGCGTGGCTGGCCGCCCTGAACGCGGCGCGGCTGGCGCTCTACGTGCTCAACGACCTCACGGCGGAGCACATGGAGACCGAGGGCTTCTCCGGCGCTTCGCAGAAGCAGCAGGAGGCCATCATCCGGATCAGCCTGCTCGCCGAGGTCCAGGCGGTGCTGCTGGGTGAGCTCGAGATGGGGGAAGGCGAGGCTTCGTTCGAGGACCTCCTCGAAGAGTGAGCGGCGCGCGCGCCAGGTCCTCCGCGGCGGCGAGCGCCGCGAGGGTCTCCTCCTCGACCGCCGGCGCGGTCTAGCGACGGCCGCGGCCTCCCTGTTCTTCTTCGTCGTAGGTGACCTGCTCGCCAGGGTAGGAGCCGAGCGCAGAGGTCGCGCCGCGTCGGTCGTGCACCGTGAACGCCTGCACGCTCGTGCGTCCCTCGTGCGTGATCCGGACCGCGAAGGTGCCGGCGCGCGGGCCGCGCGCGGCGCGTCCGCCGCGCCCTCCGCCGAAGCCCCCGCGTCCGCCGCTCCACGCCACCTCGTGGTAGCCGGCCTCCTTCGCGCCGTCGGCTTCGAAGACGGCGGCCCCGGTCGCGTCGAGCACCGAGATCTTCGGCGCGGTCTCGCTGTCGCGGGCGAGGATGTAGCGGAACGTCGGCGTCGTGAACGGATTCGGGACCCGCCAGCGCCGCGCGCCGAAGTAGCCGCGGTCGTAGCCGGAGCGCAGCAGCACGCCGTCCGAGGGGGGCAGCGCCAGCATGGAGGCGCGCGCGCCGGCGGCGTCGAGCACCTCGAACGCCGACGCGTCGAGCCCCCAGATGCCCCGGCCGTGGGTGCCGACCAGCAGGTGGGGGTGCTGGGGGTGGACCAGGAGGTCGTGCGCCGCGGCGCGCGGGAGACCGTAGCCGAGCGGCGCCCAGTGGGCGCCGTCGTCGATGGACACGTGCACGTCCATCTCGGTGCCGACGAACAGCACGCTCGCGTTGCGCGGGTGCTGACGCACGACGTTGACCGGCTCGGCCGGGAGGTCGTGCGCGATCGACAGCCAGGTCTCCCCGCCGTCGTCGGTGCGGAAGACGAACGCGTCCCGGACGTCTTCGCGGTAGCCCGTGAAGCTGACGAAGGCCGCCTCGACGTCGTGCGGCGACGCCTCGACGCGGCTGACCCAGAGGCCCCGGACCGCGTCCGGGAAGCGCTCCGTGAGCTCGACCCAGCGGCCGCCGCCGTCCTTGGTCAGCCAGACCTTGCCGTCGTCGGTGCCGACCCAGAGCACGCCCTCGCGCTGGGGCGACTCGGCGAGCGTCGTGATGGTGCAGTGCGGCACGTCACCCTGCTTCTTGTCGACGTCGTTGCTGGTCAGGTCCGGGCTGATCGTTACCCAGTCGTCCCCGCGGTTCGGCGAGCGGTGCAGGTGCTGGCTGCCGGCGTAGACCGTGTGCGGTGCGTGCGGGGACACGACGATCGGGGTCATCCAGTTGAACCGCAGCGGCTGCTCCCCCTTGCGCGCCCGCGGCTTGATCGAGCGGCGCGCCCCGGTCCGGAGGTTCGAGCGCAGCATGCCGCCGAACTGGGACTCCGAGTAGACGACGTCCGGATCGCTCGGGTCGGGGACCGAGTAGAAGCCGTCGCCGCCCGAGACCTTGAAGGCGTCCTGCGGCTCCAGACCGTCGGTCGTCGGTCCGTGGATCGGGAACCCCCACGTGCCGTTGTCCTGCAGGCCGCCGTAGACCTTGTAGGGCGCGCCCTGGTCGACGCCGATCGCGTAGAACTGCAGGATCGGCAGGTGCGTCAGGTGGTCCCAGGTCCGGCCCTGGTCCCACGTGACCGCGACGCCGCCGTCGTTGCCCAGCAGGCAGTGTTGGCTGTCTTCGGGGTCGATCCAGAGCGCGTGGTGATCGGAGTGCAGCGCGCTGCCGAACGACCGGCCGCCGCGCCGGCGGCCTCCGGGCGTCCACTTCGCGCCGCCGTCCTTGCTCTGGTAGACGGTCACGGACAGCACCCAGAGGTTGTCGGCGTCGTTGGGGTCGACGCGGACCTGTCCGTAGTAGTAGCCCGGGCTGCCGCCGATCGAGAGGTCGTCGTCGTGGGTCTTCTGCCACGAGTCGCCGCCGTCGTCGCTCCGGTAGACCTCTCCGCCGACGAGGCGCTGGCGC
Organism: Planctomycetota bacterium; assembly: GCA_049889335.1. GTDB lineage: Bacteria > Planctomycetota > UBA1135 > UBA1135 > UBA2386. Next base: position 10,464 of record JBMHDP010000398.1, read on the forward strand.
GCGCGGCGTCGCGGGTCCTGCGCCTCTTCGGGGCCGTCCAGCCACTGCTGGCGCGCGACCGGATCCGCCAGCACCTCGGCGCTCGGCGGCGCCTCCTCGCGGCGGTCCTTGCGCTCGTCCGGCCCGCGCGGTTCGTCGCCTGAGGGGCCTTCGGCGCGTCGGCGCGGGCGGGAGCGGGGGTTGAGGTTCTCGATGGCGGCGTAGAGCACGTCGCCGTCGCGCAGGAAGCAGTCGAGGCCGATGCGGCCCAGCTTGCCGTCGGGCAGCCCGTTGTCGAGCACCTCCCAGGTCGCGCCGCCGTCGGTGGAGCGGTGGATGCGGGACCCGGGGCCGCCCTCCTCGAAGTTCCACGCGCGGCGCCGGCGCTCGTAGGAGGCCGCGAACACGACGTTCGGCTTCTGCGGGTGGAGGACGACGTCCACCACCCCGACGTCCGCGCTCAGGTAGAGCACGCGCTGCCAGGTCTCCCCGCCGTCGGTGGTCTTGTAGAGGCCGCGGTCCTCGTTGCTGGAGTAGAGCGCGCCGAGCGCGGCCACGTAGACCGTGTCCGGGTCGTCCGGATGGACCACGACGCGGCCGATGTGGTCGGTCCCGTCGAGGCCCAGCCACCTCCAGGTCTCGCCGCTGTCGTCGGACCGGTAGACGCCGTCGCCCCAGAAGGAGCTGCGCTGGTTGTTGGCCTCGCCGGCGCCGACGTAGAGCACGCGGGGGTCGCTCGGGGCCACGGCGATGTCGCCGACCGAGATGGTGTACGCGTTCTGGAGCTGCGGCTCGAACGAGACGCCGCCGTTGGTCGTGTGCCAGACGCCGCCGCTCGCGGACGCCAGCCAGTATTCCTGCGGGCGCTGCGGGTTCACGGCGATGTCGACGACGCGGCCGCCGCTCTGGACGGGGCCGAGCTGCTGCCAGGGCATCTGGCCCAGCACGTTGGCGCGGAGGTGCTGCTGGTCGGGGGCCTGCGCGGACGCCAGCGTCGCGGTGAGCGCCGTCGCGACGACGCCGGCCGCGAACGAAGAGGAGAGGTCGTTGGGGGTCATCGTCAGGTCCTCAGCGGTCGGTGGCGGCGGTGGTGGGGGCGGCGGTGCCGGCGGGCAGGGTGGCGGGGTCGGGGCGCAGCGTCACCGCGCGCGCGGCGACGTCCTCGTCGCCGACGAAGCGGACGCGGTAGGTTCCGGGCGCGACGAGGCCGCGTCCGGCGCGGGCGTCCCACCGGATCGGCTGCAGGCCGCGGACCTTCTCGCCGCGCAGCTCGGCGACCTTCTCGCCGGTCACGTCCTCGACGATGAGCTGCGGTCGCTCGTCGGGCACGTCGCGGAGCCAGAGGTGCACCACGGCGCCGTAGCCGGGGTTGGGCGCCTTGAACTCCTTGTGGCCCTGGAAGCCGCGGCTCTTGAGCTTCCAGAGGTAGGCGGGCTGGACCTGCGCGAGCCACGCGTCGCGGTCGACGACGCGCTCGCCGAGCTGCCGGAGCCCCTCGATGTCGAGCACGAAGACGCCGCGGCCGTGCGTGGCGGCGACGAGGTCGCTGTCGCGGTCCTGGATCACCAGCTCACGGACCGAGACGTTCGGCATGCCGTTGCCGAGCCGCAGCCAGTTGTAGCCGCGGTCGAGCGACGCCCAGGCGCCGTGCTCGGTCCCGAGGAACAGCAGCTCTTCGTTGCGCGGGTCCTCGGCGAAGCTGTGGCAGACCTCCCGTCCGGGCAGCGTGTCGGCCATGCTGTAGAAGGTCTCGCCGCGGTCGTCGCTGACGAAGACGTGCGTGCCGAAGTCGTCGCTGCGGTGGCCGTCGAGCGTGACGTAGACGCGGTCGGCCTCGTGGTGCGAGGGGACGATGTCGCTCACGTAGAGCCGCTCGTCGACGGGCAGGTTCTGGTCGACCCGCGCCCAGTTGACGCCGCCGTCCTCGGTGCGCCACAGCGCGCCGTCGTCGGTGCCGACGTAGATCAGGCCGCGACGGAGCGGGCTCTCGGCCAGCGCGCAGGCGGTGCCGTCCTCGGTGTCCCCGAGGCGCGGCGAGACGCAGGTCATCTGGATCCCGCGGGCGTTGGTGGTCGGGCCGAGGTCCGGCCGCGAGGCCCGGTTGTCCAGGTGGCTGTGACGGTCGCCGCGGTAGAGGTAGTTGCCCGCGTGGTAGACGACCAGGCGGTTGTGGGGCGACAGCGCGAACGGCGCGTCCCAGTTGAACCGGGCGCGCCCGCCGTCCGTCGGGCGGCCGCGCTGCATGCGCGCCTGCCGTCCGGTGCGCGTGTCGACCACGCCGGCGTTGCCGTTCTGGCTGGTGGCGAACACGACGTGAGGCTCCAGCGGGTCGGCCTGCGCGCCGAACCCGTCGCCGCTGTAGATCTTGAAGCAGTCGTAGGTCGTCACGCCGTCGCGGTAGCGCGTCTGCGAGGGGACGACCCAGGTGCCGTTGTCCTGCAGGCCGCCGATGACGTTGTACGGCACGCTGTTGTCGACCGCGCAGTCGTAGAACTGCGCCGCTGAGAAGCCCTTGTGGAGCTGCCAGGAGCGGCCCTGGTCGTAGGTCTCGTTGACGCCCCCGTCGCAGACGGCGATCAGGTGCTCGCTGTCGTCCGGGTCGACCCAGATCCCGTGGAAGTCCACGTGGATGCCGCGGTTGATCCCGGCGAAGGTCCCGCCGCCGTCGGTCGAACCCCAGAGCGTCGTGCCGACGCTGTAGACGTTGTCGGGGTTGCGGGGGTCGACCCGGATGACGGAGTAGTAGAACGGGCGCTCGGTCAGGCTGTTGACCCGCGTCCAGGTCTCGCCGCGGTCGTCGCTGCGGAACACGCCGCCGGTCTCGAAGCCGCGGTCGCCCTGGCGGTCCTGGCGGTTGGCGACCTGGCCGAACAGGCGGCCCGAGTAGGGGCCGTTCGGGCGGCCGGCGGCGCGCGCGAGCCCGGTCGCCTGGTTGCCGAACGTCAGCTCGACCTCGGTCGAAGCGTCGCCGCGCGCGTAGGCCACGCGGATCGTCTGGCCGCCGCGCGAGTCGCGGATGATCTCGACGAGGTCGGCGTAGGTCACGACCGCCTCGTCGTCGATCGCGGTGATCCGGTCGCCCACCTGCAGGCCTGCCTTCGCGGCGGCGCCGCCTTCGGTGATCGTCCGGAGGACCGCGCCGGGCGCGCCTTCGGCGCCGTCCCCGCCTTCGGTGCCGACGCCCATCACGGCCGAGCCCCGCGGGTTGCGCCGCTGGCGACCCTGGGCCCGTCCCCGCGGCGCGTCGCCGCCGCGACCGGCCGGCGCGTCCTTCTGGTCGCCCGTCGCCCAGCCGCTGCGCTCGGTCTCGACGATCGCGAACATGGTGTCCGGCGCGGACGCGAGCAGGTCGATGCCGCTGCGGCCCCACGTGCAGGAGGGCAGGCCGGCCTCCAGGCGACGCCAAGTCTCGCCGCCGTCGACGCTCTTGTAGAGGCCGCTGTGCTCCCCGAACCGCACGACGGGGTCGTTACCGTCGAACCGGTCGCGCTTGCGCTCGTAGAGGCACGCGAACACGGTCAGCGGGTCCCGCGGGTGGAGCCGCACGTCGATGCAGCCGGTCTTGTCGTCGAGGTGCAGGACCTGCTCCCAGGTGCCGCCGCCGTCCTCGGTGCGGTAGACCCCGCGGGCTGCGTTGTCGCCCCAGAGGCGGCCGAGCGCGGCGACGTAGACGACGTCGGGGTTGGTCGGGTGCACCTCGACGTGCCCGATCTGGAACGTCTCTCGCAGGCCGACGTGGGCCCACGTCTCTCCGCCGTCGGTCGACTTGTAGACGCCGTCGCCCCACTGGACCGAGTTGCGCGCGTTCTCCTCGCCGGTCCCGACGTAGATCACGTCCGGGTCGCTCGGCGCGATCGCCACGTCGCCGATCGAGACCGTGCCGAACTCGTTGAAGACGCACTCCCAGGTCGTGCCGGCGTTCTGGGTGCGCCAGACGCCGCCGCCGGCGGTGCCGACGAACCACGTCGACTGCCGGTCGTCGTGGACCGCGATGTCCGTCATCCGGCCCATCGGGTTGGCGGGCCCGAGGTGTCGCCACGCCAGGTGCTCGACGACCGAGCTGTCGTAGATGGGCGGGTTGTCCTGCGCGGGCAGGAGCGGGATCGCCGCCGCGGCGGCGACGAGGAGTCGGAGCGTCGAGCTTGTCATGACGAGCATCTCGGGGGAGGGCTGGGACTACCATACGCGTGACCCCGCCGGCGAGGACGTCCGGAATCCCTGGCGGTGTCACGAAGTCGTAGCGCCGCGCTGGAGCGCAACGTCAGCGCGCTCAGACGCGGACGCGGCCGCCCCAGTGCTTGCGGAACCGCTGCCGCTGGCTGCGCTGTCCCAGCCGTTGGCTGACCGAATTGACGAGCGACCGCGCCGACGCCGGACGGTCCAGCCACGTCAGCGCGCGCAGGTGCAGGGAGAGCGGCAGGTCGATCGCCGCGAGCAGCGCGTCCAGCGTCTCGGCGGCGTCGGCCGGCGCCCGGCCTCGGCCGGCCTCGGCGAGCAGCCAGCTCACCTGCAATTGCGGCAGCCCCAGCGCGTCGATCGTCTCGCGGAGCGCGGCGTCTTCGCGCCCCAGCCGGACCAGGTAACACCGGGCCGCCGCGGCGCCGACCTCGTCGGCGGCGCGGCGCGCGAGGGCCTCGGCGACCTCCAGGTGCTGGGTCGCCTCGTCGTCGCGTCCCCGCAGGAACGCGCGCTCTCCGAGGAAGAGCGCGGCGCGCCCGCCGTAGACCGGCAGGGCGAGCCGCTGCGCGTCCTCGATCGCGAGCCGGAGGTCCTGGCCGGCCTGCGGGTCGCCGAGGGACGAGCGCAGCTGGCCGCGGTAGAGGTGGAAGCGCAGGCGCGCGCGCGGCAGCCGCCGAACCGGCTCCGTGCGCTCGATCGCCTGGAGCGTGCGCGCCGCCGTCCCGTAGCGCCGCGCGAGGCCCTCGGCGCGCGCGACGTCGATCCAGAGGTGGCACCGCAGGTCCTCGTCCTCTTGGGGTAGGCGGCGCTTCGCCGCGAGCAGCTGCTTGATGCACTCGGCGGACTGGCCGAGGTAGAGGAGGATTCGTCCGTGCAGCGCGTGGGCCCGGGCCGCGACCGACTCGGTCGACGGCGACCGCACGGGCAGGTCGTCACGGAGGTCGTCGTGCACGCTCTCCAGCAGCGCGATCGCGGACAGCATGCGCCCGTGCTGCAGCGCGTCCTCGGCGAGGCCGATGCGCGCCGCAGCAGACGCCTCCAGGTCCCCGAGGCTGCGCGCGAGCTGTTCGGCCTGCCGGAAGGTGCGCGCGGCCGCCGCGAACTGGTCGGCGTCCTGCTGGGCCTTGCCGCTCAGCAGCAGGAACGTGAGCCGGAGGGGCTCGGTCTGCGGGTCGTCGGCGACGTGACGGAGGTGCACGGCGAGCCGGCCGACGAGCCGCAGCGCGGTCCTGCGCGAGCCCGCCCGCACCCGCGCGTCGAGCGCGTCGAGCAGCGGCTCCAGGCAGCCGCGGTGGTCGAGGGCCTGGGACTTGTGCATGCCGACGACCAGCGGCGGTGCGCCGCGGGCCTCCAGCACCTCGGCCGCCGCTGCGTGCAGGCGGTGCAGCTCGTCGGCGGGGAGCTGCTGCAGCAGCGCGCGCCGGAACGCGCGGTGACGGAACGCGACCTCGCCGCCCTGCGCGCGGACGATCCGGCCTCGGAACAGCGACAGCGTCTCGAGCACGGCGAGCTCGGGGCTCAGGATCAGCGCGGCGAGCTCCGCGAGTCGACACCGGTCCCCGAGCACGGCCGCGGCCGAGAGGGTCGCGCGGTGTTCCGGGTCGAGGCGCTCCACGCGGCGGCGGAAGCGCTCGACGTGGCGGGGGGCAGGCGCGGGCTCGGCGTCGCGCGCGAGGTCGTGGTAGTCGCCTGCGCGGCCGCGCAGCGCGCCTTCGTCGGCGAGGTGCTCGAGCGCCTCCAGCAGGCTGCCGGGGAGGCCGCTGAGCAGCTGGTGCGCGGCGTCCAGGTAGTCGTCGACGTGCCGCGCAGCCGGGGCGCGGAACAGCGCGCGGCCGAACCGACGGAACGCGGCCTGGTCGAGCCCGCCGAGCTCGAGCCGGTCCGCTGGCGCGACCAGCTCGGTGTCGGGGCTCGCCGCGAGCAGCACGAGCAAGTGCGCGGTCGGCGCCGCCGCGAGCAGCTGCAGGAGCACGAGCCTGCCGCTGGTGTCGAGGTCGTCGGCGTGGTCGATCCGGACCACCAGCGGGCGGTCCGGCTGCGGCAGCCGCAGCAGCGCCGCCGCGAGCCGGTCGGCGCGCACCTCGGGTGGCTCGGTGCTGTCGCCGAAAGCCGTCGCGACGAGGGCCGCCGCGTCGGCTTCGTGCAGCCCGAACCGGTCCCGGGCGCGCGCCGGCGCGCGGGCGCGCGCGGGGGGGGGCGGCGGGGCGGCGGCGCGCCGCCGCCGGGCCCGCCCGGCGCCGGCGCCCCGCGCGCCCGGG
>JBMHDP010000399.1:0-7846 GCA_049889335.1 Planctomycetota bacterium
CGCGCTCCGCGAGGGGCGCCTCTCTGCGGAGCGCGACCGCCCGATCGCGCTGCAGCCGCTCGACGTCGCTCGCGTCCACGCGCCCGCAGACCTGCGGGACTACCGCCGACTGCTCGCGCCGCTGGCGGACGCGCCGCGCTACGTCCCTCGGCTCGCCGAGCGCGTCGCGCAGCATGGGCGCGGCGCGTGCCTCGCCGCGGTCGCGATGCTGCAGGAGCTCGACTACGGCGACGGGCGCGCCTGCCGACAGGGTCACAACCTGCAGCGGTTCCTCAGCCGTTGCTGCGGCGTCGAGGAGCTGGTGGTCGAGGTGGCGGGCTTCGAGCCCAGCGCCCGGGAGACCTGCATGTTCGCGGCCGTGGCCGACGGTTGGCGGATGGTGTTCGAGCGCTTCGCGTGCGACGACGACGCCTACGCGATCCTCCGGGACGCGTGCGGCGTCGACGCAGGGACGCGGCGATGAGCGGCGTGATCGGAGGTCTGTCGTTCGCGGACATCCTGCTGGTGCACGCGGCCCCGATCGAAGGCCACGGGCTCGAGGACCTGGGCGTGCAGCAGATCGGGGTGGGGAAGGTCGCGGCGACCTTCGGCGTGGCCGAGGCGATCCGTCGCCGCGCGAACGCCCGCGCCGTGCTGCTGTTCGGCGTCGCCGGCGCCTTCCCGGCGCGTCAGCGTGACGACGCGCCGCCGGTGCAGATCGGCGAGGTGGCCGTCGTGACCAGCGACCGGTTCGGCGACGAAGGGGTCGCGACGCCGGACGGCTTCCTGGACCTCGGCGCCATGAAGCTGGGGGACGTCGGACCGTTCGCCGCCGACCGCCGCCTCGCCGACGAGGCGCGCGACCGGCTCGGGTGTCCCGGCGTGCGCGGCGTCACGGTCAGCACGTGCAGCGGCACGGACGAGACCTCCTCGCGCACCCTGGTCCGCTGCCGCGGCGCCGACGTCGAGACGATGGAGGGCGCGGCGGTCGCCTACGTCTGCCGGCAGCACGAGCTGCCCCTGCTCCAGGTCCGCGCGGTCAGCAACTGGACGGGGGACCGCGACGCCGGCGGCTGGAATCTCGGCGCGGCGGTCGACGCCGTGCAGCGCGCGGTCCGCCGCCTCGCGCAGCCGTAGCCGCGCGGCGGTCGCGCGCGGGGGCGCTCAGCGATAGGCGATCGAGACGGTCTCGGTCGCGCCGTCGACCTCGAACTCGACCCAGAGCTTGGCGCCTTCCGCGAGCGTTGTCGGCACCTCGACGTGGCCGTGCAGACGGTCCTCGCCCTCCAGCTCCCAGAGGGACTTCATCGAGCCGCGACCCGAGGCGACCCCGATCCACCCCCGGGCGGTCGTGATGCGCTCTCGGCCCGACGCGAACGCGACCTCGAAGGCCGCCTCGTCACCTGCCGTGACCGCGCCGTACTGCTCGACGCGGAACGTGCGTCCGAACGCGACGAGCTCCCCGAGGTCGGTGCGCGCGCCGTGGTCCTGCTCGGCCCGTCCCTCTGCCTCCGGTGCGGTCGTCACGGGCGCGTCGTCGGCGGCGGCAGGCTCGGCGGGCGCGCCGCCGCACGCCGCGACCGCGAGCAGCAGGGGCAGGGGCCAGAGCGTCGAGGGTAGCAGCGCAGGGGACGGCGGCTGGGCGGTCAAAGGCGCGTGTCGCGTCATCGGAGCGTCTCCAGTTCAGGGCGTGGGGGCGGGAGCGGGCGGTCGCGGAACAACAGGTAGAAGCCTGCCGGCACGACCACGAGGTTGAGGAACGTAGACGACAAGAGCCCGCCGAGCACGACGATCGACAGCGGCGCCAGGATCTCGCTGCCCGGCTGCCCGGCGGCGAAGACGATCGGCAGCAGGCCGAGGGCCGCGGTCAGGGCGGTCATCAGGATCGGCACCAGGCGCGCGAGCGCGCCCTCGACGACGGTCTCCGCGAGCGGGCGACCAGCGGCGAGCAGGTCGAAGTAGTGCCGCACGAGCAGGATGCCGTTGCGGACGGCGATGCCGAACAGCGTGATGAAGCCGACCATGCTGGCGATCGAGATCACCGGCGCCTCGTAGCGCGCGTCGCTCCAGCCGAGCAGCGACATGGTGTTGCCCCAAGCACCCGCGCCCTCGGTGACGTAGACGGCGGCGACGCCGCCGATCAGCGCCAGGGGCAGGTTGACCATCACCAGCAGCGCGGCCCGCAGCGAGCCGAGCGCCGCCTGGATCAGCATCAGCATCACCAGGACGACGAACGCGCCCATCACCAGGATGGTCCGGCTCGCCGACTGCTGCGCCTCGAACTGCCCGCCCACGGTGAGCGAGCAACCCGCGGCCTGCACGATCGGCGCGGCGGCCGCGCGCACGGCTTCGGCGACCTGCCCGAGGTTGTAGCCTTCGGCGACGTTGCACGAGACGGTCGCCTTGCGCTGCCCGTCCTCCCGCGCGATCAGGTTGGACGAGCGCTCCAGCGACACCTCGGCGACGTCTCGCAGTCGGACGGACGCGCCGCCCATGCCGCGCAGGACCAGGCGCTCGACCGCCGCGACGTCGCGGCGCTCGTCCGGGTGCAGGCGCACGGTGAGGCCTGTGCGACGGGTCCCGTCGAGCACCTCGGCGACGCGCGCGCCCGCGACCGCGGCCTGCACCTGCGCGGCCGCTGCGGCCGGGGTCAGCCCTGCTGCCGCGAGCGCCGTCGGTCGGTAGCGGATCGGCAGCGAGGTGATCATCACCTCGCGGCTGGCGTTGACGTCGCGGGTGCCGGGCACCGCCTCGACGGCGCGCTCCAGCCGCTTGGCGAGGTCGCGCAGCACGTCGAGGTCGTCGCCCTTGGCGACGACGGCGATCGCCGCGGGCGTGCCGGAGAGCACGTGCGAGAGGCGGTGTTCGATCGGCTGTCCGACGCTGGTGGTCACGCCGGGCACGCTCTCGAGCACGGCGTCGATCGCGCGGCGGACGGCGCCCCGGTCGTGGCCGGGGAGGACCGAGACCTCGATCTCACTGTTGCTGACCGGCTCGGCGTGCTCGTCCCGTTCGGCGCGCCCCGTCCGCCGGACCACGGCCCGGACGCCTGGCAGCGTCGTCAGCTGCGTCTCGACGCCGCGCGCCATGCGGTCGCTCTCGGTGAGCGAGGTGCCGGGCGGGGCCATCAGGAACACGGTGAACGTGCCCTCGTTGAAGGACGGCAGGAAGCTCGAGCCGAACGTCGACGCCAGGCCGAGCGCGAGCGCCGTCAGCAGCGCCGACGTGGCCAAGAGGAGCCGCCCGCGCCGCAGCGCCCACTCGAGCGTCGGGCGGTACCGGCGCTTCAAGTGTCGGACCAGCCAGCCGTCGCCGCGCTCGCCTGTGGGGCGGACCTGGCGGAGCAGGTAGCGACAGAGCACCGGCGTGACGGTCAGCGCGGTCACCAGCGAGGCCAGCGTGGCGACGATGTAGGCGACGCCGAGCGGCCGGAAGAACCGCCCCTCGAGGCCTTGCAGGAACAAGAGCGGCACGAACACCAGCACGATCACGGCGGTGGCGAACACGACCGAGCTGCGGATCTCGTTGCTGGCGGCGAACGTCACCGCGAGCGCGCTGCGGCGCTGCTCCGTCGGCAGCGCCGCGTTCTCTCGGAGCCGACGGAAGACGTTCTCGACGTCGATGATCGCGTCGTCGACCAGCTCGCCGATGGCGACCGCGAGCCCGCCGAGCGTCATGACGTTGATCGACATCCCCGCGGCCCACAGCGCGACGAAGGCCACGGCGAGGCTCAGCGGCAGCGCGGTCAGCGTGATCAGCGTGGTGCGCCACTCGAGCAGGAACAGCACCAGGATGATCGCGACGAAGATCGCCGCGTCGCGCAGCACGGCGAGCAGGTTGTCCACCGACAGCGTGATGAAGTCGGCCTGGCGCATGACGTGGGCGTCGACGACGACGCCGTCGGGCGCGGTCTGGCGAGCCTGCTCGAGCGCCGCGTCGACCGCTGCGGTAAGCGCCAGCGTGTTGGTGCCCGGTGACTTCTGCACCGAGAGCACGACCGCGCGCCGGCCGCCGTCCGCGGCGGTGCCGCGCGGCGGCGCGGGCCCCAGCTGGACGTCGGCGACGTGGCCGACGGTGACCGGGTGCCCGTCCACGACGCGGAGCACGGTCGCGGCGACGTCCGCCACGTCGCGCACGCGGCCGGTCTGGCGCAGCGGCAGCTCCAGGCCGCCGACGTCAGTGAGGTAGCCGGCCCCTCGGGTGGTGTGCGCTGCGCGGGTTGCGTCGACGACGTCCTGCAGGGTGAGGCCGTACAGCTGCAGGTCGTCCTGGCGCACGTGGACCTGGTACTCGGCCAGCTCGCCGCCGATCGCGACGACCTGGGCGACGCCGGGCACCGCCATCAGCTGGTTGCGAAGGTCGAACTCGGCGTAGGTGCGCAGGTCCATCGGGGAGACCGCGCCGTCGGGTGACGAGACCGACATCAGCAGGATTTCGCCGGTGATCGAGGTGATCGGGGTGACCTCGGCGTGCGCGTCGGGCGGCAACAGCTCGCGGGTCGCGCTGAGCTTCTCGTTGACGAGCGTGCGCGCGCGGTAGATGTCCTGTCCCCAGTCGAACTCGACCCAGACGAGCGACAGCCCGATGGCGCTGGCGCTGCGCACGCGCCGCACCGCGGGCAGGCCGCGCACCGCGGTCTCAAGCGGCAGCGTGACGGTCTGCTCGACCTCGTCGGCGGCGAGCCCGGGGCTCTCGGTCAGCACCACGACCGTCGGCGCGTTCAGCTCGGGGAACACGTCGACGGGCATGCGGGGCGCGAGGTAGCCGCCGACGCCGACCACCAGGAGCGCCAGTACGGCGACCACGAAGGGCCGCTGCAGGGAGAACGAGATCAGGCTGCGGAACACTAGTGGTCCTCGTGCCAGGTGCCGTCTGCGTGGAAGTGGCCGCCCTTCGGGGCCGCGCCGCTGCTCGCGAGCACGAGCTCGTAGGCGCCGGCCTGGACGACCTGGTCGCCGTCGGTGATGCCCGACCTGACCTCGACCCAGACGCCGTCGTCGACGCCGAGGTCGGCGACGCCGCGGATGACCTTGTCGGGGTCGCGCGGGTCCCGCCGGAAGAAGACGCGGTCGAGGCCGTCGGGCAGCACGCACGCCGACGGGATCGCCAGCGGCTCGTCGCCGCTGGTCGCGGTCGTCAGCTCGACGAAGACCGCGAGCCCGGGGCGCACGAACTGGAGGTCCTCGTCGGTCGGAGTGACGAACACGTCGAGGGTGCGCGCGCGCGGGTCGCCGACGGGCGCGATCTGCACGGTGCCGGCGACGCGAGCACCGGCGACGTCGGCGCCTGCCGGAACGACGGCGGCCTGCCCGCCGTCGCGGAGCGCGCCGAGGTCGCTCTGCAGCGCGCGGGCTCTGCAGCGCACCGCGCGCGGGTCGACGGTGGCGCCCACGTGCTCGTGGGCGTCGACGAGCGCGCCGTCGGCGACGGCGATCTCCTGGACGACGCCCGCTCGCAGCGCGCGCACCTCGACCTCCTGCAGGTCGCGCCACCCCTCGGTGAGGGTCTCCGTCGGCACGCCGAGGGTCGCGGCCGCGCCGCCGATCAGCAGGGTGAGGCGATCGCGCTGGGTCTGCAGCGTGGCGCGGAGCTCCCGCGCCCGCGTCGTCGTCTCGGTGTGCTTCTCCGAGGCGTCGGCGATCTGCGCCGCGAGCTGAGCCAGCTCGACCCGCGCGTCGGCGAGCTTCTGCGCCTGGCCGCCGACGTCCCGTTCGGCCCGCTGCAGGGCCTCGATGTGCGCGGACGTGACGGCGTGGGCCTCTTGGAGGCTGCGCTCGTGCGCCTCGCAGGCCTCGAGCAGCGGCGGCATGGAGGCGAGGCGCGCCTCGGTGACGGTGACCGCGTTGTCGGCGGCGCCCAGCTCGCGCTGCGCCGCGCGCCACTGGTGCGAGTCGACCGCGTAGAGCACGTCGCCGGCGGCGACCCGCTGGAGCGGGGCGACGCGGACCTGAACCCGCCCCGCGTAGGGTGCTGGGTAGTGCTGCGTCGCCGACGGCAGCAGCTCGACCTGCGCGGGTAGCCTGAGCGTCTGGGCCACCCTGCGGCGCTCGACGTCGGCGAACTCGATGCCGAGGTTCTTGCGGACCATCGCAGGGACGTCGACGCGGTTGCTCGGCGTCTCGCCGGTCGCGGCGTTCTCCTTGGAGGGGGTCGCGGCGCGTTCGCTGCAGCCGGCGCAGAGCGCCGAGAGGGTGAGGATCGTAGCGGTGAGGCGCTTCATCAGTTCTCTCCTGTGGCGTCGCCGGCGTCGCCGGCAGCGGGTGGCGCAGAGGCGGGGTCCGGGAGCAGCAGGTTGAGCTCGACGGTGCGCGCGGCGTGCGCGACCGCGGCGTCGATGGCGGCGAGCTGCACGTTGTGCTCGCGCAGCAGCGCGTCGAGCATCAAGAGCACGTCGAGCTGGCCGACCTCGGCGAGCTTGCGGTTGTCGCGGACCTGCTCGCTGGCGAGGCCGTGGAGCTCCTCGAAGCGCGCGACCTGGTCCATGGCGGCGTCGCGACGGATCTCGGCGGCCGCGAGCTCCTGTACGAGCTGCTCGAAGGCGACCTTCCACGCCTCGGCGGTCCATCGCCGCTCTGCTGCGGCGCGGAGCACCTCGGGTTCGTTGGCGGTGAACACGGGCAGGAGGAGGTTGACGCCGAAGCCGGCGCGCGGCTGCGCGTCCTCCTCCTGCCAGCCTGGCCAGAGCTGCAGGTCGGGCCACTGTCGGCGGAGCTGCAGGACGAGGTCGGCGTCGGCCGCGCGGTGGGCGGTCTCTCTTGCGCGCAGCCGGGGGCTCTGTGGCAGCAGCGCGCGGCGCGCAGCCGGATCGGGCGCGAAGGGCTCTACGTCGAGGTCGGGCACGAGCTCGAGCGGCGCCTCGGGGTGCAGGCCGAGCGCTGCGCGCAGCTCGATCCCGGCGGCCTCGGCCTCGGCGGCTGCGAGCGCGCGGCCCGCGTCCCGGTTGCGGCGCTCCAGGCCGAAGACCCGGGCGCCGGGTCGGGTCAAGCTGCCGACCTCGACGAGGTGCTGTGCGATGGTCTCCAGGCCGGCGAGGTTGGCGCAGGTGCGCTCGAACAGCGCGACGCGGAGCTGGGCCGCGGACCACGCGGCCCACGCGAGGTCGAGCTGGTTGGCGACCTGTTGCTCCGTCGTCCACGCGGCGACCAGGGCCTCGTCGCGGCGGCGGTCGGCCAGCGCGCGCTCGCCCTGCAGCCTGCCGTTGATCGGCACGGTGAAGCCGATCTGGGCCTGGGCGACCCAGCGGTGGGGCACGCTCTCGAGGATGTTCTGCAGGTTGGTCTGCAGCTGCGGGTCGTCCCACCTGCCGGCTTGGTCCCGCACGACCGTGGCGACGCCCGCCCGGCTCCGCGCCAGCCGCGCGTCGGGGTGCAGCATCTTGGCCAGCTCGCGGCCCTGCGCCCGGGTCAGGGCGTCGTCGGTGCGCGGTTCGGGCGCGCGGCCGCGGAACTCCCGGAGGTGGGCGTCGAGGTCGACGTCGAGCCGGGTGTACGTGTGGCAGCCGACCAGCGCGAAGGCGATCGGCAGCAGGCTGATGAGAGGACGTGTTCGGAGCATGGGGTCGAGGAGCGGCGCGCGGTGGGCGTCGGCGCGGCGGCTGCCGGCGTCGACGTGGGCGTGCGTACGGCGGTCGGCGCGCACCGCTGGGTGCGCGCTCCTCGACTAGATCAACAGGACGACGCTCGCGCGCTGCGCGAGGTGCGAGCTCCCACCTGGAGGCGGCGGCCCGGTCGCGAGCGGCCGCGGCGGCGGTCGTCGGGCGGGCGCGCTCCATCGCGGCGGGCCGCGGAGGATGTGCGCGAGCGGCGGCGGGGCGCACGCCGCGCCGGCGGCGCCGTCCGGGGGCGTGGGGCCGACGTCGACGTCCAGG
>JBMHDP010000400.1:0-6811 GCA_049889335.1 Planctomycetota bacterium
CGCCTGGTGCTCGCCGACCTGCTCTCGCACCTCCGCGTCACCGGCAAGAAGGCGAAGAACCCCGAGCTGTTCACCGTCGCGACGCTGACCGGCCACGCCGGGCGCGCCGTCGGCCCCTACAACATCGCGCTCGACAACGGCCCGGCCCACGAGCGGTTCACGTCCGAGTCGCTGAGCGAAGCCGGCGACCTGCTCGGCGACCCGTTCGAGGTCTCACGCCTGCGCCGCGAGGACTACGCGTTCGTCGCGCCGCGCACCCGTGCCGACGACGTGCTGCAGTGCAACAACGCCGCCAGCTCGGCGACGCCGCGCGGCCACCAGTTCCCCGCTGCGTTCCTGGTCCGCGCCGCGGGGCTCGACCGACACGGCATCGACAGCGACGCGCCGATGCCCTTCACCCACATCGACATCGGCGGCAGCGGCTGCGAGGGCGGCGACTGGCAGCACGGCAAGCCGTCCGGGCGGCCGGTGGTCGCGATGCTCGCCGCGCTCTGCGGCGGCAACCCGCCGGCTTGATGCGCCGCGGAAATCGCGCCGCGGAGTGATCCGGCGGCGCGCCGCGCGCGTTGACCGGGCCACGACCATGGCCCTCCTCGCGACCACGGACGAGGAGCAGCGGAGCGACATGACGCCGATGATCGACGTCGTCTTCCTGCTCATCGTGTTCTTCCTCTGCATCGAGTTCAAAGTCCTCGAAGCCCGGCTCGACGCGTTCCTGCCCACGGATAAGGGCGCCGGCGAAGCGCAGGTCGACGTGCAGGAGCAGCTGGTCGTGCGCGTGCACGTCGCCGCGCCAGGCGTGCCGACGCCCGGCGCACCGACGCCGGACGTCGACGCCGACAGACCGCCCCGCTACCGGCTCGTCGGCCACCGCGTGCGGCTCGAGGTCGGCCCGGTGCCGTGCGCCGACCTACAAGAGGGCGCCCGCGAGCTGGCGCGGTTCGCGGCGAGCCCGGACAGCTTCGTCGTCGACGCGCGCACCGGCGCGCGCGCCCGGATCCCGCTGGTCATCGAGGGCTACCGGGGAACGCGCTACGACGACATCGCTAGGACCGCGGACGCGTGCCGCGCCGCGGGCTTCGACGACATCACCTTCGGCGGCGGCGTGCGCTGACCGCGACGCTACGGCGAGACCTTGGCGAGCCAGGCCCGGACCGCCGGCTCGGCCTCGGCGGCCGCGACGATCTCGGCCTTGCGCCCGTCCCAGAGCGGCTGCAGCCCGCAAGCCGGCAGAATCGTCGCGCCGAGCCGCGCGAAGGGGCTGTTCGGCGGCGACTGCCGGAAGACCTCCGAGATCAGCCGCGCGTGTTCGAGCGGCACCTTGCTGCCGAGGTCGCGCAGGACGCACATACTGGAGCCGAGCGCCCAGAAGCCGGGCTGCCAGCGGGTCTCAGCGAGCGCCGCGCCCTGCAGCCACTGCGCGACGAAGCGCGCGCCGTAGAGCCGCTCCTTGGGCATCCCGCCCGTCGACGTGATCACCACCGCGGCGTGCTGGGCGAGCGCGTCGGCGTAGCGGTGCCAGAACGGACCGTCCCCGACCGCGGGCTTCTGGCCCGCGGCGCCGCCGATCAGCGGCCACAGCTCCGCCATCAGCTTGAGCAGCAGCTCGCCGTGCTCGTGGTGCGCGCCCTCGGCGGCGACCGTTCCGGTGCGCGCGCGCTGCGCGCAGTCGAAGACGTGCAGCTCGATCCTGCGGCGGTCACCGTCGATCTTGAGCTGGCCGGTGACCAGCAGCGTGTTGGCGCGCTCGTTCTCGGGCATCTGCTCGCACAGCTGCGCGTCCGGCCAGGGGCGGCCGAGCACCGCCCAGCCGCCGTGCTTGGCCATCGAGAGACCGGCCGTGCCGCGATGCTCGGTGGTGAGCCAGATCTGCTCGGCGAACCAGAGCGGCAGGCTGCGCGTCGCGCGGCCGACCTCTTCTTCCTGCGCGGGCTCGAGCTTCGGCTGGCCGTCGAGCGCCAGCGCCAGCAGCACCACGTGCTTGTGGCCTGGCTGCTTCGGGGGCAGCAGCCAGGACGGGTCGCCGAGCCCCGCGTACCACACCGGCCGGTCCATGCGCAGCACGTCGACCTGAGGGTTGGCCGGCGGCGCGGGCGGCGGCGGCAGCGTCGCCAGCCGCATGCGGTCGAACTCCGCGGTGAACGGCTGCAGTTCGTTGCCGATCGCGTGGCCGTAGAAGACGTGCATCCGGTGCAGCAGCTCCTCACCGGCGACGTGGTCCTGCTTGCCGCGGTAGTGGTGCAGGAGCGCGATCCCGGTCTGCGGGTGGTGCTTGCCGGGCTCGAAGCGCGGCAGGATGAGCTCCTCGAGCAGCTCCGTCTTCCCCGCCTGCAGCAGGTCGTTGGAGATCGTGACCATGCTGTCGCTGCGCACGTCCTCACGCTCGAGCACCTGCAGGTACAGTTCGCGCGCGCGGTCCGTCTCGTCGGCGACCGCGTGCAGCCCGGCGCGGAACAGGTGCGGCCGCCACGCCCCGTCCAGGGCCATCAGCTTCTCGACCTCGGCCGGGTAGCCGTCGTCGCCGACGCGGCCGCGCCGCACCTGCAGGTAGCCGTGGACGGCGTCGGGGTAGTTCGGGTCGACCTCGAGCGCCTGCATCAGGAACGCCTCGCACTTGTCGAGCTCGCCCTGCTTCTCCTGCAGCATGCCCAGGCCGACGTAGCCCGCGGGCGAGCCCGGCTTGCGCTGGAGCAGCTCGTTGAGCGTGCTCTCGGCGAGGTCCAGCTCGCCGCTGTCGCGCTGCACGACCGCGAGCACCGTCAGCGCGCGCTCGAGGTTGTTCTTGTCGATGACGGTCAGCCGGTTCGCCGCCGCGATCAGGTCGTCGGCGAAGCCCTCGCGGAGCCCCTGCATGATCACCGCCGTCAACCGGTCGGGGTCGTTCTCGCTGGCCTTGACGAGGTCCGGCAGGACCTTGGTCCGGAACTCCTCCCGCTCGATGCGGATCGGTCTTCCTTGGGGGTCGACGCCCTGGATGTGGGTCGGCGGTGCGTTCGGTTGTTCGTTCGACATGGCGGGCTCGTGAGCGGCGAGCGAACGTAGCCGCGGACGCGGCAGGAGCAACGCGGGGCGGCGCGAAACGGACGAAGGCGACGGCTTTCCTTGTGCGCCGCGAGGCTTGCCCTACCGTCCAAGCCTCAGGCGCGTCACCCGCGCCGGCTCCCCCACGACGCAACGCCATGCTGACTCTCTGTCTCCGCGCCGCCGCTGCGGCCCTCTGCCTCGCCGCTGTGACGCTCGCCCAGGGCCTGCAGGTCTACCACTTCGACAGCCCGCGCCGCGCCAGCAACGTCGTCCTCTTCGGCCCCGACGGGGCCGCCGGCGTCACGGTCGTCCACGGCCAGCCGGAGTGGAAGAAGGAATACGACGGCATGCTCGGCGCGCTGAAGGGCAAGACGCTCCGCCTCGGCAAGGACCTCTGGACCACCTTCATGACCAGCGCCGAGGTCGAGCTGGGCGGCGTCGCGGTCGCGCCCGGCTGCTACTGCGTCGGCCTGCAGTGCGACAAGGACGGGCGCTTCTCGCTCGCGATGATGGACGCCACCGCGACCATGAAGAAGGGCCTGATGCCCTTCGGGCCGCAGACGTGGAAGCCCGCGCTGGTCGTGCCGCTGAAGTTCGAGAAGGGCGTGATCAAGGGCGTGGTCCAGAAGATGGAGATCAAGCTCTACGGCGACGAGGAGGACAAGACCAAGGGCGCCTTCGCCGTGCTCTGGGGAACGCACTCGCTCTCTGCGCCGATGAAGATCCGCGTCCCCGCCAGCAAGTAGCCGGCCCGACGCCCGTACGGGACGTCGTCTCAGTCCGGGGCTCCCGCGGCGGGCTGCCGCGGGCCTGCCGGCCGACGCCTCGCGCCGCAACCCGCCCATGACACCGCTCGCCCCGCACCAACGCGACGCCGCGCGCCGCTGCGCGCCGTGGCGCGGGCGCGCAAACGCCTCGGCGCCGATCACGGCCGAGCGCATCCGGGGTACTCTGCACGTGCACTCCCTCGCCCGATGCACGACACCCGAAACCCGCCCGATCCACGAGCCTCCGCGCGCCGCGCGGCGACTGGGCGACGGCCGGACCGCAGCGCCTCGTCCACGGAGGTCACGTGACCTCCAAGCTGCGAGCACCGGGTTCAGGCAGCCGACGTAGCCAAGCCCTGCCCGATCCGAACCCGATGGCCGAGACCAAGTTCACCAGCAAGCAGGTCGCGTCGGGCAGCGCCTGGACGCTGGTGGGCTTCGGCGTCGCCTCGGCGATCCGCCTCGGTTCCAGCTTGGTGCTGACCCGGATCCTGCCCGACGCGACCTCGATCTACGGCGTGATGGCGCTGGTCTACGGCTTCTACGGCGGCCTCCTGCTCTTCAGCGACTTCGGCATCGGCCTGCTGTTGACGCAGAACCCCCGCGGGATGGAGCCCGCCTTCCGACACACGGCGTTCACCGCGCAGATCCTGCGCGGCGCGCTCATCTGGATCGCGGCGCTGGCGCTCGCGCCGATCTTCGCGTCGGCGTACCCCGAGTTCGACGGTCTGCAGGAGCTGCTGTCGGTGACGGCGCTGAGCGCGGTCATCGGCGGGTTCTGCTCGACCAGCATCTCCGCGTTCCGGCGACGCATGCAGGTCGCCACGCTCGCCAAGGTCGAGCTCTCCGCGCAGATCTTCGGCGCGGTCGTCACGATGACGCACGCGCTCCTCCTCCCGAGCGCGTGGTCGCTGGTCTCGGGGTCGCTCGCAGCGGTCGCGTTCAAGGTGGTCCTGAGCCACTGGCTCAACGACGCGCCCGATCGCATCCGCTGGTGCCGCGAAGCCGCCGGCCAGCTGAAGACCGTCGGACGCTGGGTCTTCCTCAGCACGGCGCTCACGTTCTGCGCCGACCACGCCGACCGCCTCGTGTTCGGGCAGCTGGTCACCAAGCAGCAGCTCGGCGTCTACGCCGTGGCCATCATCTACTCGCACACGGTCGGCATGCTCTTGCGGTCGCTGTGCATGAACGTGCTCTACCCGATGCTGTGCCAGGCCGAGCGGACCAGCGACGGCTTCGAGTACGTGTTCCGCCGCTTCCGCCGCCCGATCAGCGCGGGCGGCGGGTTCGCCTTCACGTGCCTGTGCGGCGGCGGCGGCGCGCTGATGCAGCTGCTCTACGAGGGCGACTTCGCGCTCGGCGGCTGGATGCTGCAAGTCACCGCCTGCGGCGCGTGGTTCAACGCCGCGCTCGGCGCGCCGCGCACCCAGGTCGCGCTGTCCAAGGCGAAGCCGAAGTACACCGCCGCCGCCAACTCCGGGATGGTCGTGGCGATGGCCGCGCTGATCCCGGCCGGGCACGTCGCGTTCGGCTTCCCGGGCGCGGTCGCCGGCTTCGCGGCCGCCAACGTCGTCCGCTACATCGTGACGGTGGTCTTCAACCGCAAGCTGGGCGTCGGCGCGCTCGACCAGGACCTCATGCTGTCGCTCCGCTTCTTCGCCGCGTCGGCCGTGGTCCTCTGGGTCGACCAGCGCCTCCAAGAGGCTGGCGTCAGCGCGCTGTTGCGCTGCCTCACCGTCGGCGCGATCGCCGCCGCCGCGTGGCTGCCCCTCGCCTGGACCTCGTTCCGCGACTTCCAGCAGGCGCGGCGAGCGCTCGCCTGAGCGCGCCGCCGCGACGAGCGGCTCAGCGCGCCACCACCCACTGCTTGCGGGGCGACGGCGCGGCGCCTGCCGGCCCCAGCTTCGCGCCCCGGACCCCCGCCTCCACGAGCCGGTCGACCAGCGCCTCGGGTGCCGGCGCGCCCTCCCCGAGCACCACGGTGAAGTCCAGGTCTCCCGGGCTCATGTTCACTTCCGTGACCCCGGCCAGCCCCTCGAAGGCGCGCTGCACCTGCTCGACGCAGCAGTCTCCGCAGATGGGCCGGCCGAGCTGGAGCACCGCCTGACGCGGCGGCGCCGCCTCGTCCGCGCGCGCGCCGCCGCACGCGCTCGCGAGGGCCGCGAGGGCCGCGCCCCACGGCACCCATCGGAGACACCTTCGGCTCGTCACGCGCGCGCTATCGTCGCCGCGCGGCGGACGCCTGGAGGCCTGGTCGCACGCGGCGCGGATCCGTCTCAACGCGAGACGCGCCGTGCCCCCGATGCGACGGCGCCCGCGCCGCCCGAGGCGACGCCGCGCCGCCGCCGTTACGGCGGCCCCCGCGAGCAGCCGATAGGGAGCACATGTCTCGTCGTGCGAACCGAACGATCCGAACCGCTGTCCGGTATCCTTCGCGGCAGCGCCGACGAGGCGGCGCGCTCTTGCTGACGCTGGCGCTCCTCGCGGGCTGCGGCGGCGGCGCCGCCGTCGACGGCAGCAACCAGACGGGCCAGCCGAACAACAACGGCCAGAGCCCGCCGCCCGGCCCGACCAGCCCGCCGCCCGAGACCACGTCCCGCTGGTCCGAGCCGTCGTCCTGGGGGACGGGCTCGGTGCCCGAGGCCGGCCAGAACGTCCTGATCCCGGCCGGCACCGCGATGCTGCTGGACGTCGACACAGCGTCGCTCGGATCGCTGGCCATCGAGGGCGCGCTGGTCGTCTCCGACGACGCCGACATCGCGATCACGGCGACGGACGTGGAGGTGCGCGCGGGCGGGCTGCTGCAGATCGGCAGCAGCGCTCAGCCGCACGAACACCGCGCCACGGTCACCTTGACGGGCGCCCGCGGGGTGCACGTGCCGCGCGCCGAGGACAACGGCCTCGACAACGACGGCGCCTCGCGCGGCCTCCGCGTCCGCAACGGGGGCGCGTTGATCCTGGTAGGGGCACTCCCCGGCCGCACGCGGTCCAAGCTCAACGCGCACGCCCACGCCGGCGCG
>JBMHDP010000401.1:0-6137 GCA_049889335.1 Planctomycetota bacterium
GCCGGCGCCGCGGTTCGCGCCGCCGCGGCTCGACGCGATCGACGCGCACTTCACCGCCCTCGACCTCGAACGCGAGCAGGCGCAGGGCGCCAAGGACCTCGCGGTCACGGCGCGGCGCGCCCACAAGAAGCTGCAGAACAAGGTCGACGGGCTCCGGCGCCAGCTGGAGGACGTCGGTCGCGCCGACGAGCTGCGCGGGCGCGCCGACCTCATGCTGACCTATGCGCACCAGGTCGAGCGCGGCGCGAGCAGCATGACCGCGCCGACCGGAGACGGCGAGGAGGAGGTCGTGATCCCGCTCGACCCGCGGGCGTCGGTCCACGAGCAGGCCGAGAAGCTCTACGACAAGGCGCGACGGCTCGAGCAAGGCAGAGGCGTCGCCGAGGAGCGGCTGGCGTCGGCCGAGCAGTCGCTGCGGCGGATCGACGCGGTGCTCTCCGACCTGACCGGCCCCGACGCGCCGCCGCTGGACGCGGCGCGGGCCGCGATGGTCGAGCTGGGGCTGCTCCCGCCCCCTACCGAGCGCCCTGCGAAGGCCGGCAGCAAGCGCAAGGAGCCGGCGACGCCCTTCCGCCGCTTCACGTCGGCCGAGGGCTACCCCGTCTACGTCGGGCGCAACAACAACCAGAACGACGAGCTGACGATGCGCTTCGCCAACGGCAACGACCTGTGGCTGCACGTCGGCGGCGGCCGGCCCGGCTCCCACGTCGTCGTGCGCCTGCCCAAGAACAAGACCGCAAGCCTGGAGACGCTGCTGGACGCAGCCACCCTGGCCGTGCACTTCAGCAAGGCGCGTGGCGAGCCGCGGGTCGACGTCGTCTACACGCTCCGCAAGCACGTCCGTAAGCCCAAGGGGCTCCCCGCCGGAGCGGTCGTGCCGTCGCAGACCCGGTCCGTCACGGCGCGCGCGGACGCCGACCGGCTGCGGCGGCTGCTGGACTCGGCCGACACGCCGACGTGAGCCGCGCTAGGATGCCCGCATGCGTGGCACCCACCTCTCGTTCGTAGCGACCCTGGCGTGCAGCTTCGCCCCGGCCCAGACCGGCGGCGCGCCGCTGCCGGACCTCGGTCCGCCAGCGCCCGCGCCTGCGGCGGCCCCGGCGGGCACGGCGACCATCGAGCGCCAGCGGCTCCGCGAGCACGCCTACTGGCTCGCGGACGACGCGCGCGGCGGACGGCACACCGCCAGCCAGGGCCAGCGCGACGCCGCGGAGTATGTCGCGGCCCGCTTCAAGGAGCTCGGGCTGAAGCCGCTCGGCGACCGCCGCAAGTACTTGCAGCACTATCCGATCGAGCGCCTGGTGCTGCACAAGTCCACGGCGCTCCGCTTCGGCGATCACCGGGTCGGAGACGAGGGCTTCGCGGTGCTGCACAGCAGCGCCAAGGACAAGGTCAGCCTGAAGGGCAAGCTGCTGCACTGCGGCAACGGCGCCCAGCTCCCGAGCAGCCTCAAGGGCCGCGTCCCCGTCGTCGTGCTCGACCGCGGCGCGACCCGCGGCGGCGTCGGCGGCGACCTCCAGGCGGTGCAGCGCTACGTGCAGCTCGCCCGCCGGCTGCGCCGCGCCGGCGCGAAGGCCGGCGTCGTCTGCCTGCTCGACGACGGCGGCTCGCTCGCCAACACCCTCAACTACCGCGGCCTGATGCCCGACCACGGCGTGATGAGCTTCGGGCAGCCGTCACGGCCGCCGGTGCAGCTGCCGCTGTTCGTGCTCAACAAGGCTCACAGCGACGCGCTGCTCGAGCACATGCAGGGCGACAAGGCGACGGCGACCCTGAAGCTCCAGGTGACGAGCGAGCGCAAGGCGCGCGCGGCCAACGTCTGCGCGGTGCTCGAGGGCACGAGCAAGAAGTCGCAGGCGGTGGTGATCTCCGCGCACCACGACCACGTGGGCACCCGCCTCGACGGCGACCGGTTCAACGGCGCCGACGACAACGCGTCGGGCACGGCCGGGCTGCTCGCCCTCGCGGAGGCGTTCGCGGGCGCGGACGCGCGGCCGGCGCGCTCGATCGTGTTCCTCTCGGTCAGCGGCGAAGAGCTGGGGCTCTGGGGCTCCGCCTACTACGCCGACCACCCGACCTGGCCCAAGGACCGGATCGTCGCGAACGTCAACATCGACATGATCGGCCGGGCCGGGCGCGTCGGCGACAAGCTGCAGATGCAGATCACGCCCAGCTTCTCGCACCCGAAGTACTCGACCCTCGTCCAAGGAGCGGTCGCGCTCGGCGAGCAGTTCGGCGTCGCGTTCAGCAGCGGGGACACCTACTACCAGCGCAGCGACCACTACAACTTCGCCAAGCAGGGGATCCCGGTGGTGTTCTTCTGCGACGGCGAACACCCGGACTACCACCAGGTCACCGATCACCCCGACAAGCTGGACTACGCCGGCATGGAGGCCGTCACCCGGCTCGCCTACTGGACCGTCTGGCAGGCGGCGGACGCCAAGGGAACCATCCGCGAGCTCGGCCCTCAGCAGGGCTGGTAGCGAGCGGGCTGGTCGCGCGCGTCCCCCGCTCGGTCACCAGGAAGGCTCGCGCATGCGCAGGTCGTCGCGCGTCCCGAACTCCCGGTCCGGCCCCGCGCTCGTCGCCTGCCAGCGCTGCTTGCCCGGGCGCAGCGCGACGCGGAACGCCGTGCCCCACGGGTCGACGAGCGGCCCGGCGTAGACCGGCGCGCCGTCGGCGCGCAGCGCGCGCAGCGCGGCGAGGTCGGTCGGCGGCGCGCTGTCCGCCCCCTGCTGCGCCCGCCAGGCGGCCCCGACCTTCGCGAGCCGGAGCAGCTGCAGCTTGCAGGTCCGGCGCGCGGCGACCTCGTCGCGAGAGCCGCCGCCGTCCGAGCGACGCGTGCAGTCCCACGCCTGCATCCACTCGTGCTTCACCTTGCGGAAGCCCATGTCCTCGACGAGCCGCTGCTCCAAGTGCGGCAGGTGCGCGGCGCCGTAGTAGATCCCGAGCCGCTTGTGGCCCTTGCCGAGCTCGCGCACAAGGACCTTGAGGCACTTCTCGTTGCGCCCCTCGAGCAGCGTCGAGCCGTCCCCGCCCGCGGCCATGAGCTCCATCTGCTCGAGCTGCTGCGCGAACGACATCCGCATCGCGTGACGGCCCTCGCCGGTGCGGAAGGCCTGGACGAGGTCCACCTCGGCCGCCGCGCCCGCGTCGGCGTCGGCGTCGTCGTCTCCGCCGGCGCTGCGGCGCTGCTTGGCGGCGCCGTCCGCCATCATCCGGTACATGATCGACATCAGGCTCTCACCACGCTCCGCCATGCTGGACTGGAACTCCTGCGGGGTCATGTCCGCGTGCACGAAGTTGGCCGCCTGGTAGTCGATCTCGTCCAGCTGGAAGGCGAGCTGCAGGCCGTTCTTCATCGCCTGCTGCAGCGCGCCGACCGGGCTGAAGCCCTGGCGCCGCCGGTCCTTCGAAGGCCGCACGTCCTCTTCGCTGACCAGCTCGTAGAGCAGCACGTCGCAGCCCCGGAACGCCGCGTTGAGCGCCTCGTAGCAGGCGCGGTCCGCGATGTGGACCGCGCCGTAGAGGACGACCTCGACGCCGTCTTTCGCGTAGGTCGTGACCGCAGTGTCGAAGTGTCCGCCGTCCTCGACCTTGACGAAGCGGGCGAAGTCGCTCGGCGTCGTCGTCTGTCCGTCCGAGGGCTCGACGGGCGCCCCGCTCCGCTCCTGGGCCAGGACGCAGCCGGCGCCGAGCAGGGCGAGGACGAGAGAGAGGGTCCGATGCGCGCGCATGCGCAGATGATCGGCCCTGGTCACGCGTCCTGCAAGCGCGCCACCCAGCGGGCGGCGCCCGGGGATCACCGCGGCGTCCAGGCGAGCACCTGGCCGGCCGCCAGCAAGCGCGCGCGCAGCGCGGCGTAGGGGACGTCCTGAACGGCGCAGTCGCCCTCGACGGCCATCGCCGCCGCGGTGGCCGCCGACTCCGCGAGCACCATGAAGACGGGCTCCATCCGCACCGAACCGAAGGCGATGTGCGACGCGCTCACCGCGACCGGCACCAGGAGGTTGTCGGCGTCCTCGAAGTGCGGGGTGAGCGCGCGGTAGGAGATCCCGTAGGGCGCCGGCACGCGGACCTGGACGTCGCCCTCGTTGCGCGCCGCGCCGCGCCGATCCACGTATCGCTGGGTGTTGTGGCTGTCCATGGCGTAGGCGCCCATGCCGACCGGGTCGTGCGCGACGCGCCGGCCGACGCAGTGGTGCTCGGTGACGACCGCTTCGCCGACGAGCCGCCGCCCCTCGCGCACGTAGAGCAGCGGCGGCCAGTGGTCGTTGTCGGCGAACTCGTCGGCGGCGAGCCCGTAGGCCGAGAAGTGCGCGCGGACGTCCGCGGGAACCCGCGGGTGGTTGGCGAGCGTCCACATCAGGCCCTGCTGGTAGCGAAGGTGCTCGCGGTAGAGCCGCTCCCGCACGGCGTAGCTGCCTTCCGGCCAGGCGTCGCTGGCGCCGAGGTAGTCGGTCGAGAAGGCGCCGTTGTTGTTGCTGTCGGTCTTGCGGTTCGGCATCGCGACCGGGTGCCACGGCCGGTGCCTGCTGCCCGCCTCGAAGTAGCGCAGCAGCAGCTCGTATTCCCGCGGGTCGTAGGCGGCCGGCCGCGGCCAGGGGACGCGGTTGTCCGGGTGATCCGTCGCGCACATGCGGAGGCAGTAGGCCTGCACGCGCCGGTCGCGCGCGCCCTGCGCGCCGGGCCCGCCCGCGTGCACGTGGGCGAGCAGGCCGCTGCTCGGGTCTCCGGGCACCACGAACGGATCCACCGGCACGGTGAACTGGTGCTTCTCGGCGCGCGCGACCTGCACGCCGTCGAGGGTCTCGCCGTAGCGCTGGTTCGACTCGCGTCCGACGACGTAGGCGCAGCCCGCGGCCGCGAGCAGGTCGCCCTCGTAGCTGCAGTCGAGGAACACCCGGGACCGGACGGACAGGCCGCCCTCACAGCGCAGCTCGAGGAGCCGGTTGCCGCGCTTGACGACGCCGCCGCCCGCGCCGTCGCGCAGCAGCCGCGCGCGGACCGGGACCACCCCCGCCTCGTCCAGCATCTCCGCGAAGACCCGCTGGGCCGCGCTCGGCTCGAACGTCCAGGCGGCGTCCTCGCCCGCGCGGTGGCCGCGGCCGCCGAACTCATCGCGCCGCTGCCAGCGCCACGCGTCCGGCCGCTCGTAGAACCGACGGATCCGGCGGTAGAAGTCGCGCGCCAGCCCACCGACCGCGCGCTGGTTGCCGACGTCGGTCGCGCCCAGCCCCGCCGTCGTCAGGCCGCCGACCCAGCCGTCCGCGTCCAGCAGCAGGACGCGCAGGCCGTCGCGGGTCGCGCGGATCGCGGCGACGACCCCCGCCGAGGTCGCGCCGTAGACGCAGACGTCCACCTCGCGCGCGAGCGGCCGAGGTGACGTCCCGACGCACGCCGACACCGACAGCAGGCAGACCCAGAGCAGCGAGGCGGCGAGGCGGCGCACGAGAGCTCACCTCGGCAAGTAGACGTAGACGCTCTCGTCCTTCGGCCCGACCCAGCACGGCAGGTGCAGGGCGACCTCGAACTCCCGCTCCAGCAGCGCCTCGAACGTCCCGCTGGGGTCCTGCTCCCGCAGCTCCGGTCGGGTGACCACGACCGCCAGCAGGCGACGGGCGCCGCAGACACCCCGCAGCCACTCCAGGTGCGCGACGGCGCCCGGGTCGTGCAGCTTGTTGCCGTCGCGGTCGGTGCCGCCGTCGATCGTGAGGCCGAGCAGGACCTGCACCCGGAAGCCCGGGTGCGGGTCGTGGTCCATCAGGAACCAGTGCTTGGGGCGCAGGTAGTACTCCATCGCCGGCTCGTTGACGGTCACGGCGAGCGCACCCTCCAGCCCGCGGCGGCGGACCTCTTCCTGGACGAACTCTGCGGCCTCGCGCCAGCGAGCGCGCTGCCCGTGCTGGGTCGTGAAGTAGGCGTGGCCGTGCCAGAGCGAGTCCGCCGCCAGCAGCGACGGCAGCAGCGCGGCGAGCGCCGCCGACCGAGGGCGCAGCCGGGAGGCGACGTGCACGACCAGCGCGGCGACCAGCCACGTGAGCACGGGCAGGGCGCAGAGTCCGTAGCGCGCGGTCACCTTCACCAGGCTCGCGCTGACGCCGGTCAACACGAGCAGCGGCACGATCGCCATGCAG
>JBMHDP010000402.1:0-22318 GCA_049889335.1 Planctomycetota bacterium
CCGGCCCGGGGGCGGGGCCCCCGGCTCTCCTACACCTTGCTCTGGTCTCCCTCACCTGGTCCTGGATCCGCAGTCTCCCCCTCGCTCTGCTGGACCGCCGGACGCCCTCTGCAACCAAGCACCCTTCCCCATGCGTAACGCACTCTCGATCCTCTTCTTCCTCGTAGCGGTCGTAGTCACCGGCTGCGGAGGTTCCGGCGGCGGCGGCGGCGGCGACCGCATCCCCTGCGGCGGTGGTCAGGCCTTCTGTGTCGTCCAGTGCGACCTCAACTGTCAGGGCAACACGTTCGCGAACTCGACGATCGCGGAGAACCAGCGCCTGAAGTTCACCTTCTCCGAGCCTGTCGACCCGGCGTCCGTGAACGGCGCCAGCTTCTCGATCCGGACGGCCACGGGCGTCGCACCGGCCGGCGACCTGATCGTCGACGGCAACGTCGTGACGTTCGCGCCGGGTGTGACCAGCAACAACGGCATCAGCACGTTTGGCTTCCAGCGCAACGAGACCTACATCATCACGCTGGCCGGCGGCAGCAGCGCGTCGCAAGGGGTCACCAACCTCGCGGGCGACGGCCTCGCCGAGGAGATCACGGGCACCGTGGTCGCGTCGGGCGGCATCGTCGACGAGAACGGCGAGCCGCCGACCGTCGAGCTGATCGCGCCGACCAACCTCGTCAACGCGCCGGTCAACCCGACGATCGTGCTGCGCTTCTCCGAGCTCATCGACACGACGCCGCTGCAGGTGTCGCTCGGCGAGGCCTCGCCGATCCGCGTGGTGCTGCGCGGCCAGCTGCCCAGCGGGCTCTGCGACACCGAGGCGGAGGGGATCGCGCTCGGCGGGCTGCCGCAGCTCTCGACCGAGACCGTCGGCCAACGCGAGGTGACCGTCGTCACGTTCACGCCCGCGGTCCAGCTGCCCGGGCAGTCGTGCATCACGGTGCGCGTCACCGCCGACCTGCGCGACCTCTCGGGTCGCTCGGCGATCCCGGCGGTGTTCCGCATCCTCACGCAGGAGGGTGTGTCGACGCCGATCGAGATCAGCGAGACCTTCACCGACAGCTCGCAGCAGGAGCCCGTCGTCTCGGGCGGCGTCTGGAGCAGCGGCGCGCGCCCCGGCCTGATCGGCGGCGACGGGCGTCACGGCTCGTTCGACCCGCTGCTGGGCAACCCGATCGGCGGCAACACCTTCGAGTGGAACACCGACCTGTTCGTGATCCCCTCCGCCTCGTCGCTGACCGGGCAGGAGTACACGATCACGGACGGCCGGTTCTACTTCACGGACATGACCGTGCCCGAGGGCACGACCATCCGGTTCACCGGGTCGCAGCCGCCGGTGATCCGGGTCCGCGGCGACGTCAACATCGCCGGCACGATCGACGTCAACGGCGCCGACCTGCCGTTCACGATCCAGACCAGCGGTCCTGCGCAAGGCCTACGCGTGACCGTGTTCAACGCGCGCTTCGGCGGGCCGACGAACAACAACCTGATCATGCAGGGCACCTCGGGCGGCCCGGGCGCTGGCCGCGGCGGCAACGGCGCTCAGGAAGGCGACGACAACGGCCCGCAGAGCATCTTCAACGGTCAGCCCGGGGAGGACGTCGGCGTGCGCGCCGGCCACGCCTACCTCGGCAACACGGCGGGGACCGGCGGCGCCGGCAGCCAGCAGACGCCCGCCTCGGGCGCGTGGTCGGCGCCGTTCCCGCTGGTCGGCAACGTCTACAGCGCCTACTTCAGCCCGGGCGGCGGCGGCGGCGGCTTCGGCAGCCCCGGCACCCAGCCCAACAACCCGACGCACACCAACCCGATCAACACGATCGTGACCACGCCGCGGGTGTCGGGCGGCACGGCCTTCAACCTGCAGCCCTACCCGCCGGCTTCGCCGCCGGCCGGCTACACCTCGCTCGATCACTTCCTGGTCGGCGGCTCGGGCGGCGGCGGCGGCGGCAGCCACGGCTACGGCCTGCTGTCGATCGGCCCGAGCCCCAACGAGCGCTGGATGAAGGGCCACGCCGGCACCGGCGGCGGCGGCGCCGCGGCGATCCGCTGCGGCGGCACGATGACCGTCACGGGGACCGCGGTGTTCACGTCGCGGGGCGGCGCGGGCGTCATCATCGCGGGCGACGACCCCAACTCGGCGACTACGACCGACACCTACGGCATCTCGTCGCCCGGCGGCGGCGGCTCCGGCGGCTCGTTCGTGCTGCAGTCGGCGCAGAACCTGTCGTTCGGCGGCACCTTGGACACCCGCGGCGCCGAAGGCAGCGTCAACGGGTTCATGCTGAACTCGCTGCAGTCGATGTCCGGCAAGGGCGGCAACGGCGCGGACGGCTACTTCCGCCTGGAGTCGGCCACCAACGTCGCCTTTGGCGGCGCGTCCTTCCCGGCCTTCGTGCAGGGGCAGAACAGCGGCACGCTGACCGACCGCGACGGCCTCTCCGGCGACGCGTCGCTGTGGTACGGCACGGGCCTCGTGTTCCCGCCGACCTGGGAGCGCTACGAGATCGACGTCGACACGGACGGGGACGGCACGGTCGACGTGACCTACACCGACTCCGGCGAGCCGGGCACGATCAAGGCCTACGAGCTCGGCGGTCCGGTCACGCTGCCGCTGATCATCGAGTTCCAGGGCGCCGAGCTCGACCAGTCGGGCACGACCCCGCTCGAGGGCACGATCGGCCCGTGGCGTGAGGGCATCGGCTCGGGGTCCGGCCCCGGCATCCAGCTCGACTCGATCACGGGCTTCCGCTTCCGGGTGACCTACAACCGGGGCCTGTTCCCCGACATGGTGGTCACCGAGCTGCGCGTCTTCGCGCGCACGTGACCCCGGCTCGCGCCGTGCACGTGGCGCGTCGCCCCCGGCGCCGAGCGGGCGCTCTCGCCGCCCGCTTCGTGGCGCTCTCGCCCGAGCGGGTGCTCGCGCCGGGCCTCGTGAGGTGGGACGCCCGCGGGCGGATCGTCTCCCTCCGGCCGGTCCACCGCGGGGAGGCGCGCCTCGTGCAGGACTGCGCGGTGCTGCCAGGGTTGGTCAACAGCCACGCGCACCTGCAGCTGCCCGCGCTGGCGCGCGCCGAGCGGCGCTTCCTGCCCTGGGTGCGCCAGGTGCTCGCGGCGCGCCAAGGGCAGACCGTCGCGGCCATGACCGCGCAGGCCGAAGCGCACCTGCGCGAGCTGCTCGCGTCCGGCGTCACGGCGGTGGGAGAGATCGACTCGACCGGCTGCACGCCTGCCGCGCTGCGCGCCGTGCCGGTCGCCGGGCGCTGCTATCGCGAGCTGACCGGCTACCACCTCGCGGGCGCCGCCGCGCGGGCGCACGCGCGCGCCAGCTGGCCGCAGCAGCCTGAGAGCATGCTGCCCGGTCTCTCGCCGCACGCCCCGTACTCGGTGTCGGCCGATCTCTTCCGGGCGGCCGCAGCGCGCGCGCGCTACCTCGCGATCCACTGCGCCGAGCTCCCCGAGGAGCAGCGCTTCCTGCGCACCGGGGACGGCCCCTTCGCCGCGCTGCTCGCGACGCTGGGGCGGCTCCCCGAAGGCCACCGGCCGCCAGGGGTCGGGGCCGTGCGACACCTCGAGCGCCTCGGCCTGCTGCGCCCGACGACGCAGCTCGTGCACTGCCAGGAGCTCGAGCGCGGCGACGCCGCGCGCATCGCCCGAGCAGGCGCCGCGGTCGTCGTCTGTCCGGGGACGATCCGCTACTTCGGCCGCACCCCGCCCGACGTGCCGGGCCTGCTGCGCCGCGGGGTGCCCGTCGCGCTCGGCACCGACTCCCGGGCGAGCAACGAGGCGATGTCGCTGCGTCGGGAGCTCCGCCTCGCGGCCGAGATGTGGCCCACGCTCACGCCCGCAGCGCTGCTCCGGGTCGCGACCACGCACGGCGGGCGAGCCCTCGGCGGTCCGTTCGGCGCGCTCGCCCGGGGGCGCCGCGCGGACCTCGTCGTGGTCCCCGCCGCGTCCAGCTGGGACGCGACCCTCGAGGCCTTCGTGCACGGCGCCGCTCCGGTGGAGCAGACCGTGCTCGGCGGCGCCCGCTACGCGTTCTCTCGCGGACGTTGAGCCGCGCGGCGGGGAGGCCTAGTCTTGCCGGGCACGTGACGACGTTCTCGGACCTCCTGCACTCGCACAGCAGCTTCCTGCTGACCGGCCACGAGAACCCGGACGGAGACTGCGTCGGCGCGCAGGTGGCGATGAGCCGGCTGCTCGCGCGGCTGGGCAAGACCGCCCACATCGTCAACCCGGACCCGCTCTCCCGGAGCTTCGAGTTCCTGGAGGAGCACGTCGAGTTCCAGAGCGCGCGCGCGAGCGCGCCGCTGCCCGACTTCGACGCCGCGATCCTGCTGGACTGCTCCCAGCTGTCGCGCGTCGGCGCGCTGGGCAAGCGGCTCGCGGCGAGCGGCAAGCCGCTCGGCGTGATCGACCACCACGTGGGCAGCGACGCGGGCGACGGCGACGCCTGCTACGTGGACTCCTCGGCGGCGGCGACCGGGGCGCTGGTTCGCCGCCTCTTCCGTGAGCACGGCGTCGCGCTGGACCTCGCGGCCGCCGAGGGCGTGTTCCTTTCCTTGGTCTCGGACACCGGCTGGTTCCGCTACAGCAACGCGGACGCCGAGGTGTTCGCGATGACCAGCGAGCTGATCGAGTTGGGCGTCGACCCTTCGCGCGTCTACGACGCCCTCTACCGCCGCAACCACCCGGAGTCGCCCGAGCTGCTCGCCGCGGCCCTGGGCCGGCACCGCCTGCTGTGCGGCGGCAAGCTGGCGATGGTGAGCCTCGACAAGCAGCTGGTCGAGAAGGGCGCGAAGATCGACTTCGACACCGACTCGGTGCTCGAGCCGCTTCGCTCGATCGAGGGCGTGGAGGTCGTCGCGCTCCTCAAGCAGCGCTTCGACGGCGCGGTGAAGTGCTCCCTGCGCGCGCGCGCGGACGTCGACGTGCAGGCGATCGCCGCGCTGTTCGGCGGCGGCGGCCACAAGAAGGCGGCGGGCGCCACCCTCCAGCTCAGCCTGGCGGACGCGCAGCGGTCCCTCGAACACGCGATCCAGCAGGCGCTCGCGGCGCAGGACGCCGCCGCGAGCCCGCGCACCTCGACCTAGCGCAGCGACAGGAGCGAGACGTGGCCAACTTCGCGATCATCTCGGACCTGCACAGCAACCTGGAGGCGGTGCGCGCGGTGTTCGCGCGGATCGACGAGCTGGGCGTCGACGAGGTCGTGTGCCTCGGGGACGTCGTCGGCTACGGCGCGGACCCGCTGCCGGTCGCGGCGCTCGTGATGGAGCGCTGCAAGTGGACGATCCAGGGCAACCACGACTGGGGGGTCTTCCACCCGCTCGACGACTTCAACCCGCTCGCGCGGGAGGCGCTCGTCTACGCGAGGCGCCAGCTGCGGCCGTCCTGGCTGCGTCCGAGGCGACGCAAGGTCTACGAGTTCCTCGAAAGGCTCCCGGACCGGATGGAGGACTTCGGGTTCAAGTTCTACCACGGCTCGCCCCGCGACCCGGTGATGGAGTACGTGATGAAGAGCGACGGCTTCCTGGAGCCGGAGAAGATGCAGCAGCTCTTCACGCGGGTCGACGGGCCGTGCTTCGTGGGGCACACCCACTGGCCGGGCGTGCACCGGCCGGACTACCGGTTCACGCAGGCGACCGACGAGCAGCGGGAGTTCGACCTGGACGGGCCGTGCATCTTCAACGTCGGCAGCGTCGGTCAGCCGCGGGACGGCGATCCGCGGGCCAGCTTCGCCGTCGTGCGGGGGGAGCGCGTGCGGATCGAGCGCGTGCCATACGACTTCCGGCGCACGCAGGCGAAGATCCTCGCCGCGGGCCTGCACCCCGCGCTCGCCGAGCGCCTGACGCGAGGTAAGTAGCGGTGGCGCAGGGCTCGTCCGAGATCGTCGTCGTGCTCTGCACCGCGCCCGCGGAGGCGGCCGAGGGCCTCGCCCGCGACGTGGTCGCGCAGCGCCTCTGCGCCTGCGTCAACGTGCTCCCGGCGGTGCGCTCGTACTTCCGCTGGGAAGGCCGCGTGGACGAGGCCGAAGAGGTGCTGCTGGTCGCGAAGACCACGGCCGCTGCCTTCGCGGCGCTGCGTGATCGCCTCGTCGCGCTGCACCCGTACGACGTGCCCGAGGTGCTGGCGCTAGACGTGCGCGACGGGCTGCCGTCCTACCTCTCCTGGTTGACCGACGCGGTGTCGTCCTGAACGCGCGATGGCGGACCAAGAAGCGAAGCTCCCTGCGGCCCGGCGCGACGAGGTGCACGGCTGGCGGATCCTCGCCGCGGTCGCCATCGGCGGGCTCTGCTGGTGGCTCGGCGGCTACCTGCCGTTCCCGCCCGGAGCGGGCGCGGACGCGGCGACGGCCGCAGACGGGGCGCAGGCACGCAGGCTGCTGTTCGTGGTCGGGCTGACGACGTCGTCGTGGCTGCTCGCCGCGATGCCGCTCGCGGCGGCGTCCCTGCTGCCGCTGGCGCTGCTGCCGATGCTCGGCGTGCGCTCGACGGCCGCCCTCACCGCCGGCTACGGCCACCCGATCCTGTGGCTGTTCGGCGGCGGCTTCGTGCTGGCGCAGGCCGTCGAACGGTGCGGCCTGCACCGCCGCATGGCCCTCAACATCGTGGGGCGGCTCGGGCCCTACCCGCGACGGCTGGTCCTGGGGTTCGCGCTCTCCGCCACCTGCGCCTCGATGTGGATCAGCAACACGGCCGTGGCGCTGCTGCTGCTGCCTATCGGCGCGGTGCTGGTGCAGCGGACGGCGCAGCTCGGCGGCCTCGACGGACCCGCGCAGGCGAACTTCGGCGCCGGCGTCATGTGCGCGATCGCCTTCGGCGCGACCATCGGAGGGATGGGCTCGCCGATCGGCACGGCGCCGAACGCGCTCTTCTTCACCAGCTACGAGCCGCTGGTCGACGCCGGCGCGCCGCCGGTCTCGTTCCTGCTCTGGCTGCTTGCGTTTGCGCCGTTCTCGCTGGTGCTCTCGTTCGGGGCCAGCCAGGTGATCGCCCGCTTTGCGCTGCCGACGCCCGCGCAGCGGCTGCGGCGAGGCGACGAGCTGCTCCAGGAGGCGCGCTCGCTGCCGCGGTGGAGCTCGGGGGAGCGGCGCACGGCCGCCCTGTTCGGCGTCGCGGTCCTGCTCTGGATGACGCGCGGGGACCTGCCGCTCGGCGACGGCGCGGTGCTGCACGGCTGGGCCCACTACCTCGTGCCGGTCGGCGAGCGCGATCGCTTCCTCGCGGACGGCTCGGTGGCCGTGCTGGTCGCGATCCTCGCCTTCCTGATCCCGTCCGGCGGCGGCGAGGAGCGCCGACTATGCGACTGGGAGACGGCGCGCCAGATGCCCTTCGACCTGCTGCTGCTGCTCGGCGGCGGCATCGCGATGGCCCAGGCGTTCGGGCCGACCGGGCTCTCGGCGGCCTTCGGCGAGCTGCTGCGGCCGCTCATCGGCTCGATGCACCCGGCGCTGCTGATGCTCTGCCTGATCGTCGCGGTGTCGTTCCTCTCGGAGGTGGCCAGCAACACCGCCGTCGCCACGCTGTCGCTGCCGATCGTCCGCGAGGGCGCCCTCGCCGCAGGCATCGACCCGCTGGTGCTGATGCTGCCCGTGGTCATCGGCGCGTCGTGCAGCTTCATGCTCCCGATCTCCACGCCGCCCAACACCATCGTGTTCGCGTCCCGCCAGATCCGTTTCGGCCAGATGGCGCGCGCCGGGGTCGGGCTCAACCTGCTGTCGGCGGCGATCCTGCTGCCGGTGCTGTGGTTCTGGGCGCTGCCGCTGTGCGGCGTGGACACGAGCGCGCTGACGAGCGGAGGTGCGAAGTGAAGCCGGAGACACGCGGCGCGGCGCTGGCGTGGCTCGGCGCCTTTCTGCTGTTCGTCTGCGTGGCGCACGGCAACTTCGAGACGACCGACGCGGGCTTCACGATGCACGGCGCGCGCGGGCTCTGGCACCGCGGCGACAGCGCCCTGCTGACGGCCGCAGAGGGCGGGGACCACATCGGCGAGCAGATGGGCGCCGAGTTCATCAAGCGCTGGGAGCGCGCCGGCACGCGCAAGTGCGGCAAGATCGGCGTCGACGGGCTCGCGTACGTGTGGTTCCCGATGGGGCACGTCTTCCTGTTGGCGCCGTTCGTCGCGCTGGGCGAGGCGTTCGGTCAGCTGGTCCCCGACGCCGACGCCAGGCTCCAGGCGCGGGCGGCGCCGTTCGCGCAGAGCTACGTCGAGGGGTCCCCGGTCGCGACGCAGGCGGTGATGTCGGTGCTGGTGCCCGCCGCGTGCATCGCGACGTCGCTGATGCTGCTCTACCGGATCGCGCGGGAGCTCGGCGCTTCGGGGCGGGACGCCGCGCGGACCGCGGTCGCGATCGGGCTCGCGACCCAGGCGTTCGCCGTCGGCCGCGAACAGCTCTCCGACGGCCCCGGGCTCATGCTGCTGTTGGCGGCGCTGCTCCCGGTGGTGCGGCTGCACGGCGGCCGGGGCGGCCTGCGCGCGGCGTTCTGGGCCGGCGTGATGTGCGGCTGCGCCGTCCTCGTGCGCTACCAGACGGCGCTGACCGTGGTGCTGTTCGCGGGGATCCTCATCGGCGCCTGCCGGCGGCGCGGCGACGCGGGGCTGCTGCTGGCGTTCGCGCTCGGCGGGGCGCCGCTCCTGGGGGTCTTCCTCGGCACCAACTTCCTGCGCTACGACGACCCGTTCGAGACCGGCTACCCCGCGATCGGTGAGTGGTTCCAGGCCGACCCCGTCGCCGGGCTGCTGAAGATCCTGTTCGCCGCGGGCCGCGGGGTGATGTGGTGCTCGCCGCTCCTGTGGGTCGCGCTGCCGGCCGCCGCAGGCCGCGGTCCGGGCGTTCGGCTCCGGTGGCTCGCGTGGGCGCTGTTCCTGATCCCCGTCGCGATCTTCGCGACCGCGCTCGGGTGGCAGGGCGGGCAGGCGTGGGCCATCCGCTACGTGACGCCCGGCGTCGTCGCGCTGTGCGCGATCGTGCTCCCGCAGACGCTGCCTTGGCGTCGTCGCCCCGCGCTGTTCCGAGCGGTGCTGCTGCTCGGTTGCTTCGTCAGCCTGACGAGCGTCGTCGCGCCGGTGCGCGGTCAGATCCAGCTGATGTCGCAGGCGCTCGAGGCGCATGAGCAGCAGCTGGTGGAGGCCGGCGAGCTGGACCCGGCGGCGCGGACGGTCGACCCGGCGGACGTCGGCGGTTGGCACCCGCGCTACTCGCCGCTCTACCGCAACTGGCTCTACGCCTGGAACTCCTGCCAGGGCGGCTTCGAAGCTCCCGGCGGCGAGCCGCAGGACGAGAGCGCGCGCACCGTCGAGGCGGTCTACGGGGTCCGGGCCACCGCGGCCCGGCAGGCTATGGCGCCCCGGCACTGGGCCGACCGCTGCGGCCGGCACCTGTGGTGGCGGTTCTGGGGGGACCTCTACGGTGTCTCCAGCTGGCTGCTGGTGCTGCCGTTCGCCCTGCTGGGCGCCCTCTGCGCTTGGCGTGGATGGCGGGCGCTCGCCCGCTCCGACGCCGCTGGTTCTGGTCCCGTCGGACAGGGTCGGGAAGGAAGCCCCGCCTGATTCGAGCGAGCGGGTCAAGCCGGTGGCACCGGGCGTTCGATGATCCGGACGGAGACCGCCGCCGATCATGAGCCCGCTGCTGACGACCCTCACCGCTGTCCTCCTCCAGCTGCCGCAGGAAGCCCCGTCGCCGTCGCCGTCCGCGGGCGGCGCGGTCGAGGTCGCCCTGGACGTGCTCGCGCTCAAGAACGGCGACGAGCTGGTCGGCCGGATCACGGCTGAGCTCGACGGCTACGTCGAGATCGAGGTCGAAGACGGCGCGACGATCGGCGTCAGCCGCGCGATGGTCAAGGCGGTGCGTCGCGCCGCCCGCTCGGCGTCGTCGCGCGCCGCCGTCGTGCGCCCCGAGGACACGTGGTTCGTCCTCCACGACGCCGACGGCGCATCGGTCGGCTGGCTGCACGCCTCGGTGACGACGCGGCAGGACGGCTCCTTCTCGGTGAACGAGGAGTACGAGTTCGTCAACGGCGTTCGGCGTTACCAGGTGACCATCCGCTGCACGGCCGCTGCGAGCGGCAGCGGCGTGCGGTGCTACTTCCGCGAGCGCGTGAGCACGCCGCGGGTCACGCGCCAGCTCGCGGTCGCCGACCCGCTGGCGAGCGCGGACCGGGTGGAGGACGAGCGGATCGTCGAGGCCGTCGCCCGCGGGGACGTGCTCGAGGTCTCGCGACTCGACGGCGGGGGGCGCTCACAGCGCTGCCTGCCCTGGTCCGCGGACGCGACCTTCCCGCTGCTGGCGCGCGCGCTGGCCCGCCAGTCAGGCGCGTGCATCGGCCCCGCGACCATGTTCGACCCGCGGCACGAGCAGCTGTCGGTCCAGCGGGTCGACGGCAGCGGCGTGCGCCGGCTGAGGATCAACGGCGTGCGCCAGCGAGTCGGCGAGGTCTCCGTCACCGCGGCGGACGGGGCGACGGTCCAAAGCCGCGAGTGGCTCGACGCGTCGAGCCGCGTCGTGCGCCGCGAGCTGGCCGGCCCGGCGCTCGTCGCCGTCCCCAGCAGCGCCGCAGGCGCGCGCGCCGCGGTCGGCGTCGGTTCGATCGAGAGCGCCGTCGTCGCCGAGGCCGAGGGGCGCTTCGGGCTGTGGATCCCGAGCCCCGCGTGGCGCGCCGCCGCGGCGCTGCCCGCCGGTCACCTCGCCCTCGACTGCGACGTCTACGCTGCGGACGTGCGGCTCTCGCTGCTCGATCACCTGGAGCCGGGGACCCAGCTCGAGACGGCCGCGGACGCGGTCGGCAGCTGGTTCTCGCTGCTCCACCCGGAGCTGGCGGTGCACGCGCGCTACGCAGCGACCGTGCGCGGGCGGCCCGCCGTGCGGATGGAGGCGAGCGACGCTCGCAACACCGCGCGGGCCACGCTGGACGTGATGCCCTTCGGCGAGCGCTTCCTGGTGCTGATCTGCCGCGCGCCTGCGGCGGCCTGGGAGGAGCTCGCGCAGGACTTCGCCTTCGTGCGGCGAACGCTCGAACTCGACCGCGCCGCGCTCTCGCCCGAACCGACGGGCCCGCTCCGCGAGCGTCGCGGCGGTCGCATGCGGCCGCCGGCGGGTCCGCTTCCGGCGCCGACGCCCGCCCGCCGCGTCGAGTCGGTCGGCGGAGACGGGAGCGTCCGCATCCCGAGGTAGCGAGGCGCCGCGGCTCAGGTCGACCGCAGCACGGCTGCGGCGGTGACGTCATGTTGCTCGACGCGAGGTCGGTCGTCGAGGTCCGCGAGGGTGCGCGCGACCCGCAGCAGTCGGGTCCGGGCCCGCGGACTCAGGTGGCCGTGCAGCAGGCACGCGTCCAAGGCGTCCAGGGCGGCGTCGGTCGCATCTGCTGCGTCGTGGAGCGCGCGCGCCTCCAGCCGTCCGTTGGGGACGAACTGCCCGGACGCGTCCCGGTTCCTCGCGAGCTGACGGTGGTGGGCGGTCCGCACGGCCGCGCGCAGCGCGGCGGTCGTCTGCGTCGGCTCGGGTCCGCCCCGCAGCTCGGCCGCCGAGAGCGCCGGCACGGGGACCTGGAGATCCAGGCGGTCCAACAGCGGTCCGGACAGTCGCCGCTGGTAGCGGGCGAGCGCCGCCGGCGTGCAGCGGCAGGCGCGCTCGCGGTCCCCGAAGAAGCCGCAGGGGCACGGGTTGCTGGCGGCGGCGAGCAAGAACTGCGCCGGCATCGTGACCGTGCGCTGCGCCCGGCCGACGGTCACGACGCCGTCTTCGAGCGGTTGCCGCATCGCCTCCAGCACGTCGCGTCGGAACTCAGGCAGCTCGTCGAGGAACAGGACCCCGTGGTGCGCGAGGGTGACCTCGCCGGGCCGGACGTCGGCGCCGCCTCCCAGGATGCCCTGCGCCGAGCTGCTGTGGTGCGGGGCTCGGAGCGGCGGTCGGTCTCCTGCCGGCGGCGCGAGGCCAGCGGCCGCGTGCACCTGCAGCACCGAGATCCGCTGCTCGTCCGTGAGCGGCGGCTGCAGTCCGGGCAGGCGTTGGAGCATCGCGCTCTTGCCGGTGCCGGGCGGCCCGGTGAACAGGAGGTTGTGGCGACCGGCCGCCGCGACCTGCATCGCGAGCTTGGGGGTCGCGTGGCCGCGGATGTCGCCCAGGTCGCCGACCGCGGTCGCGCGGTCGGGTCCGCGCGGTCGCGGCGTCGCGCGCTCCAGCGTCCGTCGCCCGGCGAGCCACAGCACGGCGTCGGCCAGCGTCGCCGCGCCGCGCACCGTGAGCCCCTCGACGACCGCGCAGGCAGCCGCGTCGGTCGGGGAGCACAGCAGCGCTGGACTGTCCTGCTGCCGCGCGGCGAGCGCGACGCTGATGGCGCCTCGCGCCGGCAGGACCTCGCCGCGGAGGCTGATCTCGCCGAACGCGAACAGCCCTCGCGCGCGCTCGGGAGGGAACAGGCCGGCGGCCCCCGCGAGCGAGAGCGCGAGCGGGAAGTCGAACCCGCTGCCGCGCTTCTTCAGGGCGGCCGGCGCGAAGTTGACGGTCGTGACGCCGCGCGGGGCCGGCAGCTCGAGCGCGAAGAAGGCCTGCAGGACGCGGTGGTAGGCCTCGCGCACGCAGGCGTCGACGAGCCCGAGCAGCCGCGGCGTGCCGTCGCCTGCATGCCGCGTCGTCGCCTCGACGAACACCGGCAGCGCCTCGATCCCCTCGATCATTCCACATCCGATCGTGACCGTCGCGGGCTGCACGCCGGATAGGGGCGCGGGGCCCGCGCGCGGTGGCAGAGAAACGGCGCAGGCTCACCAGTCGGCTGCTGCGGCGACCGCGGCGCGGGCCGCGAGGTCGCGCTGCAGCCTGCGCGCGTCGCCGACGGTCAGGTCGGGGATGCGCGTCGGGCTCCCGCCGGCGACGTAGACGGTCAGGTCGGCGAGGCCGAGCACCTGGCTGATCAGGCTCTGCCGCACGACCACGGCCTGCACCTTCGCCGTCGGGACGCACGCGAAGTTCTTGCCGATGACGCCGTGCTGCAGCGCGAAGAAGTCCGCGCCGCGGGCCCAGCCCAGGTTGCGCCACATCAGCGCCCCGAGGGTCGCCGCGAGGGGCACGAGCAGGAGCGCCCAGAGCCCCGCGGCGCCGACGCGCCACCACAGCGCCGGCGCCGTGAGCGCGGCGAGCACCACGCCCTGGACCGCGGTGCGCGCGATCAGCTTGGGCGAACCGCGGTGCCAGCTGAACTCCTCGTGCTCGATCCCCGGCAGCATCGCCGGGAGCAGGGCGTGCGCGTCGCGCGCCTTCGTGAGCGGCACCACGACGTCCCAGCCGCCGGTGGTGTCCTGTCCGTCGCTGCGGCTGCCGCCGGCAGAGTCTGCCTTCACCACGGCGTAGCCGAGCAGCCGGCGCAGCCAGGTCTGCTCGATGGTCACCCGCTGGATCCGCGCGCGCGGGAGCGTCTTCTGCCGCGTCGTGAGCAGGCCGAAGCGCCGCTGCAGCACGTCCCCGCGGAGGCGCAGGTTGAAGCCGTGGAACTGCACGAGGTTGCCGAGCGTCGAGGTCACGACCCCGAACGCCATGACGACGAACAGCAGGCCGGCCAGCACGCCGAGCACCAGGACCGGCGAGAGCGACGCCAGCCAGCCGCGGAAGCTGTCCGCGACGCCCGCGAGCTGGGTCACGAAGCCCAGCTGGTCGGCGAGCTCGAACGCGGCGAAGCCGGTGACGACGAACGCGCCCAGCCGCATGTCGGTGGCGCCTCGCAGCAGCAGCGAGCCGGCGCTGCTCTGGTGCACGAGCCACTCCACGCCTGGCGGCTCCTGCGTGGGCGCTTCGATGGTCGCCTGCGGCGCCTCGGGGTCGGAGGAGTCGGCGTCGGAGCGCGCAGCCGCCGCAGGCCGCGCCTGCAGGAGCACCTCTCGGAGGTGTTCGGCGTCGTTGCGGGACAAGGCGTCGAGGCGCGCCTCGACGCCGCGTCCGGACGCGGTCTCGACCATCACCACGGTCAGCCCGAGCGCGCGCCGCAGCAGCGTGGACTCGAAGCCGAGGTCCTGGATGCGATCCAGCGGGATGCGCCGCTCCTGTCGGTGGAGCAGCCCCTCCCGGATCCGCAGCTCCTCCGGCGTCAGCGTGTACTCGAGCGTCAGGTAGCGGACGACCGCGTAGCCCAGCTGCAGCACGAACAGCCCCAGCGCAGCGACGAGGAACCACGGCTCGATGATCCCGAGGAACAGCGTGAAGGCGTTCTGGCGGATCGCGCCGAGCAGGCGCAGCAGCAGGACCGCCGGGTGCAGGTGGCCGCGGGCCAGCACCGTCGCGGTGTCCGGGGCGACCGCCTGCTCGGCTGGCTGCGCCGGGACGTCGCCTTCGCCGGTGGGCAGCGGCGGGAGATCAGAGGCGTCCGTCACCGCGCATCTGCACGATGCGATCGCGCAGCTCCTTGGCCAGCTGGACGGGCAGCCCCGGCACGCGGAAGGCCGAGCCTTCGTTGCCTGCCGTGAAGACGACGAGCGTCGCGAGCCCGAACAGCCGCTCGATCGGCCCTCGGGAGAGGTCGACGTGCTGCATGCGGCGAACCGGCACGGCCCGCTCCTCGACGAACAGGATCCCGTAGCGCATCAGCAGCAGGTCGCCGACGAACCCGTAGCGCCAGCGCGCGTAGTTGAGCGGGGGGACCAGCAGCGCCAGGGCGAGCATGCCCGCGCACAGGGCCAGCAGCAGGTTCTCCCATGTGGGCGACCAGGACTGCCAGTGCTCGGCGAGCCACGGGCGCCCGACGAACCAGGCGAGCGCGGCGAGCACCACGGACGTGAGTCCGTCGCCGATGATCCAGTACGGCACGACGCGCGGCGCGAGGCGGCTCGGCGGGTGCATGGGGTCGGCGGACGTCATGGTCGGAGCGTGCCCTTTAGGCCCCCGCGACGCAATCGCCAGGGTCGCGGCGCAGGGTTTCGCGGCGCCGGTCCGGGCGCGCGCGGCGGCGCAGAAGTTGGCGAGCGCGGCGGCTTCGTTGCGTATGGTGTGCGCGCGGTCTCCGCCGCGCTGCACCCATGTCGCTCGCCTCGCTCTTCCCCCGCCTCGCGCTCCTGTCGCTGCTGGTCTGCGCCTCGTCGCCCGCGCAGCGTGACATCCCCCGAGAACTCGGCCGGCTGCTGGCGGCCAAGCGCGCCGCGGACGAGATCCCCGGCGTCTCTTGTGCGGCGTGGATCGGCGACGAGATCGTCTTCGCGCAGGGGCTCGGCGAGAGCGACGTGGAGAACGGCGTGGCCGCGACGGAGCACACCGTCTACCGGCTCGCGTCGATCTCGAAGTCGGTCACGGCCGTGCTCGCGATGCAGCTCGTCGAGCGAGGGCGGCTCGACCTCGACCGTGACCTCAGCGAGGTCGTGCCCGGCTGGCCGGAGAAGCGTTGGCCCGTCACGACGCGACAGCTGCTCGGTCACCTGGGCGGCGTGCGCCACTACCGCGGAGAGGGGGAGAGCACGCGGCGGTTCCCCGACCAGCGCGCCTCGCTGGGGCGCTTCGCCCGCGACCCGCTGGTGCACCAGCCCGGGACCCGGTACCGCTACACGACCTACGGCTTCAACCTCATCGCGGCGGCGGTCGAGACCCTGCACGACGCGCCGTTCCATCGGCTGGTCGCCGAGCGGGTGGCCGCGGTCGCGGCGGCGCCGACGCTCCAGGACGACGACCAGCGGCGCATCATCCCGCACCGCGCCCAGGGCTACGTGCGCTTCGGCGAGCAATTGAGCAACAGCCGCCTGATGGACAGCAGCTACAAGCTGGGCGGCGGGGGGCTGTGCAGCTCCGCGCCCGACCTCGCGCGGTTCGGCCAGGCGCTGCTCGCGGCGAAGTACGTCTCACGCGAGACGCTGCGGCAGATGTGGACCAGCCAGCACACCTCCGGCGGGGCCGCGACCGGCTACGGCATGGGGTTCCGCGTCGGCGAGCTCGACGGGGCGCTGCAGGTCGGGCACACGGGCGCGCAGAGCAGGGTGAGCACGACCCTGCAGATGCTGCCGGAGTCGGGCGTCGGGGTCGTGATCCTCTGCAACCTGGAGGGCGTCAAGTTCTCCGCGGTCGCGCAGGAGATGCTGCGGCGGCTGCGCGCGGAGGCGACCCGATGAGCCTGCGCTGCGCTTCGCTGCTCGGGAACTCGCAGAAGCTCGACGGCGGCTCGATGTTCGGCAACGCGCCGAAGGCGATGTGGCAGCGCTGGGCCGCCGCGGACGAACACAACCGCATCGACCTCGCGTGTCGCTGCCTGCTCGTGCAGGACGGCGGCCGCACGATCCTGTTCGAGGCCGGGATCGGGGCCTTCTTCTCACCGCCGATGCGGGAGCGGTTCGGCGTGCAGGAGCCGGAGCACGTGCTGCTCGAGCAGCTGTCGGCGCGCGGCGTCGCGCCGGGCGACGTCGACGTCGTCGTGCTGTCGCACCTGCACTTCGACCACGCGGGCGGCGTCCTGTCTGCCTACGTCGAAGGCGCGGCGCCCTCCCTCGCGTTCGAGAACGCCACGTACGTCGTCGGGGAGGAGGCGTGGCAGCGCGCGCTCCGTCCGCACCCGCGGGACCGCGCCAGCTTCATCCCCGAGCTGCCCGCGCTGCTCGAGGCGACCGGGCGGCTGGAGCGGGTCGCGGGTCCTCGGAGCGACGTGCTCGGTGACGGCTACCGGCTGCACCGGAGCGACGGGCACACGCCCGGCATGCTGCTCGCCGAGATCGCCACGGATGATGGTCCGCTGCTGTTCTGCGCCGACCTGATCCCGGGCCTGCCGTGGGTCCGGCGGGCGATCACCATGGGCT
Source organism: Planctomycetota bacterium (assembly GCA_049889335.1). GTDB lineage: Bacteria > Planctomycetota > UBA1135 > UBA1135 > UBA2386. The sequence goes on from JBMHDP010000402.1 coordinate 16,744, forward strand.
ACGACCGCTACCCCGAGCGGCTGATCGACGAGAAGGCCGCGCTGCTCGACGACCTCGTCGATCGCGGCGGCCGGCTGTTCTTCACGCACGACCCTGCGGTCGCGGTCTGTGGGCTCCGTCGCAACGAGCGCGGCCACGTCGAGGCGGTCGAGCCGGTCGGCGCGCTGTAGGCAGCGCCCGCTAGACCTCGAGCGCTCGGAGCACGGCTTCGCCGCGCGGCGAGAGGCGGTAGCCGATCGCGAGGCTCTCGGTGAGTCCCAGCGCCTTGAGCTTGCGCACGCGCGCCTTGAAGTCCTTGCGCGCCATGCCCGCGGCGTCGGCGAGGTCGCCGGCGCGCACCGCCGGTCGCGCGGCGATCGCGCGCAGCGCGTCGACAGCCCACGGCCCGCAGCGGCTGCGGCGGTCGAACGCGCGGACCCGCTCGGTGAGCGCGGCGAGCGCGGCGCCCTCAGGGACCTCGGCGCGGATCGCCGCGCGCGGGTCCTCGCCGAGCAGCCGGACGCGGACCCGGTAGACGTCCCCGTCGCGGGAGGCGAGGTCACCGCGGAGCGCGTCGGCGTCGGGGTAGCCTGCGCGGCGCGCGTCCGCGCGCGTGATGGTCGACGCGTCGACGCGATCGACGGCGTCGATGGCGAGCTGGCCGATCTTCGTCAGCAGCGTCCCGTCGGTCTTGACGGTCGGCCGGCGCCACCGGCGGAACTGGAGCGTGACCTCGCCCGCGCGGATCTGCTCGAGGACGGCGTGACGGATCAGCATCGTGCTCGCACCATGCGCGCAGGGTAGCCGCTGGGCGCGGCGAGCGCCCGCGCCGTGGGCTGCAGGGCGGTTTTCGGGGCGCGCGGCGCAGCGCGCTTCCAACGGCGGCCGCGCGCTGCACAATGCCGTCACGATGAAGACGATCTCAGCGGTGACGTTCCTCGCCCTGCTCTCGGTGTCTGCGTGCGGCGACGGACGCCCGAAGAGCCCCATGGCCGGCAACTGGTCGGAGGTCCTCCCGGGCGACGAGCCCGGAATGACGCTTACCTTCGACGGCTATAGCGAAAAAATGAGCGTGCACGGGCGACCGCAGGCAGACGGCACCCACACGCACCCCAAGGCCTCCTACCGCTTCGACGAGCAGACGAAGGCCCTCACCGTGACCGGTCAGATCCTCGACGGTGACAAGGGCGCCTCGTGGGCGGGCACGGTGGCGGGCGACGGTTTCCAACTGGTGTCGGGTGAGACGACTCTGACGTTCCAGCGGGGCGGCAAGGCGCACGGTCACTAGCGCCGCGCGAGGTCCTGCCGCGGCTCCCCCCCTCGCATTTCTGGCCGCCTCGCCTATCGTTCGGGGACCACACCCTGGCCCGCGGCTGCATCCGACCGCGCGCCAAACCACCATGAGCAGTCCGCACTCCGAGAAGACCACGGCCGGGATCCGCGTCCGCGCGGCGGCCGAGTTCATGCCGCAGGACATCTTGCCCCACGAGTTCCGCGAGCCCAGCGCCGACCAGCACGCGAGCTTCGTCTTCCGCTACCAGATCACGATGAGCAACGTCGGCTCGGAGTGCGTTCGGCTGCTCTCGCGCCACTGGGTGATCGTCGACGGGGACGGCGGCCGGGAGGAGGTGCGGGGCCGCGGCGTGGTCGGGGAGTACCCGCAACTGGAGCCGGACGAGAGCTACAGCTACGTCAGCTACTGTCCGCTGAAGACCGCGTGGGGGACCATGGAGGGCTCGTACACGTTCGAGCGCGCGGACGGCTCGCGCTTCGACGTCGCGATCGGTCGCTTCTTCCTCGTGCCGACGGCGCCGCCGCTGGAGCTCGAGCCGGCCTCGCACTGAGGGGCGCCTGCGCGCTTGGCAGGCGGGCCGGTCGCGGGATAGCTTCCGCGCGTGGCCAAGATCCTCCTCGGCGATCCCGACCTCCCGCTCCAGACGCTCGTCGCGCTGAGCCGCCCCAAGAACCGCGTCGCGCTGAGCGAGCGCAGCGCGAAGCGCGTCGCCGCCTGCCGCGCGGTCGTCGACCGCGCGGTCCGCAAGGGCGCGACGCTCTACGGCGTCAACACCGGCTTCGGCAAGCTCGCCGGCGTCCGCATCGCCGACACGCAGCTGGGGCAGCTGCAGAAGAACCTGCTGCTGAGCCACGCCACGGGCGTCGGCGCGCCGCTGACGCTGGCGCAGAGCCGCCTGGCGTTCGCGCTGCGGATCCACAACCTCGCGCTCGGCAGCTCCGGCGTCCGCCCGGAGCTGATCGAGCAGGCGGTCGCGCTCTGGAACGCCGACATGATCCCGGTCATCCCGTCGCAGGGCTCGGTCGGCGCGAGCGGGGACCTCGCCCCGCTCAGCCACATGGCGCTGCCGCTGATCGGCTGCGGTGAGGTGCAGCACGACGGCCGCGTGATCTCGGGCGCTGCGGCCCTGCGGAGGCTGAAGCGCGCGCCGCTCGAGCTCGCCGCGAAGGAGGGGCTGGCGCTCATCAACGGCACCCAGATCATGACGGCGATCGGCAGCCTGGTCGTCGACGGCGCGATGCGCCTCTGCCGCGCGGCCGACGTCGCCTGCGCGATGACCGTGGAGGCGCTCCGCGGCAGCGAGCGCCCGTTCGACGCGCGCGTGCACGAGGTGCGGCCGCACGAAGGCCAGATGGCCACCGCCGACAACCTGCGCGCGCTGCTGCGGGACAGCGCGGTGATGCAGAGCCACCGGGACTGCGACAAGGTGCAGGACGCGTACTCGCTGCGGTGCGCGCCGCAGGTCCACGGCGCCGCCAAGGACGCGGTGCGCTTCGGGCTCGACGTGCTGGTGACCGAGGCCAACTCGGTGACCGACAACCCGCTGGTGTTCCGCGGCGACGTGATCTCGGCCGGGAACTTCCACGGGCAGCCGGTCAGCCAGGCGCTCGACTTCGTCAAGGTCGCCGTGAGCACGCTCGCCAACATCAGCGAGCGCCGCGTCGAACAGCTCGTCAACCCGGACATCTCGGGGCTGCCGCCGTTCCTCGCCAAGGACCCCGGCCTGGAGTCGGGCTTCATGATCCCGCAGGTGGTCGCGGCCTCGCTGGCGAGCGAGAACAAGACGCTGGCGCACCCGGCGAGCGTCGACACCATCCCGACCAGCGCGAACCGCGAGGACCACGTCTCGATGGGGGTGACGGCCGCGCGGCACGCCGACCGCGTGGTCGCGAACACCGCGAAGGTCCTGGGCATCGAGCTGCTGTGCGCTGCGCAAGGTCTCGACCTCGGCGAGAAGCTCAAGCCCGGCGTCGGCGTCGCGGCGGCCTACCGCGCGCTGCGCCGGCGGGTGGCCGGTCTGGACGGGGACCGCTTCCTGGCGCCCGACCTCGCCGAGGCCGAGCGCGCGGTCGTCGACGGCTCGCTCGTGACGGCCGTCGAGAAGAAGATCGGTCCGCTCGCGGTCTGAGGCGCGCGGCGGCGCGCGCCGGTGTCAAGTTGTCCAGGGCGCGGAGGCGGTTGCGCGCGGAGCATCCGGTTGCGACGCTAGGGCCATGACCACGACCGGAACCTCTGGCTACCGCGCGCCGCGCGGGACCGAGCTCACCTGCGCCAACTGGCAGATCGAAGCCGTCTACCGGATGGTCCAGAACAATCTGGACCCGGAGGTCGCGGAGGACCCGGAGAACCTGATCGTCTACGGCGGCCTGGGCAAGGCGGCGCGCAACCATGAGGCGCTGGAGAAGATCCTCGCGACGCTGCGGCGGCTGCAGCCCGACGAGACCATGCTCGTCCAGTCGGGCAAGTGCGTCGGGGTGTTCCGCTCCCACGCGGACGCGCCGCGCGTGCTGATCGCGAACAGCAACCTCGTCGGCGACTGGGCCAACTGGGACGAGTTCCGACGACTCGACAAGCTCGGGCTGATCATGTACGGCCAGATGACCGCGGGCAGCTGGATCTACATCGGCAGCCAAGGGATCGTGCAGGGGACCTACGAGACGTTCGTCGCCGCGGCCAAGAGGCACTACGGCGCGGACCTCAAGGGCCGCCTCGTCGTCACGGCCGGGCTCGGCGGGATGGGCGGCGCGCAGCCGCTCGCGATCACGATGGCCGGCGGCGTGTGCCTCGCCGCGGACGTCGAAGGGTGGCGCATCGACAAGCGCCTGGAGACCCGATACCTCGACGAGCGCATCGACGATCCGAAGCAGGCGCTCGCCGCGGCGCAGGCCAAGGCCGCCGCGGGCGAGGCGTGGTCGATCGGCGTCTGCTGCAACGCGACGGAGCTGCTCGAGACCATTCGAGACGAAGGCGTGGTCCCGGACATGCTCACCGACCAGACGTCGGCGCACGACATGCTGGTCGGCTACATCCCCGACGGCATGTCGGTGGAGGAGGCCAACGTGCTGCGGGAGCAGGACCCCAAGCACTACCTGGAGGAGTCCGGTCGGACCTGCGCCCGGCACGTCGCGCTGATGCTCGAGCTGCAGGAGAAGGGCGCCATCACCTTCGACTACGGCAACAACGTGCGCACGGAGGCGCGCGACCACGGCGTCGCCGAGGCGTTCCGCATCCCGGGCTTCATCCCCGAGTACATCCGCCCGCTGTTCTGTCACGGCCGGGGGCCGTTCCGCTGGGTGGCGCTCTCGGGCGATCCCAAAGACATCCAGCGCACCGACGAGCTGGCGCTCGAGATGTTCGCGGACAACGAGTCGCTGTGCACCTGGATCCACAAGGCCCAGGAGAAGATCGCGTGGCAGGGGCTGCCGTCGCGGATCCTGTGGCTCGGCTACGGCGAGCGCGCTCGCTTCGGGCTGGCGGTCAACGAGTTGATCAAGAAGGGCGAGATCTCGGCTCCGATCGTCTTCGGTAGGGACCACCTCGACTGTGGCTCGGTGGCCTCTCCCTATCGGGAGACGGAGGCGATGAAGGACGGCTCCGACATGATCGCCGACTGGCCGCTGTTGAACGGCATGCTGGCGGTCGCCTCGGGCGCGACCTGGGTCTCGCTGCACCACGGCGGGGGCGTCGGCATGGGCAAGTCGATCCACTCGGGCCAGGTGACCGTCGCCGACGGCTCCGAGGAGGCAGCGGCGCGGATCCGGCGGGTGTTCACGTGCGACCCTGGCATGGGCATCGTCCGCCACGCGGACGCCGGCTACGAGGACGCGCAGCAGTTCGCGTCGGACCACGACGTCGACCTCGGCGGCTAGCGCGGCGCGGACCGTCGACCTCGGCCTTGGCGCGGCAGGTCCGATCGCGTAGCATCCGCGCCGTCGCGGGGCGGTCATCCCCGCGGCGTCACTGGATACAAGAGGCTGCGGGCGCGGCCACGGCTCGGTCAACTGCAGGTGCTCCCTGCGAAGCCGTGCGACCGCTCGACGGCTACGCCGAGGGATCTCGGCTGGAGGGCAGCATGAAGCAGAACGAGCGGTTGTTGGTGTATGCGGTCACGGGTTTCCTCGCGTTGATCCTCGTGGTGGCGGTCGTCTTCGGCGACGCCCCGCGCGCCGTCACCGGCGAGCAGCCTGCGACGAGCAACAGCCTCGGCGACCTGCTGGGCGGCGGTGCGCCCGCCGACGCGAGCCTCGACCAGGGGCCGGCGTCGGTCGCGACGGGCAGCGGCGCGACGGGCGGCGGCGCGAC
>JBMHDP010000403.1:0-5157 GCA_049889335.1 Planctomycetota bacterium
GTCGTTCATCGCCATCCGGCCGAACGTGATGCGGATGTCCTTGGCCGCCAGCAGCGGGTCGGGGTTGCCGTTGGGGCCCTGCGGGTTGACGTAGATGAGGCCCATCTGCGACGCCGCGAGCGGGTTCTGCAGCTCGCGCTGCTCGTTGAAGCGCTTGTCGGCGAGCCACTCGCCCTCCGGACCCCACCAGATGTCCTCCTCGGGCTCGTAGACGTCCTCGCGGCCGCCGGCGAAGCCGAACGTCTCGAAGCCCATCGACTCGAGCGCGACGTTGCCGGCCAGGATCATCAGGTCGGCCCACGAGACGCTGCTGCCGTACTTCTTCTTGACCGGCCACAGCAGGCGGCGGGCCTTGTCGAGGTTGGCGTTGTCCGGCCAGCTGTTGAGCGGCGCGAAGCGGATCGTGCCCGAGGCGGAGCCGCCGCGGCCGTCCGTGGAGCGGTAGGTGCCGGCGCTGTGCCAGGCGAGGCGGATCATCAGGCCGCCGTAGGTGCCGTAGTCGGCCGGCCACCAGTCCTGCGAGTCGGTCAGGACCTGCTCGATGTCCTTCTTCAGCGCCGCGAGGTCGAGCTTCGCGAACGCGGCGGCGTAGTCGAAGTCCGCGCCCATCGGGTTGCTCATGGGCGAGTTCTGGTGGAGCGGACGCAGGTCCAGCTGGTTGGGCCACCAGTCGCGGTTGTTCTTGTCGCCTGCGGGAGCGGGCGCGGCTTCCGCGGCTGCGGTGCCGCTGCTGCTGCCGCCGCTCAGCCCGGTCACGGGGCACACACCGCCGTCGGCGCCGTGCGCGCCGTCGCCGATCTTCACGCCGACGGAGCAGCTGGAGAGGGTGAGCAGGGCCAGCGCCGCGCTGGAGATCCAGGGCGCGCGCGCCGCGGAGCAGGAGGAGGAGGTCAAGGTCGATGCCATGGTCGGTGTCGTTGGGGGGTCCGCTGCCCTTCCTGCGGGCAGCCGGATGCGCCGAGATAGCCTATTTTTAGACTCAGTCTAGATGTGGCCGATGAAATCAGTCCCCGTTGCGTGATTGCCCTATATGTCTGCGGTATGGGTAGAATGACGTCACTTATGTCGATCCAGCCTGCAAACCTGCTGCTGTGCGCCGTCGCCCTGGCAGGATCCCTGTCGTCGTCGCTGGCGGCGCAGCGGACGCGCGTGCTGGCCGACGGCGCGCCGACCAATTTGCTGGTCGACTGGCGGCAGGTCTCCGCGGTCCCCGACCCAGCGGAGCCGCAGACGTTCTTGGTGGTCATGCCCGTCGCCTGCGTCTCCACGTGGGCGGTGTGGGAGCCCGACCCGGTCATGGACATGACCTTCAGCGCGGGCAACTGGAAGCGGCTGACGATGGAGGCCGCGGACTGGGCCTACCTGACGCCCGACACCTGCGCGCACCGGCCCCCAACCGGCGCCGCCGCGCCGCGGTCGCTGTTGACGAGCGACGACGACTTCGGCGCCTACGCCGGCGTGCTCGGCGTGCCGATGTCGCCGGTCGCCAGCTACTTCGTCGGCGGCGCGCAGAGCGTGGTCTCGGGCCTGAGGGACTCCTTCAGCCTGGAGCGCTGGCAGCTGCGCACGCGCGGGTTCTTCCCCGGCGCGCTGTGGAACGCCTGCGCGCCCAGCTCTAGCGTGACGCCCAACTTCACGGGCTTCGTCGGAGCCCGCTTCTCCTACACGATCCCGTAGTCCGGAGCCCCACGTCGCTCGCCGCGGCTGCCGGGCGGCGCCGCATGCCCACGACCCGGTCCCCGAAGCTCGGCGCGCTGCTGACGGTCGCGGCGGTCACCGTCTTCGGCCTGCAGGACGGCGTCAGCAAGCTGCTGACCGAGCGCTACTCGGTGTTCTTCGTGATCACCGTCCGCTACTGGACGTTCGCGGCGGTGCTCTTGCTCCTGCACCGGCGTCGCCTGCGGGAGGTGGTGCAGACGGCGGCCCCGCGCCGTCAGCTGCTGCGCGGCGTGCTGCTCGCCGGTCAGGTCTGCATGATCGTGCAGTCCTTCGCGAGCCTCGGGCTGACGACCACCCACGCCGTGTTCTCGTCGTTCACCCTGCTGGTCGCGGTGGGGTCGTGGCTGTTCCTCGGGGAGCGCGTCCGCCGCGCTCGCTGGGCCGCGATCGCGGTCGGGTTCGCGGGCGTGCTGGTGATCCTGCGCCCCGGCGTGCAGGTGCTCGATCCGCGCGCGCTGCTGCCGCTCGGCGGCGCGGTGACCTTCGCCGCCTACCAGCTGCTCACGCGCACGGTCGCGAGCCGCGACGACGCGCGCACCAGCTTCTTCTACACGGGGCTGGGCGGCGCGCTCGTGATGACGTGCGTCGGACCGTTCTTCTGGGAGCGGCCGGACCTCGAGGGCTGGGCGTGGCTGGCCGTGGTCAGCGGCTCGAGCATGCTCGGCCATGGGCTCTTCATCCAGGCGCTCCGCCACGCCGAGGCGAGCGCGATCCAGCCGCTGATCTACCTGCAGCTGGTCGTCGCGACCACGGTGGGGGTCGCGGCGTTCGGCGAGCAGCTCGACGCGGTGACAGGGCTCGGCGCCGCGATGGTCGTGGGCGCGGGGCTGTATACGCTGCGCGCGGGTCGCGCGGCCCCGCCGGCCCGGGCGCCCGCGCGCCAAAGCCCTGCATCCTCGACGCCTGCGGCCGGCGAACAGCCCGACTGATGTCTGCTCCCGCTCCGGTCGTGCGCCTTCAGGCCGTCCACAAGCTCGTCCGCGAGGGCGGCGCGGAGCGGGCGGTCCTCTCCGGCGTCGACCTCGAGGTCGCGGCGGGCGAGGCGGTCGCGCTGCTCGGCCGCAGCGGCTCGGGCAAGTCCACGCTCCTCAACCTGATCGCGGGCATCGACGACGCCGACGCCGGCCGGGTCGAGACCGCGGGGCTCGACGTCACGGCCGCCGACGAGCGCGCGCGCGCGGCGCTGCGCACCCGCAAGCTGGGCTTCGTGTTCCAGTCCTTCCACCTGCTCCCGACGCTGACGGTCGCGGAGAACGTCGCCCTGCCGCTGGAGCTGGCCGGCGTCGCCCGCGCGGACGCCGACGTGCGCGTCCGGGCGCTGCTCGAAGAGGTCGGCCTCGCGACGCGCCTCGACGCGTGGCCCCGCGTGCTCTCCGGCGGCGAGCAGCAGCGCGTCGCGGTCGCGCGGGCGCTCGCGCCGCGGCCGGACGTGCTGCTCTGCGACGAGCCGACCGGCAACCTCGACGACGAGGCCGCCGCGCTCGTGCTCGAGCTGATCGCGCGTCTCCGCGCCGAGCAGGGCTGCGCCGTGGTGCTGGTCACGCACAGCGCGGCGGCGGCGGCGATCTGCGACCGGCAGCTCGCGCTTGAGGGCGGCGCCCTCCGCGCGCGCGCAGGAGATGCGGCAGGTCGCGCGTGAAGCTGCTGCTCGCCCAAGGGCTGCGTCACCACCGGCAGAAGCCGCTGCAGACGCTGCTGACGCTGCTCGGCATCGCCGCGGGCGTGGCGCTCTTGTGCGCGATGCGGCTCAGCCAGAAGACCGCGTCGATCGCCTTCGACCGGGCAGTCGAGGCCGTCGCCGGCGCCGCCACCCACACGGTGACCTGCGGCCCCGAGGGGATGCCGGCGGCGTCCTACGCGGAGCTGCGCCGTCGCCTCGGCGGCCGCGGCGTCGCGCCGACGATGCAGGCGATCGCGCGGGTCCCCGACCGCGCCGAGCGCACGGTGCTGCGGGTCCTCGGCGTCGATCCGTTCGGGGACGTCGAGCTGCGGCCCTGGTCCGGGCCGCGCGCGGGGGACCTCCCGGTCGGCCGACTCGTGACCGAACCCGACACGTTCCTCGCGACGCGCGCGCTCCTGACGCGCCTCGGCCTCGCGGCCGGAGACGAGCTCGCGATCACCGTCGGCGGGCGGCCGCTGCGGGCGCGCTGCCTCGGCGCGATCTCGCCGCCCGACAACGTCGCCGCAGGCCTCGCGGACACGCTGGTGGTCGACGTGGCGACCGCGCAGGAGTGGACCGCGCGCCTCGACCGGGTCGACCGCTTCGACCTGCAGCTGCTGCCCGAGCGGCTGCCCGCAGGCGTCGACGTGGCCGCCGACGAGGCGATCGTGCGGGAGGTCTGCGGTCCGGGGGTGCGGATCGCGCGCGCCGGCGCGGGGCAGCGCGGGCTCGCGCAGCTCACGCGCGGCTTCCGGATCAACGTGACCGCGCTGAGCCTGCTGTCGCTGCTGGTGGGCGCCTTCCTGGTGCACGAGACCATGCGCCTGTCCGTGGTCGCGCGGCGGCGGAGCTTCGGCGTGCTCCGCGCGCTCGGCGCGCCCGGCCGCAAGCTGGGGGTCGTGGTCGCGCTCGAGGCGCTGACGCTGGGGCTCGTCGGCAGCTTGGTCGGGGCCGCGCTCGGCGTCGCCGCCGCCGGGTTCCTGCTGGAGCCGATCGTGCGCACGCTCAATGACCACTACGCGACGTTCGCGCTGCCGACGCTGGAGGTGGACCCGCTGGAGCTGGGCCTCGCAGCCGGCGGCGGCGTGCTGGTGACGGTGCTCGCGGCGCTCGGTCCGGCCTGGACCGCGTCGCGGGTCGCGCCGCGCGAGGTGATGCTCTCTGCCGGCTGCGGCGAAGGCGCGCCCGGGCTCGCCTGGAGGTGGTGGTGGGCGCTCGCGCCTGCGGGGCTCGCCGCGCTGCTGCTCACCACGGTCGGGACGCGGCTGGTGCAGGGCTACCTCGGGATGCTGTCGCTGCTGATCGCCGCGGTGCTGCTGATGCCGACCTTGATGACCGGCGCGCTGTGGCTGCTCTCGGCGCCGCTGCGCCGGCTGGGGCCGTTCGCCCGCTACGTCGCGCGCAGCACGGCGGCCGCGCGCAGCCACCTCGCCCTGCCCGTCGCCGCGATGGTGCTCGCGGTCGCGACGACCATCGGCATGGCCGTGCTCGTCTCGAGCTTCCGCGGCAGCGTGAGCGGGTGGCTCGGGCAGGTGCTGCCGGCCGACGTCTACGTCTCGGTGCCCGGCGGCGTCGACGAGCGCAGCCAGCCGGTCGCGCCCGCGCTCGTCGCAGCGCTCCGGGAGGTGCCCGACGTGACCGCCTGCACCGACTACCACCGCACCGTGCTGCCGCTGCGCGTCGCCGGCGCCGCGGCGGCGCGCGACGTCGAGGTCGTCGGCATGGACCCGTCGCCTACGTGGTTGGCCAGCTGGCCGATCCTCGCGGGCGACCGCGCG
>JBMHDP010000404.1:0-2550 GCA_049889335.1 Planctomycetota bacterium
CCCCCCCGGGGGGGGGGGGGCCCCCCCGCCGGGGGGCGCCCCCCGCCCCGGCGCCGTCGGAAGGGAGGAGCGGCGCGAGGGCCTCGGGGAGCGCGTCGACGTCGACGCCGACGGCGGCGAGCAGGCGCCGCGCGTAGCTGCGCTCCAGCGCCAGCAGGGCGGTGAGCAGGTGCTCGACGTCGAGCGCTGCGCTCCCCTGCCGCTCGGCGACGCGCCGCGCGCCGGACATGGCCTGCCTGGCGTTCTCGGAGAAGCGGTCGAGCATCGGCGCCGCGGACTATACGCGCTCGGCAGCCTGCGCGGCGCGGGTCTTTGCCGGCCCCGGGGCGGTGGTCGGCGCGGCGCGCGGGGGCTGCTCAGGGGAGCAGCGGTCGGAGCTTCGCGGCCAGTTCGGACTCGCCGGCGTCGACGAGGGCTGTGTGGATCCGCAGCGCGACGCCGCGCGGCTTCCGCTGCAGGGCGTCGTCGAGATCGAGGCTCTGCGGGCGGAGCGCCGCAGCGCGCAGCAGGTCCTCGACCGCGGCCGCGCTGTCGGCGCGGTCGTGCCGGACCTGCGCGCGGCCCGCGAGCGCGAACACCGCGTAGTGGTGCGCCGAGTCTGCGTAGGCTTCGTTGGCGGCCGCGCTCCGGAGCAGCCGCTCGATCGCGTCGCCGTAGGCGTTGTCGGCCTCGATGCGACGTCCGTCCTGGGTGTGGCGGTCGCCGGCGACCAGCGCGGCGTAGCCGGCGTACCACTCCGCCGTCGCCTTGTCGTCGGCTTCGGTCGCATGCTTGGCGTAGCGATGCCGCATCCGCTCGGCGCCCCAGTCCACGAGCATCCGGTCACGCCACCGGTTGTGGACGTCGAGCGAGGCGGGGAACCGCTCCACCAGCGCCTCCAGCTGGCGGCGCGCCTCGGCGCGCAGGCCCGCGAACTCCAGCAGGCCGACGCCCGCGAGCGCGCCGCGTTCGTCGCCGACGCCGCGGTCCTCGAGCAGCCGGAACACCGCCTGCGTGCGCGCGATCTCGGTCGTCATGTCCGGCCGCCCCTCGCCGCCTGCGCGCGCGAACGCCGACTGCGCGCTGACCTGCAGCAGCACGTCCAGGAAGGTCGCGGCGAGCCACGCGTCCGGTGCGCGCGCACCGCCCCCCTGGGCGAGCGCGGCGGTCGCGGCGGCGAGCGCGCGCGGCGCGTCGGAGCCGTACCAGGCGAGCACCGCCGCCAGCGCCTGCGCCTCGAAGCGGAGCGCGTCGACCTCGACCTTGCGGAGGTTCTGCTCGGCGTCGGCGAGCCAGAACTCGATGCCCTTGTTGCCTTCCTGCATCAGCTGCAGGGCGAACGCCGCCTGGGCCGTGGCCAGCTCGAACCGCAGGGTCTGGTCCTCGGGCGCGCGGCCGATCGCCGCTTCGACGCGGTCGAGGGCGCGCTCGATGCCCGCGCGGCCTGCGGTGAGGTCGCTCTCGTCCCAGGCGTTGCTCCACGGGCGGGGCAGCGGCGCGGCCTCGCGGGAGAAGTTCGCCGCCAGCTGAGCGGCAGCGGGGTCGGCGCGGCCGAGCCGCCCCAGCCGCCCGACGAGCGCGGCGCGGATCTCCGGGTCGTCGACGCGCGCGAGCGCGTCCTCGATGTCGATCAGCGCGCTGTTGCCGCCGACCTCGGCGAGCGCGATCGCAGCGAGTCCGACGAGGTCTCCGTCGGGGTCGCGCAGTCCCATACGGAGGAGATCGACGGGGTCGTTCTCGGCCTTCGCGGCGCGCTCGAGGAGGTCCCGACGGCCCGCGCTGTCGGCCGCCCGGTAGCGCTGCTCCAGCAGCGTGCGCGCCATCGCGTCGCGCCGGCGGAACATCTCGGCGACGTCGGCGGGCGGCTTCAGGTGAGCCGGCGCGGCCTCGCCGCGGTGCTCGCGGATCGCGTCGACGGCCGTCTGCATGCGGCGGTCGAGGAACCGGTCGAAGAGGATCTTGCCGTCTCCGCGGACCCCGACGTGGCGCGGCGCGTTGCGGTTGCCGTTGAAGTAGCGGCGGAACAGCTCCGGCTCGATGTTGATGTGCTCGCTGCACGTGCAGCCGCCGAAGCGCGGGCACTCGACCCGGTTGCCGAGCGCGTCGTAGTCGGTCGCGCTGTGCCGGTCGGGGGAGGCCACGACGCAGATGTAGCCGGCGGTCGAGGCCACGAAGCCCGGGTCCCGGTAGGTCGATCCGGCGAAGCGCTCGTTGAACACCTCGCCGTCCATGTTGACCGCGATCAGCAGCGGCAAGCCGGTCTGCTGCTGGAGCGCCAGGGCGTCCTCGAGGCTCCGCTGCCACGCGACGCGCTCGGGCGCTCGCGGCGCCGGCGCGGGGGTGGGGGCCTGCGGATGCGGCAGCAGCGAGGAGAGGGTCAGGAGTGCAGCGAGCATGCGGGCCTGATCCTACGGCGCGGCGGCGCGGCGGCGAAGCCGGGCCCGTCGGTCAGGCCGGCTGCGCCGCGCGGGCGGGCGCGGGTCCCAGCGCACACGCGACCAGCAGCACCGGGAGCTCGACCCACGCGTGGACCGCCGCGACGACCGCGTAGCCTGCGCGCGCGCCGGCGAA
>JBMHDP010000405.1:0-13588 GCA_049889335.1 Planctomycetota bacterium
GATGCTCTCGCACCACGCCTCAACACGAGCGTGAGCGGCTTGCCGGCCCCCGCACACCCAGCGCAAGCGCCAGGTCCACGCAGACCAACCTCATTAAGCTCACACGCTTACTTTCGAGGCCACCCAGAATGCCAAAGATCACGCCCCTCAACCGAGGTTGCCTCGCTCAAGGGGGCGCAACACGGTAGCGAGCGGTTCCGAGGCGTCAAGAAGAGCCGCCCGATTTTTGTCGACCCGTCATCGGCAGTGCTGCGCGCCCGCCCGTAGGATCGCTCGCAAGTTTGTTCCAGAGAGTCGGTTGGCCGAATCCGGGCTTGCTTGGGAGGCACAGATCGCTACCACGATCGGGTGCTGCTGCTCCTCTTCGCCTTTGTCGCCGTGCAGATGGCCGTGGCGCTCTTCCTCGTTCGGAAGATCCGATGCGAAGAGGACTTCCTGCTGGCCGGACGTCGGCTCGGCCCGGCGCTGGCTGCGACCAGCATCTTCGCGACCTGGTTCGGAGCAGAGAGCTGCGTCGGCGCCGCCGGCGCGGCCTACGAGAACGGCCTGACCTGGAACGCGCCGGAGCCGTTTGCCTACGGCGCCTGCCTCGTGCTCACCGGGCTGCTGTTCGCCGCGCGGCTGTGGCACCTGCGCATCACCACCATGGCCGACTTCTTGTCCGCGCGCTTCGGTCCGTCGACCGAACGCCTCGCCGCTGCGCTGCTGCTGCCCAGCTCGCTGCTGTGGGCGGCCGCACAGATCCGGGCCTTCGGTCAGGTCGTGGCCGTCAACTCCGACGGGCTCTTCACGGTGCAGGTCGCCACCGCGATCGCCGCGACCGTCGCCATCGTCTACACCGTCGCAGGCGGCCTCCTGGCCGACGTCTACACCGACGTCATCCAGTGTGCGGCGCTGCTCGCCGGCCTCGCTGCGCTCGCCGTCGCGGTCGCCTACAGCCTGCCCGGCGAGGTCGCGCCGCCGGAAGGCGCGGCTGCAGCCGTCGACCCTGCGGCCGTCGCCGCCGTGGCTGCTGGAGGCTGGCTCGCCGACTTCGAGCAGTGGGCCATCCCGATCTGTGGCTCCGTGGTCGCGCAGGAGGTGCTGTCGCGAGCGCTCGCCGGCCGCAGCGCTGCCGTCGCTCGCAAGGCGGCGATCGCGGGCGGCGTCGCCTACATCGCCGTCGGTCTGGTGCCGCTCTCCATCGGCGCCATCGGGCCGCAGCTGCTGCCGGACCTCGCCGACCCAGAGACCGTCCTGCCGAACCTCAGCCGCGAACTGCTGCCCGAGGCGATGAACCTGCTCTTCGCCGGCGCGCTGATCGCAGCCATCCTCTCGACGGTCGACAGCTGCCTGCTGGTGGTCTCCTCGCTGGTGACCCGCAACCTCGCGCCGCGATCGTCGCGCGACCCTACCGCCGACCGGCTGGCGACCGCCCGCTGGAGCGTGGTCGCCGGCGGGCTCGTGGCCTATGCGCTCGCGACGTCTACCTACAACGTCGCCGGGCTCGTCGAGGAAGCGTCCGGATTCGGCAGCGCGGGCGTGTTCGTCCTCGCCGTCGCCGGTCTCTTCACGTCGCTCGGCAGCGCGGTCGCCGCGAACCTCGCGCTGGTCACCGGGCTGTCCGTGTGGCTCGTGGGACGACACCTCGCGCCGGACTGGGTCGCGCACCCCTACTTGTCCGCGCTCGGCGCCGCGGCCGTCGTGTTCCTGCTCGGGTGCGCCTGCACGCGGCGCCGATCAACTCCGGCACGCGACCAATAGCGAGACCGACGACGCGCCCGCGCCCCGCAACAGCTCCGCGCATGCTCGCGCCGTCGCCCCGGTCGTCCAGACGTCGTCGATCAGGAGCACGTCGCGGCCCGCGAGCCTCGCTCTACCGCGCAGCCCGAAGACGCCGCGCACGTTCTCCGCGCGCGAGAGCACCCGCGCGTCCCCCTGCGGGCGCGTCGCGCGGACGCGACGCAGCGCGCCGGGCACGCGACGCAGCCCTAAGCGCCCTGCGAGCCTCGACGCCAGCCAGTCCGCCTGATCGAACCCGCGCCGCCTGCGCCTCGCGCGGTGCAGCGGCACCGCGACCAGCAGCGGCCTGGGAGCCTCGCCGAGCGCCCGCCACGCGTCGGCCATCTCACGCGCGAGCCGCGCGCCGGCGCGCGCGTCTCCGTCCAGCTTGAAGCGACGGACCAGCGCGCCCCCGGTCCCGGCGAACTCGAGCGGCGCGACCAGCTGACGCACGTGGCGAAGCGGCTCGTGACGCTCGTGACACCGACCATCGGGCGTGGTCGCCGCGCCACAGCGGACGCAGCCCCGCGTCGGGCGACGGCGCAAGCGCCGCGCGCACGGCGCGCAGAGGGGGTCACCAGGACCGGCGCACGCCGGGCACAGCGCAGGCAGCATCAGGTCCAGCCCCGCGCGGACCAGCTCACGCGCGTGGCGTCTCCATCGCGGCGACCGGAGCAGCGTCACGCTCCCCGTGGATCCTCACCTCGAAGAAACGACCCGGCAAAGCCAGCCGAACCGCCCGCGATGCAGGTTCACGCCACGGGACGGATCAGCGACCGGGCAGCGCGATCCTGCGGGCGCGCTCGGTCCCGGTTCCCTTGGGGTCCTGCTTCACGCCCAGCGCCTGCCGCACCCGGTGAACGTAGGCCTCGACCGTCATGTCCTTGGTGTGGCGAACACCCAGGATCTCGCCGATCTCCTTGGTCAGCTCCATGTCGTCCTGGAACGACCACGGCTGGCTCTGGAAGAACTCGCGCAGCAGCCGACGGAACGCCCTGCGGCTGCTGTAGGCGCCGATGCCGTAGACGGCGCCGGCGAAGGCGATGATGCCAGCGCACGACAGCAGGGTGCTCATCCGCATGTCCCACTGGGCGACGACCTGGAGCAGGAAACCCGTCGTCAAGAACAGGAACCCGATGATGACCTGCATGTTGTTCAGCGCGGTGTCCCGCACCTTCAGCAGGCTGCGACCCGCCACCCCGAGGGAGTCACGCAGCGCCTTTCGGGGCTCGCGGAAGCGGATCGAGTTCGCCAGGAAGAACACCCCAACGACGTTGCAGGTGAGTCCGACGACGACTAGCTCTGGGTTGTCCATGATCGCCGCAGCGTGGCGACCCCAGGCGTGTTCCGATCTGACCGATCTCGGGCGCACGGCGGGGAGCAAGCGCTGACGCGCACGCTGCTCTGCGCATGCTAGCTCTGGCTCCCTCCCGGGCCAACCCAGGTCTGGAAAACGCAAGCTTCGACACGCAAGTGGCTCCAAGACATGGCTTTACAGGCCACGCGCGCTTCACCTTCTTCGGTTAAGCGAGCTTGCGGACGGGCCGCAGCGCCGCAGCGCATCGCCGCAACACGGCGCGCAAGCTCGAGAGCGCCCACTCCTGTCCGGCCAGCGGGCGCACGCAGCCCTCGTCGGCTGCCTGCAGCCGTCGCTCGAGCGAGGCCGCGCGCCGGTAGATCGAGCGCCAGTCCGGCGCGTGCCCGTCGGTCGCATCGCAGAGGTCGGTCAGATGGCCGAGCTGGGTCGGCGTGAAGCGGATCATGTTCATCTCTCGTGGCTCGTCGCTGCGGCCGCGGGCGCGACCTGGTCGGCGGTGGACGTGGACCGACGCTTCTACGCCTGCGGTCGGCGCGTGTTCCGCGCGGCCGCGCGGAGTCTCCGCGCCGGACCGCGTCGACAAATCCCCGGTTTGACCCGCACGCCCCCGGGCGCACTCGTAGCATCAGGCCGCCTCGAGACCCCGAACAACGAAACAAGACGCATGCAGCGGACCGCTCTCACCCTCTCCCTCCTTACGGCCCTCGCGACGGCGCAGGACCAGGACAAGGATCTGTGGATCCAGGACTTCGCGGCGGCCAAGGCCCGCGCCAAGGCCGAGAAGAAAGACCTGCTGGTCGACTTCACCGGCTCGGACTGGTGCGGCTGGTGCATCAAGCTGGACAACGAAGTGTTCAGCAAGGAGGCCTTCCGCGCCGAAGCGCCGAAGCACTTCGTGCTGGTCAAGCTCGACTACCCGCGCGACAAGTCGATCCTCACCGAGGAGATCATCAAGCAGAACGAGGCGCTGCAGGCGACCTACGCGATCCAGGGGTTCCCGACGATCCTGCTGATGACGGACGAGGGGCGCGTCTACGGCCAAACCGGCTACCAGGAAGGCGGCCCCGAGCCCTACAACACCCTGCTCGCCGACATGAAGAAGAAGGGCGCGGGCTTCCGCGCCGGCCTCTCGGTCGCCATGGCAAAGAGCGGGGTCGAGCGCGCGGTCGCGATCGACGACTGCCTCAAGGAGCTCGATCCGCAAGTGGTCGACGCCTACCACTTCGAGCTGATGAAGGAGATCGTCGCGCTCGACGCCGACGGCGCGGCGGGCCTGAAGGCGAAATACGAGGAGAAGGTCCGGCAGCTGGAGGAGCGTCGCCTGACCGACGCCGCTGGGCGCGAGCTCAACGAGCTGATCTCCGACGACATGCAGAACAACCGGGGCAAGGAGGCCCTGGCCAAGCTCGACGCCGTGATCGCTGCGCCCAAGAGCTCGATCCACAAGCAGATGGCCCTGTTCTTCAAGGGCATGGTGACCATGGACGTGAGCCGGGACGTCGACGCAGCCGTCGCCCTGCTCGAAGACGCGAAGAAGATCGCGCCGGAGTCTCCCGTCGCGGGACAGATCGAGCGGATCCTGCCGCAGATCAAGGCCCAGGGCGGCGGCGGGAAGTAGCGACCCGGGCGGCTCCCACGCCGCGCGGCGCCTCCTTGCGCCGGGCGGCGGCGGCCGTAGCGTGTCGGCATGTCGTCCGCTCCGTGCACGCCGCGCCCCAGCCTGGACGCCGACGTGCTCGTGGTGGGCGCCGGTCCCGGCGGAGCGACGAGCGCCGCGCTGCTCGCCGAGCAGGGCTTCTCGGTGCTGGTGCTCGAGAAGGACCCCTTCCCGCGCGAACGAATCGGTGAGTCCCTGCTGCCAGGGCTGATGCCGGTGCTGGATCGCCTCGGGGTCGGACCGCGCGACGACACCTACGTCTACAAGCGCGGCGCGCGGTTCGTCTGCGAACAGAGCCGACGACAGCAGGCGTTCGAGTTCCGCCACGCGCTGCCGGGCGCCGCCGAGCACGCCTGGCACGTCGAGCGCGCGCGGTTCGACGCGCAGCTGCGCGACCGCGCGGTCGAGCTCGGCGCCGACGTCCGCCACGGAGAAGCGGTGACCGACCTCGGCGTCCAGAGTGACCACGCGTGGGTCGAGACGCGGGCGCGGCGGTTCCGCGGTCGCTACCTGATCGACTCCTCCGGCCAGTCGCGGCTCCTCGCGCGGCGCCGAGACGCGGTCGAGCCCTACACCCGCTTCGGCCACTGCGCGGTCTACACCCACTTCGACGGCGCCGCCGTCGAAGAGCTCGGCCCCGACTTCGACATCCGCATCATGCTGCGCCCCGAGGGCTGGGGCTGGGTCATTCCGCTGCCCGGCCGCCGCCTCAGCGTCGGCGTCGTCGCCAAGCAGAAGCTCACCGCCCGCGACCTCGACGACGGCCTGCTCGCGGGCCCCTTGTGCCAGCGGCTGACGGCAGGCGCCGACCGCCAGGAGACCCGCGTCGTGGGCAACTACAGCTACGCCAACAAGGCTGCGTGCGGTCCGCGCTTCGCGGCGGCGGGCGACGCCGCCTGCTTCCTCGACCCGGTCTTCAGCTCCGGCGTGACGCTCGCCCTGCGCGGCGCAGCCGACCTCGTCGACGTCCTCGGCCCCGCCCTGCGCGACGACCGCGAAGACCGCGCCGACCTCCTCGACGACTACGCGGCGTCCATGCAGCGCGCCTACGCGACGTTCGCAGGGCTGGTGGAGCGCTTCTACAACACCCGCTTCGCCGAGAGCTACTTCCTCGGCGGCGACCTCGGCGAGGACCTCCGCCGCGGCGTCATGAGCGTGCTCGCAGGCGACGTCTGGCGGCACGACAACCCGTTCCAGGAGATGCTGCTGTCGGCGCGGAGGCGCCGCGGCGCGCCCTCCGCCAACTGACCCCCAGGCCCCTCCACCTCCCTGCGATCCGAGGAGCACCACCAAGTGTCCGAGACCCCACCGCCGATGCCGCCGCTGCAGGTGACCGGCTACAGCATGCTGAGCGCGCTCGGCGCCGGCCGGCAGCAGCACCTCGACGCGCTGAGCGCGGGCCGGTCCGGGCTCGGCGAGCACCCGATCGCGCTCGACTTCCCCACCGCAGCCGGCGCGGTTCGAGACGCGCTGCCCGAGCTACCAGCGGAGCTGCAGCCCTGGTCCACCCGGCTGGCCCGGATGGCCTATGCGCTACTGCAAGAGCTCGACGAGCCGCTCCGCCGCGCGCGGGCGCGGTGGCGACCGGAGCGCATCGCCGTGCTCTTGGGGACGTCGACGGCGGGCGCAGAGACCACCGAGGTCGCCTACCGGCAGTTCGTCGAAGCGGGCAGCTTCCCGCGTGACTACGACTTCCAGCGACAGCACACGTTCGGCGCCGTGCTGCAGGTCGTGCGCCGCCTCGCAGGGGTCGACGGTCCGTCGTGGATGGCGTCGACCGCCTGCACGTCTTCGGGCAAGACCTTCGCGACGGCGCAGCGCCTGATCGCCGCCGGGGCGATCGACGCGGCCATCGTCGGCGGCCTCGACACGCTCTGCACCATGACGATGACCGGCTTCCACGCGCTGCAGGCGTTGGACAGCGCGCCGTGCCGGCCTTTCCGCGCCGACCGCAACGGCATCAGCATCGGCGAGGGCGGCGCGTTCGCGCTCGTCGAGCGCGACGGCGACGCGCGCGTCCTGATCGAGGGGATCGGCGAGACGTCGGACGCCTACCACATCTCGGCGCCGCACCCCGAAGGCCTGGGCGCCCAGGCAGCGATGACCGAGGCGCTGCAGCGCGCGGGCCGGTCCGCCGAGGACGTCGACCACGTCAACGCCCACGGCACCGGCACCCGCCTCAACGACTCGGCCGAGGCCAACGCCATCTGCCGCGTCCTCGGCGAGGGAGTGCCGACCGTCTCCACCAAGGCCTACACGGGCCACACGCTCGGCGCCGCCGCAGCGCTCGAGCTCGCGTTCTCCGCCTGCGCCGTCGAGGAGGGGTGGATCCCGCCCGCGCTCGGCGACGGGCCCATAGACCCCGAGGTGCAAGTGAAGATCCCGACCGAGAAGACCGCCGGAGAGTTCCGGCGCGTGCTCAGCAACTCGTTCGCCTTCGGCGGCAACAACGTCTCCCTGCTGGTGGCCCGGGCATGAGCGCGCTCCGCGTCAGCGTCACCGGCGTCGGGCTGTGGATGCCCCGGTACCCCGACGCCGCCGCCTGGGCCGACCGGGCGCCGATCGACGGCGACGCGCCGGTCAAACCGAAGGGCGAGGCCTTCGACCGCGTCAACCGAAGGCGCGCGAGCCAGATGGGACGCGCCATCGGCGACGCGGTCTCGGGCGCCCTCGCGCAGGCGGGCGTCGAGCCGCGCACGACCCCGGTGATCGTCGGGTCCTCGATCGGGGAAGCGTCGGCGATGATCGGGCTCCTCGATCAGATGTGGCGCGCCGAAGAGCCGATGTCGCCCGCGGTGTTCACCGTCAGCGTGCACAACGCCGCGAGCGGCCTCCTCTCGATCTCGATGAAGAACAAGGGCTACACCACCTCGATCGCGGCCGACTACGACACGCCGGCCGCCGCGCTGCTCGAAGGCGTCGGCCTGCTCGCGACCGGGCACGAGGCGGTCTGCTGCGTCTGCGCGGACGAAGACTCTCCGCGCAGCCTGCTCGAGCACGCGCCGCACTGGGACATGCTCGCCGGCGCGGTCGTCCTGGGCCACGCCGACGCGCCCGGCGCCATCTCCCAGCTCACCGTCGACGCCGGCGGCGCCCACGACCTCGCGCCCGCCGACGCCGACGATGCGTACGGCCACAACCCGCAGGCCGGCATGCTCGACCTGATCGACGCGGTGCAGCGCGGCGCGACCGGCGCTCTCCGCCTGGACCGCGGCAAGGGCCGCGGCTACGTCGCCCACCTCCGCCCATGACCCGCCTGCTGCCCGACGTCTCCGAGCTGGTGCCGCACCAGCGGCCGGTCCTGGCGCTGGAGCGCCTGACGGCCTGGCAGAAGGAGCACGCCGTCGGCGAGCTCACGATCCGCGCTGACAACCCGCTGCTCCGAGACGGCAAGGTCGAGACGGTCATGGCGCTCGAATACATGGCGCAGTGCGTCGCGGCGTGCCTCGGCATGGAGGCGTACGCAGGCGGCGGGGACGTCCGCGTCGGCATGGTGATCGCCTGTCGCCAGATGAAGATCACCGCGCCGCACCTCGAGCTCGGGGAGACCTACCGCGTCACCGCGGACCAGGTCCGCGGCACCGACGCCATCAGCCACTACGACGGCGCGATCGCGACGACGTGCGGCCGCCCCGTCGCGACGTGCACGATGACGCTGGTGCACGGCGAGAAGCCTCCCGACTGAGCCGTCAGCGGCAGACGAACAGCCAGCTGGCGGCGCTCAGCGGCGCGGCCTCGTCGACGCGCCACCCCGTGCGCTGCAGCAACCGGCGGAGCTCCGGCTTGCGACGCTCGCGGCCGCCACAGAGCACGCGCATCTCCAGGTCCAACAGCCGCGCGAGGTCCGGGCGGTTGTCGGGCGCGAGCACCGCGTCGACGACCGCGAGGCGGCGCCCCGTGGCGCAGGCAGCGCGACAGCTGGTGAGGATGCGCGCCGCGTCGACGTCGGACCAGTTGTGGAGGACGTGCTTGAGCACGTAGACGTCTCCGCCCGACGGCACGGACTCGAAGAAGTCCCCCGCGACGGCCTCGACGCTCGCGGGGAGCTGCGAACGGGCCGACGAGACCACGTGCGGAAGGTCGAACAACACTCCGCGCGCGCCCGCGGCGCGCTCGAGCAGCGCCCGCAGCAGCGCGCCGCTGCCGCCGCCGACGTCGACGACCACGTCACCCGCGCCGAGCCCGATCCGGTCGAGCAGGAGGCCCACTTCGTGCCGCGTGAACGCGTCGATCGCGGCGTCGTACTCCGACGCAGCGGCAGGGTCTGCCGCGAGGTGGGCGTAGAGGCCGGCGCCGACGGCGCGCTCGAGCGGCGCCGCAGGGTCTGCGTCACGCATGCTGTCACGAAGCCGCGACCAGCCGTCCCACTGCGCGCGCGATCCGAGGAACGCCGCCAGCGCTCCGAGCCGATCCCGGCACAGCTCGAGGCCGCGGGCCGTCAGCGCGAAGCAGCCGGGCGCGGGCTCCGCGAGGCATCCGAGCCCGGCGGCGGCGCGCAGCAGGCTCTCCAGGTCCGAGGCGTCGCAGCCCGACTCCGCAGCCAGCGCTTCGACCGAGCGGGGCCCCGACGCGCGCAGCAGGTCGGGCACGCCCACGGCCGCGAGCGTCGAGAGGACCTGAGCTCGCACCCGGCCGCTGAGCTCGTGCAGCAACCACGAGGCGTGGTCTCCCGCCGCGCGCGACCCCGGGTCCCCCGCGACCACGGTCAGACCGCGGCGGACGTCGCCAGCAGCTCGCGGGCCTTGCCGGCCTCGGGGTGGCGCGGCTGACGGCCGAGCGTGCGCTCGACGTCCCGCGCCATCTTGGACAGGTGCTCACGCCGCGCGCGGCCGACCTTGGTCTCGCCCTCGAGTCGGTGGGGCGTGATCTTCACCCCGATCTCGTGCCAGCCGCATCTCTCCAGCAGCACCTTGGCGTGCTCGGGGCCGATCTGCTGGACCGTGCGGAGGACCAGCTCGCCGACGGCCTGCTCCCCCTGCTCCAGCCGGGTGCGCATGAGCGCGAGCGTCTCCTCCAAGGTGTAGCGTTCCCCCGTCGAGACGTGCGCATCCACCAGGATCGACGGGTAGTGCGGGGCGCCGATGAACTCCGCGCGCTGCTCCTCGGGGACGAGCTCGGCCCACTCCTTGAGGAACCGCTGCATGAAGTTCCCGAGCTCCAAGAAGCGCGTGCCGACCTGCCCGTAGGGCTCGTAGTCCTGGGCCGACAACCGGTAGACGCCCTGGTGGACGAGGTGGCAGGTGAAGGACCAGTAGAGCATGTTGTCCCAGAACACCTTGGTCGCCATCGCGGACGGGTGCCCGTAGACCGCCTGCGCCTCCTTGTAGAGGTCGGCGCAGCCGTTGAACAACGAGCGGTAGAGCAGGTTGAGGTGTTGGGACTTGGCCTGCAGGTCCTCGCCGGCGCGCTCGGCGCGGATCATCTCGACGGTGAAGTGGTTCGCGGTCGCGATGAAGTCGGTGCCCGGACTGTAGAGCGGGTCGACGAAGGCGCCGGCTTCGCCGACGAGCGCCCACCGGTCCGGCGACCAGCAGCGCGCGACGTTGTGGCTGAACCCCTTGAGGCAGAGGAAATCGACGGCCTCGTAGCGCTCGCACAGCGCCGCGAGGTGCGGCTCGTGCTCGCGCAGGAAGTCCATCGTGGCGTCCAGGCCTTGGATCGGGCCGGTGCCGTGCGGGTCGTCGTGGATCACGAGGCCGACGCTCGTGTAGCCGGTCGAGAGCGGGATCAGCCAGGCCCAGTAGCCGTGACCCATGAAGTGGTTGGTCGAACGCCACCGCTCCGTGTTGCACGGACGCTCGTGCCACTCGACCTCACTCTGCGGGACCATGTCCTCGAGGTCGACCTTGCCCTTGACCCGGAACCAGCTGGCGTGCGCCTGGTGCGGCGAGCCGCGGGTCGTCTTCATCCGCTTGCGCAGCAGCGCCTGACGGCCGGTCGCGTCGACGACCCAGCGCGCCCGCACTTCGCCCTCCACGTCGCCCGCATACGTGACCCGGTGCGGCGCGTCGCTGCCCGCCGGCGCGAGGTCGATGTCGCCGACCTTGGCGCCTTCGATCATCGTCACGCCGTCCGCGGCGTTCATCTCGCGCAGGTCGTTCTCGATCTTGCCGCGGTCCATCTGGTAGGAGCGCACCACGGGCTCCGAGCACGGACCGATCTCCATGCGCTCGTGCAGCGGCAGCTCGCCGCCGCCGGGGAAGAAGCGCAGCCCGAGCTTCACGAGGTGCTCGTCGAGCAGGTACTCCTTGAGCCCCAGCTCTTCCAGGTATTGACAGCCGAGCTCAACGGACGACTCGCCGACCTTGTGCGCGGCGTCGGGCAGCGGCCGGGCCATGCGGTCGATCACCGCGACGCTGAGCTCGGGCATCTGCTGACGGAGGTGACGCGCGAGCAAGAGGCCCGCAAGACCGCCGCCACAAATGACGACGTCCTGGGTGGACGGCAAGGTCTGTTCGGACATAGGGTGCGAGGAGCGAGAGAGGCCCGGGCGAGCCGGGCGATACCATGGTAGCGACGAGCAGCAAGCGGTCCAGCACGACGACAGTCGCCCTCCGTGCCGGCCGGCTCGCCGCGGTCTCGCTGACCGTCGCCGCCTATACGGTGCTCGCGCCGTTCGGCTACGCGGCGCTCGCGGCGCTCTGCGCGCTGTGGCGTCGCGACCCCCGGCGCCGCGCCCGCCGCCTGCAGACGATCACCTCGCGCGCCTACCGCCTCATGCACTGGTGGCTTACGCGCACCCGGATCACCTCGTTCGACTGGCGCAGCACCGCGTCGCAGCTGCCCGACGGCCCGTGCGTCGTGATCGCCAACCACCCCACGCTGATGGACGTGACGGCGATCACGGCCGCGCTCGGCGGCGCGACCTCGATCGTCAAGCCGGGGCTCTACCAGCGGGCGATGATCCGGCCGCTGCTCCGCGGCCTCGGGCACGTCCAGGGTCCTGGCGCCGACCCCATCCGCGCCGGACGCGTCGTCGACGACGTGATCGAGCGGCTCGCGTGGGGACTGCCGGTCGTCATCTTCCCGGAAGGAACCCGCTCCCCACCGGACGACCTGATGCCGTTCGGGCGCGTCGCGTTCGAGGTCGCCTGCCGCGCCCAGGTGCCGCTGGTCTGCCTCGCCGTAACCTGCGAGCCTGTCTACCTCTCCAAGCAGGTCCCGCCGTTCCGCCCGCCGCACCCGATGCCGCGCCTGGAGGTCCGGGTCCTCGACATCTGGACGCCTGACGAATCGACCTCGAGCCGGGCCCTCCGAGCCCGTACGGAAGCGCGCTACACCTCACTTTTTCAACAGGTTGCGGAGGACAAGGGGGAAACTTAGGATTCCTGGAGAGGATCCCTCATGACCGAAGAACAGCTCGCCAGCCGCATCAAGGAAATCATCGTCGAGACGCTCGCCCTGGAGGACGTCGAACCCAGCAGCATCGAGACCGACGCGCCGCTGTTCGGAGAAGGCCTCGGCCTCGACTCGATCGACGCGCTCGAGCTCGCGCTCGCGTTCCACAAGGAGTTCGGCGTGCGCACGCAGGAGAACGACGAGAAGAACCGCGAGTACTACTACTCGGTCGGCTCGCTCGTGAAGTTCATCAACGAGAAGCGCGCCGAAGCCGCGGCCGCCGAGGCGTAGCGGCGTCACGCCGCCGCCGCGCCGCGTGACCCCCTGGACCTCGCTCCTCCGCGCCGCTGCCGCGTGCGCGATGATCGCCTACCCGGTCGTCGTATGGCTCGGGTTGTCGTCAGGCTCGCCGCGCCTCGTCGCGACCGCGCTGCTCGCGGTCATGGCCCCGGCGCTGCTGCTGCGGCGCCGCGCGGCGGCCCGCGAGGGGCTCGCGGTCGTTCCGGTCGCGATCTTCCTCCTGCTCGGAGCCGCCGCGCTGCTGAACGAGAGCGGGCTGGTCCTGGCGACCCCGGTCGCCGCGAACGTCGTCCTCCTGGCCACGTTCGGCGTCACGCTGCGCCGCGGCAGCGCGCCGATGATCGAGCGGTTCGCGCGCCTGCAGGAGCCGTCGCTCGACGCCCCGAAGCGGGCTTGGTGCCGGCTCTGGACCAAGCTCTGGTGCGCCTTCTTCGTGGCCAACGGCGCGACCGCGGCGGCGCTCGCGCTGCGCGGCGACCTGCAAGCGTGGGCGCTCTATAACGGCATGATCGCCTACGCGTTGATCGCGGCGATGCTCGGACTCGAGTGGGCGCTGCGCCGCGCCCGCTTCGGGCCGACGCAGGGTTCTGACTCGACGGACGAGCCCGCATGAGGCTGCGCGATTGGATCTGCTGCGAGGGGCCGGAGCGTGAGCGGTTGCTGCGCGACGCGCGCCGGATCGCGGGCCACCTGCCGCCGTCGCGGCCCGGATCGCTGGTCGCGCTCGCCTTCGGTCGCGACCGGCGCGCGTTCGCGGCGAGCCTCGTGGCTTGCTGGCTGCGGGGCCACGGCGCCGCCGTCGCCGAGAACGCCCTGCGCGAGCGGATCCTCGGCGTGCTCGCCCACCCCGACGTGGTCGACCTCCTGCACGACACCGGCTCGGGACGCACCCTGCAGGTGCCTCGGCTGCTGGACGATCCGGCGCGTGCGCCGAGCGACGACTCGTGGGAGGAGGCCGACGCGCTCCCGGCGCCGCTGCTGACCGTGCACGTCCAGACGGAGGACGGCCACCTGCGCTGGTGCAGCTGGGGTCCCCAGGAAGCTGCGGCGGCGAGCGAGGCCGCAGCGAGCGCCGCGAGCGAACGCGCGGCCGCGCCGGCGACGCCGGGGCTCCTGTCGAGCTTGTTCGTCGACACGCTCGGATGGCTGCGCGGCGCGCGCCCGCTCGAGCCGTCGGCCGGGCGACCCGTCGGGGTCGAGGTCGCCGGCGTCGG
>JBMHDP010000406.1:0-5965 GCA_049889335.1 Planctomycetota bacterium
AACTACTGCTACGACGTGCCGGTCAAGATCTACTCGACGCACCTCACGCTGATGGGGCTCCTGATCCTGGTGCCGGACGCGCGCCGGCTGCTGGCGCTGCTGATGGGCAACCGCAACCCGACCGACCCGGGCACTCCGAACGTGTGGGTCTCGGCCGGTCTCGGCTGGCTGCGTTGGTTGCCCAAGACCGTCGTCGTCGCCGTCTGCTTCCTGTTGCCGATGGCCGAGCGTGCCTGGGAGCTGGCGAGCTACGAAGCCTCCGAGCCGCAGGCCGGCGAGGCCGCCGCGGACGGCGGCGTCGGCCGCCTGCTGACCGAGCGCGGGTACCGCTGGATCAACGAAGTGCCGTTCAACCGCTGAGCCGGCCGGCGCGGGCGCTCGCGCTGGGCGCTATTCGTAGCCGAAGCGCCACGGCGCGCCGTCCATCGGCAGCTCGTCCACGCGGAGCCGCCGGAGCGCGTCGAAGCGCGGCTGCATCTCCTCGAGCGAGTCTCCGCCGAGCTTCTCGCACAGCGCGTCGGCCAGCACGATCGCGACCATCGCTTCGCAGATCGGGACCGCGCGCGGCACCTGGCAGAAGTCGCTGCGCTCGTACCTCGTCTGCGTAGGCTCGCCGGTCGCGAGGTCGACGGACCGCAGCGACCGGATCGTCGTCGCGATCGGCTTGATCGCCGTGCGCACGATCAGCGGGGCGCCGTTGCTGACGCCGCCCTCGACCCCGCCGGCGCGGTTGGTCTCGCGCGTGAGCTCGCCGTCCACCTGGAAGAGCTCGTCCTGGGCCGTCGTTCCCGGGCGCCGCGCGGTCGCGAAGCCGCCGCCGACCTCGACGCCCTTGGCCGCGTTGACGCTCATCAGCGCGCCCGCGAGCCGCGCGTCGAGGCGTCGGTCCGCCTGCACGTAGCTGCCGAGCCCGACGGGCACCCCGGTGGCGAAGGTCTCGACGACGCCGCCGAGCGTGTCCTTGTTCTCGATCGCCTGCGCGATCGCGGCCTGCATCTCCGCGCGGCGG
Source organism: Planctomycetota bacterium (assembly GCA_049889335.1). Classification (GTDB taxonomy): domain Bacteria; phylum Planctomycetota; class UBA1135; order UBA1135; family UBA2386. Next base: position 1,010 of record JBMHDP010000406.1, read on the forward strand.
GCTTCGTCGGGGCAGCGCACGTCGTTGGCTTCGGCGGCGGCGAAGCGCCGCCGCAGCGCGCGCGGGTCCACGAGCGGCTCGGCGTCGTCGCAGCGGACCTCGCCGATGCCCGTGACGTAGCCGCCCACCTCGACGCCGAACTCGAGCAGCAGCGCGCGGCAGGCCGCGCCGACCGCGACCCGCGCGGCGGTCTCCCGTGCGGACGCGCGCTCGAGCGACAGGCGGAGCTCGCGGTAGCCGTACTTGGCGGCGCCGGTCAGGTCGGCGTGGCCGGGGCGCGGGACGGTCATCGGCTTGATGTCCCTGTCCCGCCAGTTGGCGAAGTCGCGGTTCTCGATGGAGAACGCGATCGGTCCGCCCGTCGTGCGGCCCGCCATGACGCCTGCCGTGAGCCGCGCTTGGTCGCGTTCGATCTTCATGCGGCCGCCCGCGCCGAGGCCGCGCTGGCGACGCGCGAGGTCCTGGGCGACGGTCTCCTCGTCGAGGGGGACGCCGGCGGGCATGCCCTCTAGCACGGCGGTGAGGGACGGTCCGTGGGACTCTCCCGCCGTCAGGAAGCGCAGCCGAGACGTGAACATCGTGACGCGACTCTACCGGAGCGCGCGCAGCGACCATACCCCAGCGCGTCAGCGCTCAGCGGCAGGGCGCTGCGGCCAGCGAGAGCTGCACGGCGAGCGGGAGGGTCGCGTCGACGCGGCGGTCGCTGACGGCTTCGTAGAGCGCGCGGCGCCGGCCGAGCACGGCCTCGACCTCTGCTGTGATCGGGGCGCCGGTCAGCGACGGACGCGCGCTGCCGGCGATCCGGGCCGAGAGCACGTCCGCGGGCGCGTGGAGCGACACGACGAAGGCCCGCTCGACGAGCAGCCGCCGCGCGCCGGGGTCCTCGACGCAGCCGCCGCCGGTCGCCACGACCGCGCCGGGCGCGAGGCACGCCGCGAGCACGGCGCGCTCGGCGGCGCGGAACGACGGCCAGCCGTGCGCCTCGACGAAGGCCGAGATCGGGCCGTGCTGCGCCTCGAAGCGCGCGTCCGTGTCGACGAACCGGCTCCCGAACCGCGCGGCGAGGGCGCCCCCGAGCGTCGTCTTGCCCGCGCCGCGCATGCCTACCACCGCGACGGCGCGGTGCTGCGTGTGCACCTTGGCGAGGTCCTTCCAGAAGCCCGGGTAGCTCTTGCGGACGCAGGCCGGCTCCTCGATGCGCACGCCGGGCACGAACGAACCCAGCAGGCCGAACGCGAACGCGACGCGGTGGTCCCCCTCTGGGTCGATGACGGCGCCGCGCAGCGGGGCGCCGCCGCGCACGGTCAAGCCGTCGGCGTGCTCCTCGAGGTCGGCGCCGCAGCGGCGCAGCTCTCGCGCCATCACCGCGACCCGGTCGCACTCCTTGGTCCGCACGTTGGCGGCGCCGACGAGGCGGGTCACGCCCGCGCGCAGCGCCGCGACCGCGGCGAGGTTGAGGAACTGGTCGGGCAGCGACGCGACGTCGACCTCGCGGTCGCCGGCGCCGTCCAGCGCGGTCAGGACGTGCTCGAGGGCCTCGTCGGCCTGATCCGAGTCGGCGACCAGCTGGTCGCCGTGGATCCGCGATCCGGTGAGGTGGTTGAGGCAGGTCCACACGCCCATCGCGCTCCAGTCGCCCGTGACCGCGAGCGGCCGGTCGGGTCGCGCGAAGCCCGGCGCGACGCGCGCGTCGTCCACGGTCAGCCGCGCCTGCGCGCCCGCGTGGCGGAGCGCCCGGCAGGTCAACTCGAGGTAGCGCCGCGACGCGACGTCGCCCGAGAACGTGAGGGTCAAGCCGCGCTCGAGCGTCGGCGCGATCAACATCAGCGCGGTCGCGAACTGGCTGGAGACGGACGCGTCGACCGTGACGCGGTCGGTGTCCGGCGCGCCGCCGCGGACGCGCAGCGGCGGCGCGCCGCTGTCGCTCACGACGTCGAGCCCCATCGCGCAGAGCGCGTCGACCAGCGGCTGCACGGGACGCTTCGCGAGGTAGGCGTCGCCCACCAGCGTCCAGTCGCCCGGGGTGACGGCGGCGACGGCGCAGAGGAAGCGCGCGGCGGTCCCGGCGTTGCCGCAGAAGATCTCGGCGCGTTCGACCGACTCGTCCCGCGTCGCCGCCACGGTCACGCGGCGCCGGTCGACCTCGACGACCCCGTAGCCCATCGCCTGCAGGCCTCGCGCCATGTAGCGCACGTCCAGCGCGTCCGGCAGACCGGTGACCTCGTGGGCGTACGGCGACAGCGCCGCCAGCGCGAGCAGCCGGTTCGCCTCGCTCTTGCTGCCGGGCATCACGAGCTCCGCCTCGCTCGGGAACGAGAGGACCGAGACCTCGCGGCTGCTCACGCCAGCGCCTGCTGCAGCGACGCGTGCGTCAGCGGGACGACCGCGTGGTCGCCGATCGTCGTCGGGACGCACATCGGGACGTCTCCCCTCGCGGCCTTCTTGTCGCGCCGCGCGAGGTCCCACAGACGGTCGGCGTCGCGCAGCGCGGGGGGGACCTCGGTCGGCGCGCCGAGCGCGCGGAGCAGGGCGCCGAGCCGCGCGGCGACCTCGGGGGCGACGCCGGCGGCCCGGCACTCCGCGACCAGCCCGATCGCCACGGCCTCGCCGTGGCGCAGCGCGCCCGCGGCGAGGCTCTCGAGCGCGTGGCCGATGGTGTGGCCGGCGTTCAGCGTGCGGCGGCGCCCGCCCTCCCGCTCGTCGTCGAGCACGACCGCCATCTTCATGGCCACGGCCATCTCGACCGCGCGCGCGGTGGCGCCGGCCTCGCGCGCGCGCAGCGCCGCGCCGAGGCGCTCCAGCTCGGCGAAGCGGTCGGCGTCGAGCACGGCGGCCTTCTTGACGACCTCGACGAGTCCCTCGCAGAACAGCTCGTCGGGGAGGGTCGCGAGCCAGTTCGTGTCCATCACGACCGCGTCGGGCTGGCGGATGGTCCCCAGGCGGTTCTTGAGGCCGCAGTGGTCGACGCCGTTCTTGCCGCCGAGCGCGGCGTCGCACATCGCGAGCGTCGTGGTCGGACACGAGACGAGCGCGATTCCCCGAAGGTAGATCGACGCGACGAAGCCGACGAGGTCCGTCGCCGCGCCGCCCCCGACGGCGACGACGGTCGAGGCCCGGGTCGCGCCCGCGCCGTGCAGCGCTGCCGCGAGGTCTCCCGCGGCGTCGAGGCGCTTGGCGTCCACGCCGTCGCGCAGGGGCAGCAGCGCGTCCGCGCCCAGGCTGTCCCCGATGCGCGCGGCGGCCTCGGCGACGCCCGGGTCGTAGACCACGAAGACCGCGTCGGGGTCGAGCGCTGCGAGGACCTGCGGCAGCCGGAGCTCGGCGCCGGCCTCCAGCAGGACGCGGCAGTGGCTGACGTGCTCGAAGGAGAACCGCTGGTCCATGGTATGGGCGCCTCAAAACGTAGCCGAAGCCGCCGCCGAGTGGACTCCCGACGCCGCCCGCGGCTCAGGATCGCGTCGCGGGCGCGAGCGCGGCGTCTCGGCGCGTCGGCCTGGGTGCCGGCCTCGCTGCTGCGAGCGCGGTGTCCGCGGGCGGGGTCGCGCGGTCCACCCGGAGCCACGAACCGAACCGGCGCACCAGCACGGGCAGCGAGCCATAGCTCACCAGGGGCACGACGATGGCGGAGAGCACCAGGGTCGTGACCGGCAGCGGCAGGACCTCCAGCAGCGTCGGCAGCAGCAGCCACACCACCAGCGTGATCGCCGGGTAGGTGGCCAGCCACGTCAACAGGACCATCTTGTGACGGTGGACCGGCGCTCCGCCGTCGGCCAGTTGGCCGGGCGCCGCGCGCTCCGGGGCGCTCCGGTCTCGACCGTCATCTCGCGTATCTGCGGACATTGCGGCGGCTTTCGACCGCCGGGGCCTCAGCGATGCACGAACTCCGCCTTCGACTTCGGCCCGTTGGTCAGGAAATTCTCGACCCCGATGCGCATGTCCTCGGTGCCACAGACCTCACCGAAGCAGCGAGCCTCGAAGGGCACGGCCTCGGCGAGCGGCAGGCGGGCCGCGCCGAGGATCGCCTTCTGCAGGATCTCGTCGACCTTCTGGGAGAGGTGGCCGATCTCGACGTCGGGCAGGCGGTCCGGCACGTCGGGCATCGGGCCCTCGTCCATGCGGGAGCGCGCGGCCTTGCCGTCCGCCATGTCGCGGCACAGCTCGACGGCGCGGCCGACGAGGTCGCCGTCGACCTCCTCGCGGATCAGCCCGAACGCGAGCGCCTTCTCGGAGCTGATCGGGCGCGTCGTGCGCAGCATCGTGTTGGCGTTGTCGAAGCCGACGAGGCGCGGCAGGCGCACCGTCCCGCCGGCACCCGGGATGATGCCGAGGTTGGCCTCGGGCTGGCCGGCCAGGACCTTGAGGCCCTTCTTGGCGACGCGCGCCTCGCAGGCCATCGCCGTCTCGATGCCGCCGCCGAACGCGAGGCCGTTGAGCGCGGCGACCGTCGGCTTCTGCACCGCCTGCACCGCGTCGACGCACTGCTGCGAGGTGCGCGACGTCTGCTCGCCCATCTCGACGCTGTCGATCTTGGCCAGGAAGTTGACGTCGGCGCCGCTGACGAACGCCTTCTTGCCGAAGCCGGTCAGCACGATGCCCCTGACCGAAGCGTCCGCGTCGCACTCCTCGAAGCGGCGCTGCAGCTCACGGAAGACGTCCTGGTCGAGCGCGTTGAGCACCTTGGGGCGGCGGATCGTCAGCACGGCGACGCCGTCGCGGTCCTCGCGCAGGATCACCGGGATGTCGAACGGCGTGCCGTCCTTGCCGTGCTCTTCGATGCACTTGGGCACCGGGAAGCCCTCGTAGTCGGCCGCGTAGGCCTGCACCAGCGCCAGCGCCTTGTCGGTGCCGATCTCGTTCATGAACGCGAACGCGGGCTTCATGTCGAGCCCGACGTCGAGGCCCATGTTGAAGTCGGCGACCGAGATCAGGCCGGCGTCGACGATCTCGCCGCACAGC
>JBMHDP010000407.1:0-2806 GCA_049889335.1 Planctomycetota bacterium
TGGAGTCCCAGTTCGTGCGCCGGACGGACGCCGCGACCGACGCGCCGTCGGCGCCTGCGTTCGAAGTCGACCCGGCGTCGGACATGGATCCGCGCGAGCTCAGCGGGTGGTTCCGCGAGCTGCCGCCGGTCGAACAGCGCCGCCTGCGAGAGGTCTGGTCCGCCGCGCGCCGGAGGTTCGACGGGGCCGGCAGCGCCGCGCGCGCGCGCAGGCTCCGCGCGGCCGGTCAGGGCGCGGCGATGTTCGTCGCGAACGCGCTGCTCCTGGTCCTGGTCGGGCTCCACCCCTGGCGCGTCCTGTACTACGCGCCGGTCGGTGCGGCCGCGGGCTTGCTCGGCCTCGCGCTCGGCGGAGAGCGGTTCCACTTCATGGCGGCCGGCGCCCTGGCGTTCCTGCTGCTGGAGGGCGCCGGGCTGACCGCCAACCCCTTCTTGCTCTACGGCATGCTGTTCGCGATCTCGACGATGGGGCTCGTCGGCATGGACCGCGAGATGCGCAGCGCCGCCGGCGAGCGCGACGTCTAGTCGAACCGGTGCTGGAGCAAGTGTCGCAGCGTCCCGCCGAACAGACCGCGATGCAGCGCCCGGCCGTAGCGGTCGCGGCTGACGAGCGCGCGCAGCAGGCGGTAGGGCAGCTTGCGCAGCAGGTGCAGCGCGCCGAAGTGCATGCGTTCGAAGATCGCCTGCGAACGACCCTGCCAGTAGGCGCGCCGCGCGAACCAGTCGTGGCTCAGGCGGTCGCCGCGGATCAGGTGCTGCACGCTGGCGCCGGGCGCGTAGACGACCTCATAGCCGCTTTGTTCGACCCGGTAGCACATCTCGATGTCGCCGTTGCTCAGCAGCAGGTCACCGCGGCGGTCGAGCCCGGGCGCGAACGGCCCGCAGCGCGCGAAGGCCGCCATGCGGAAGGCCATGTTGGCGCCGCGCGGATAGTCGTCGTAGTGCAGGACCCGGACCGCGTCGCCGCGGTCGAAGTCGCTCAGATAGAGCGCGAAGCGGTCGTCCAGCCACGCGGGCGGCGCCGTCGTGAACTGCGAGCGGACGCGCCCTCCGACGGCCCAGGTCTGCGGGCGCGCGCCGAAGACGCGCAGCAGCTCGGTGAGCCAGTCGGGCGCAGGGACGGCGTCGTCGTCCAGGAACGCGGCGATCTCGCCGCGCGCGGCCGAGACGCCGGCGTTGCGGGCCCGATTGAGGCCGGGCGCGGGCTCGGGCACATAGCGCAGGACGGAGGGGTGGGCGTCGCACCACGCGCGCAGGGCGCGCGCGTTGTCCTCGGAGGAGGCGTTGTCGACGACGAGCACCTCGTAGTCGGACGCCGTGAGGTCCTGGGCGAGGAGCGCTTCGAGCGTCCGGTCGATGTCGGGACCGCGGTCCTTCGTGGGCAGGATCACCGAGATGTGCATGAGCCGTGCGGCAAGGTAGCGGTTGCCCGAGCGCATGCAATCCGGGCCCGCTTTCCGCTAGAAGAGGTCGCCGCATGAGGATCGCCTTCTGCAGCTACGAGCTCGCCGGTGTGCGCGGCGGCGGCATCGGGACGTATGTCGCCGAGGCCGCCAAGGCGCTGACCGCGGCGGGGCACGAAGTGTGGCTGTTCACGGCGGCGCCGGACGAGCGCGGGCGCGAGGCGCTGCGGCGCCACCCGGACTTCCACCGGGTCCTGTTCCTCGAGGACGACGCGGCGGATGCGGCGCGCTACGCCTTCGGCGCCGAGCCGCTGCGCTACGCCGCGCTGGCCGAGCGCGCGCTCGGGGACGCGGGAGAGACGTTCGACTACATCGAGTTCGCCGACTTCGGCGGTTGGGGGGCGCGGGTCGTCGAGCGACAGCGCCACGCGGCCGCGTTCGGGGACGCGGTCGTGGCGGTCGTGCTGCACTCGCCGACCTACGAGTGCAGCCAGTACAACCGCACGCTGCGGCTGATGACGTCCGCCGAACGGGACGTCGTGGCCATCGAGGACGCGACGATCCGCAGCGCGCCGGCGGTCTGGGCGCCGTCGACCCGGCTCCGGGAGATGGTCGCCGCGCGGCTCGCCTTGCCCGAGGACTTCGCCGAGGTCCTGCGCTACCCGATGACGCTGCCGGCTGCGCCGGCGTCGCTGCCGGCGCCGGGGCGGCGGCTCGACGAGCTGCGGTTCCTCTACTTCGGCCGGATCGAGCCGCGCAAGGGGGTGCGCGAGCTGGTGGACGCGTTCGCCTCGATGCCCGAGCTGTCGCTCGAGTGCGTCGGCGGAGACGGCGAGACCTCGCCGCTCCAGACCAGCGAGGTGGACTACCTGCGGGCGCGCGGCGTCGGCAACGTGACGTTCACCGGACGCCTGCCGCGCGCGCAGATGCTGCAGCGCCTGCACGACGCGGACGTCGTGATCCTGCCTTCGCCGTGGGAGAACTGGCCCAACACCTGCATCGAGTCGATGGCCGCCGGCCGGGTCGTCATCGGCGGCCGCAACGGCGGGATGGGCGAGATGATCGAGCACGGCGTCAGCGGCTTCGTCTGCGACGGCGGCGACGCGCGGGACATCGCGCGGGTGGTGCAGCGCGACCTCGCGGAGGCGCTGCCGAGGCTCGACGAGATCGGCCGCAGCGCGGCAGCGCGGATCCGCGCGCTGAGCGACCCGATGACCTATGTCGCGGCGATCGAGGCGTTCGTCGCAGCCCGGCGCCCGTCGCCACGGACGGCCCCGCGGCGCGCGCGCGTGACCGTCGTCGTCGTCGCGGCCGCGTGCCGCGCGGTGTCGGTCGCCGAGGTCGTCGGCGCGGTGCTGGCGCAGGCCGGCCCAGACCTCGAGGTGCTCGTCGCGCACGCGACCG
>JBMHDP010000408.1:0-13057 GCA_049889335.1 Planctomycetota bacterium
ACGTCTTCCACCGTGTAGAGCCATCGAAAGTCGAAAACCTTTTGCAAGGTGCAGTGAAGTAGCCTGTAACAACGATGCTTGGACGCGCGACCCGCGGCCCACTTGGCGCCGCGGTGGCTTGGCGCGGTCCTCGGCAGACGACGCCAGCAGGCCGACGTCGGCGCCGCCCAGCCAGCGGGTCGCCGCCCCCAGCGTGACCAGCACGCCGCCGCGGCGCACGAAGCCCTTCACCGCGTCCGCGCCGCGGCCGCCGAGCTCGACGCCGTAGCGGCCCTCGGGCAGCACCACCACCGTGAAGCGGTCGAGGTCGGTCCGGCTCAGGTCGCGCGTGCGCAGCGCCGTCACCGGCAGACCGTAGCGCTGCTCGAGCAGGTAGCGGAGCCAGCCCGCGGAGTAGGTGTTGACCGGGCGGTCCCAGGCCATCGCCACGCGCGGCGCGCGCAGCGTGTGGCCGCGGCCGGTGCCGAAGCTGGGCCCGTCCTCGATCCACGAGCTGTCCGCGCAGAAGGGCGTGACGCCGTGGGCGGCGCTCCAGCGGCGCATGCGGTCGTGCAGCCCCTGGCGCACCGCGGCGGGCTGGGCGAGGACCCGCACGACGAAGCTCCCGGCCGGGAACGCGCGCTCGCCGAGCCGGAACGGCGCGTCGACGCACTTCACCTGCAGCCCGGCGCGGAGCAGGTCGACCAGCAGCGCGGCCGCGCCGTTCTGCCCCCAGGCGACGACGTAGGCGACCTCGGGCGGCGCGTCACGCAGGGGCGCAGCGCCGGCCGTCGCCGCGCCGACGTCGAGCTCGGCGAGGTCGCCGACGCAGGCCGACGTCGACTCGTAGCACTCGACCCCGAACATCAGCGGCAGGGACCAGGCGGTCAGGTCGTAGAACTGCCCGCGCTGCCGCCGTGACTGGCGCAGCTTCTGCTCGTCGAGGAAGTCCTGCTGCATGTCGAAGTGCGGCCGCAGCAGCAGCCGCGCGAGCGTGCTGGCGGGCTGGGCCATCCGCACGACGAACGAGCCCGCCGGGAACGTCTGCGCGCGGCGCTCGGTCGCGCCCGCCCGCGCGGCGTCCTCGCTGGACAGCTCCGTCGCCGCGACGTGGACCTCGACGCCCTGTCGGAGCAGCAGGTTCGCGAGGCGCGCGAGGCGGGTGCGGTCGCCGCGCGCCGGAAGGATGTACTCTGCGACGCTGTCGGCCCGCCCGAGCTGCAGCCCCTCGCGGCGGTGCTGCAGGAACGCCCGCTGCGCCGCCTCGCGCCCCTCGGCGAGGGTCTCGAGCGTCGCCATCGACGCGACGAAGTGCCGACGCACGCCGTCCCGGTAGCGCAGCAGCCCTTCGTCGGTGCGGCGGTAGACGAGGCCGCGCGCGCTGGCCATCTCGAAGGTCATCCCGACGCTGCCGTGCGCCATCGGCCAGCTGTCGCCGTAGCCCGGGTAGAACGCGTCGTACGACTCCCGCGTGAAGTAGTCGAAGCCGAACCGGTCGAACCAGCGCGCGTTGTTGCGGCCGTAGCGGCGCAGCCAGGCGCGCTGCGAGGCGGTGACGGTCTCGTTGACGGGCTCGGCGGGCGGCGGGAAGTAGTAGCTCGAGTTGCCGCCCATCTCGTGCAGGTCGACATAGACCAGCGGCCACCACTCGAGGAACGTGCGCACCCGGCCCTCGGTCTCCGGCTGCGAGAGCGCGAACCAGTCGCGGTTCATGTCGAACAGGGCGTGGTTGGTGCGGCCGCTCGGCCACGGCTGGCTGTGCTCGGCGGCCGTCGGCGTCGGGTCCGCCCAGCGTCCGCGGGCGCCGCGGGTGTAGAAGACGAAGCGGTCGCGGCCGTCGGGGTTCTGCAGCGGGTCGACCAGCACCACGCACTGCGAGCGCACCTGGTCGACGATCGGGTCGCCCTGAGCGGCGAGCAGGTGGTAGAGCACGTAGAGCGCGGCGTCGGTGCCGGACGGCTCGTCGCCGTGCACGCAGTTGGCCAGGAGCCCGACCGCCGGCAGCTCGGCGAGCAGCGCGTCGACTTCGCCGTCGCCCAGCCCGCGCGGATCCGCGAGGCGCTGCATGCCCGCCTTGACCTCGGCGAGGCGCCGCATGCGCTCCGGCGACGCCACGACGGCGTAGTAGAGCGCGCGGCCCTGCCACGTCTCGCCGTACCGGACGATCTGCACGCGCTCAGGGGCGGCGCGCTGCAGCGCGCGCAGGTAGTCCTCGACGTCGCGGTGGCTCGAGATCTCGCGCCCCCAGGCGTGCCCGGTGACCGCGTCGAGGGTCGGGATCGCGGGGTCGTAGGAGACGCCCGGCGCCATCTCGAACGGCGCCGCGGGCGCGGGGTCCGGCACCTGGGCGGCGATCGGGAGGGCGAGCAGGGAGACGACCAGCGACGCAGCGCGCATCACGGCAGTCTAGGCGATGGCTGCGCCGTTTCGGCACGCCGCTCGCCGTCCGACGACGTCGCCCCGCGGCGGCAGATCCTGGGCAAGAATGGGACGGGTCGCGGAGGTCTCGCCCGCTGTCCGGCGCGATCCTCGCGGGCGCGCGCGCCGCCACCCGGCCCCGTCGCGATCGGCGCGCATCGGCAGCAACTCCCCGCGCAAGCGCGGCGACGACCGCGCGGCGCAGCTGCCTTGCGGGCCGGCGCATCGGCGCAGGCGGCCGCGACCTGTCGCGACTCCAGGAATCGCCGCCTCGGGCTCCGTTGACGAACCCCTGTTCGGGGTCCATACTTTGTTGTCCTGCCCGCCGAAACGGTCCAAGACAAGGCCCTTCGGTCCGCGCCCCCGCCCCCGAGGCGCGGTTCCTACGCCTGCCCCACAGGCAACGGTCTCATGCGTAACCACCTCCTGGCGAGCGTCTGTCTCGCGATCCCTGCCGCCTTGGCGCAGGCACAGTCCCCCGTCCCCGAAGCCCTCACGTCGCCCGCGAAGTTCGCGGAGTTCGAGCAACAGCAGGGCGGCCGCTGGGTCGCCAAGTGGCACCCCGCGACGGGCACCCCGGGGACCATCTACGGCACCGGCCTGAAGATCCAGGACTGGGGCCGCAACTCGCTCGAGGAGGGCCGCCGCTGCGCGAACCGGCTGCTCGTCGAGCACGCGGACCTGCTCGGCACCGGCACGTCCTCGTTCCAGGAGGTGATCGGCGCGCGGATGGGCCGCACGTGGTCCTTCACGTTCGACCAGTCGTTCCGCGGCGTGCCGGTCCTCGAGGGCCGCGTGGACGTGCGGATCAACATGAGCGGCGTCGTCGCCATGATGGGGAGCCGCGCGTGGCCGATCCCGGCCAACTTCGACGTGACGCCGACGATCAACGCCCAGGTCGCGCAGGGCGCCGCCTGGACCGCGCTCGGCGGCGAGCCGAACGGCGCGGCCCCGGCGCCGCGCCTCGTCATCTGGGGGGACATCACCAGCCAGCAGCAGGCGCCGTTCTACCTCTGCTGGGAGGTGCCGGTCCACCAGGTGACCAACGACGACAGCGGCAAGACCGGCCGCTACTTCGTCGACGCGCGCACGGGCCGCGTGCTGCACTTCCAGAGCGACAAGCACAGCTGCGGGTTCGCCAACTGCGGCGCCGCCGTTGACGCCGCCGCGACCGAGGTCGACGGCCCGTCCGTCACGCTGATCGAGGCGCCGAGCGTCGTCGAGAACCCGGCCGCGCCGGTCCCGACCACGGTGACCGTCATGGCCTGGACGCGCACCGGCGCGGACGCCTTCAGCCCGCTGCAGAACATCCCGCTGCCCGGCGTCGAGGTCTCGGTGCCAGGCGTCGGCCTGCGCGCGACGGACGACAACGGCGAGTTCGTGATCGACATCAGCGCGCCGGTGACGATCAACATCAACGGCCTGGACAACATCCACCACACGCTGATCAGCGGCAACAGCGCGCCCACGGGCAGCGTCACCGTGCAGCCCGGCGTCAACGCCTCCATCCAGCTGCTCTCCCCGTCGGCCTCGTCGGCGCAGGCCGCGCACACGACCGCGTGCTACTGGACCTACCGCAGCAACGAGTGGGCTCGCGCGATCCTCGGCAACACCGGCCAGATGAACATCGCCAGCGGTGTCAACATCACGGTCAACAACAGCAACACCTGCAACGCCACCTACAGCAGCCTGTCCAACCGGACGACCTACTACTCCGCGGGCGGCGGCTGCCAGAACACCGCCTTCTCGACCGTCGTCGCGCACGAGTGGGGCCACGGCCTCGACAACCGCTACGGGGGCATCTCGAACTCGAACGCCGAAGGCCTGAGCGAAGGCTGGGGCGACATCATCGGGATGTACCAGGTCGACAGCCCGATCCTCGGCAGCGGCTTCCAGTCGCCGGGGAGCGGGATCCGCAACGGCAACAACTCGCGCGTCTGGCCCTACTCGTCGGGCTCTCCGCACGGGGCCGGCGAGGTCTGGATGGGCTGGGCGTGGCGCCTGCGCGAGGCCCTGCGCGCGTCGCTGGGCACCCCCGCCGCCGTGCAGATCTCGGACGAGATCGTGCTCAGCTCGATCGTCGCCGACGCCACCACCCGCGAGGACGCCGTGCTGGAGGTCTTCATCGCCGACGACGACGACGGCAACCTGATGAACGGCACGCCGCACTACAGCGAGCTGGAGGCCGCGTCGGTGCAGAAGGGCATCCCCTACCCGGAGGTGCCGGCGTTCGCCGTGTTCGGCCAAGCCTGCGAGAGCTCGACGCCGCTGCCGCCGCCCAACTGCCCGCAGTTCAACTCGAACGGCGGCACGCTGGCGGGCACGCTGCGCGACAACGACTACTGCTACACGGTCAACAACACGCAGAGCTACGAGATCGTGAGCTTCGAGATCTTCTCGGGGACCACGACCGGCGGCAACGTGACCTGCCCGGCGAGCATCTACCTCGACGACAACGGCGCGCCGCAGGCCAACCCGATCGCGACGACCACGATCGTCGTCGGCAGCCAGCCGGGCTTCTACACGGCGACCTTCGCGCAGCCCGTCCCGGTCAGCGGCCGCTACTACCTCGGCTTCAACACGTCGAGCAACAACGTCTACCTCAACACCCTGACCTCCGGGGCCAGCGGCACGGCGTTCTGGCGCGACCCGCCGAACGGCGTCCCGAACTGGCAGCAGTCGGGGCTGATCCAGCGGCCCTCGTGGCGGGTCAACTGCCAGAACATCGGCACCTTCGTCACGCCGGCGATGGGCGTGGTCGGCACGCCGCAGCTCGGCGCGACCTACCAGCCGCAGCTCTCTTCGGCGCCGACCTCGTCGGTCGCGACGCTGGTCTCGGGCCTCAGCGATCAGACCACGTCGCAGGGCGCGCCGCTGCCGATCGCGCTGCCGGGCGCGCCGACGTGCCTGCTGCAGGTCTCGGCCGACGTGCTGGCCGCGACCGTCACGAACGTGGCCGGCGTCGCGCAGCAGCCGGTCACCGTGCCGAACCAGCCGACCCTGCTGGGCCTGGAGGTCTACCACCAGTGGTTCGTCTTCGACCAGGCCGCCAACGCGCTCGGGCTGATCGCGAGCGACGCGGGCCGCGCCCTGATCCGCAACTAGGCGATCGGCCGCGAGGCGACGCCGTCTCGCGGCCGCGGCGGCCCCTCCCCGGAGGGTGCGGCCGCTACCACATCACCTGGCCGCCGCAGTGGCTGATCGCCTGGCCGGTCATGCCGGCGGCGACCGGGGAGGCCAGGTAGACGACCAGCCCGCCGATCTCCTCGGGCTGCAGGATCCGGCCGAGCGGGACCATCTGCATCGCCTGCCGGCGCGCCTCCTCCAGGTCGAGGCCCATCCCGTCGGCCATCAGCTGGAGGCCGTCGGTCGCCATGTCGGTGTCGACCCATCCGGGGCAGATCGCGTTGACCGTGATCTTGCGCGGCGCGAGCTCCAGGGCCAGCGCCTTGGTCAGCCCGATCACGCCGTGCTTGCTGGCGCAGTAAGCCGTGTAGCCCGGCACGCCGAACCGACCGAGCACCGAGCTGATGTTCACCACGCGGCCGCCGTCGGACAGGTGCGCGAGCGCCGCGCGCGAGGTGAAGAAGACGCCGTCGAGGTTCGGCCGGACGACGTCGTCCCACCGCTCGGGGCCGTCGAACGCGCAGGCGTTGGGGCCGCCGACGCCGGCGTTGTTGACCAGCACGTCGAGGCCGCCCAGCGCCTTGGCGGCGCGCCCGACCGCGCGGCGGATCCCCGCCTCGTCGGTCACGTCCCCGGTCACGGCGACGGCCTCGGCCTGCTTGGCCCGCAGGTCCTCGACGACGCGGTTGAGGTTCTTCCGGCGTCGGCCGAGCACCGCGACCGACGCGCCGGCAGCCGCGAGGCTGTGGGCGATGCCCTCTCCGATGCCGGAGCCGCCGCCCGTCACGAGGCAGCGGGCGCCGCGGAGCGGCTGCCCCTTCGTCGGGCGCGCCGTCATCGCGCGCCCTCCTCGCGCAGACGCGCGGCGAGGCAGCGGGAACGGAGAGAGAGGACGTCGGGCTTGCGCAACATGTTCGGCGTGGGGGATCCTTGCCGCCGCATCATGCCCCCACCGAGGCTGTCCGTCATCCCAGCGGCCCTGATCCTCGCCGCCTGCAGCGCCCCGGAGACCGGGCGGCCAGGCGCGGCCGGCGCGCACCTCCGCAGCTACCGCGAGAGCTTCGCCGCGGCGGCGGGCGAAGCGCTGGTCGAGGAGGTCGACCGCCGCGAGCTGGCGCGCCGGATCACCGCGAGCGGCGCCGTGTGGCTCGGCGACCAGCACCGACACGCGCGGCTGCACGCGCTCCACAGCGAGCTGCTCGAGGGCCTGGCGCAAGGCGGCGTCGAGCTCGCGCTGGGGCTCGAGGCGATCGGCGCGCAGGACCAGCCGGCGGTCGACGACTACCTCGCGGGCCGGATCGACATGCGCGCGCTGCGACGACGCCTGCGCGCGCGCTGGCGCGGGTCGTGGCTCGACGACCCCGAGCTCGACCCCTTCTACTTCCGGTCGCTGCTGTCCTTCGCGCGGGCGCGCGGGGCGCCGGTCTTCGCCTTGGAGCCGACGCCCAGGCTGCCCCTGGACCGGCGCGACGAGGTGATGGCCCGCGCCGTCGCCGCGGCGCGGCGGCGACATCCCGAGCGCGTCCTCGCGGTCGTCGTCGGACAAGCGCACCTGCGCGGCCGCGGCGACCTCGTGAAACGGAGCGGCGTGGGCGGCGTCGTGGTCGGCGGGGAGCCGCCGGATGCGCTGCAGCGGGTCGCCCCGCCGCGACGGGACCCCGGGGTCGTCTGGCGCTCCGACCAGGACCTCTACTGGTTCGCGCCGATGATCTCCCGCTAGCTCCCCCGCCCGCCGCAGGCGCTCGTGTATGCTGGTCTCATGACCCGTCGCCGCGCGCTCCTCGCGACCGTCGTCGCCGCCGCGCTGGCGGCGAGCGCGGCCGCGCAGCGCCCCGAGGCCTGGGACGAGCTGACGGTGCCCGGCGGCGTAACCGCCGCGTCCGTCCGCGGACAGGGGAAGCTGGTGACCTACGACGCCGGCACAGCGCTGCACGTGTTCTCCTCGGTGACGAGGACGTGGCGGAGCTTCCCGAAGTCCCCCTCGGCGACGCTGACGCTCTTCAACGACGTCGCGCTCCTGCGCGACGGCGGCCTGGTCCTGGCGGTCTCCTCCTACTTCGGCGAGGCCGCGCGCCTGTCGACCTCGCCGAGCGCGACCCTCTGGAACGGCGCCGGCGCCAAGAACGACTCGATCGTGCTGCTGCAGGACGGCCCCCGGGTGCACGCGTTCTCGGCGTTCACCGGCGCGTGGACGACGCGCGCGGTCGACGCCGGCGCGACCGGCGCGGTGCAGCGCCACGTCGCCGTCGTGCACAGCGGCCCCCAGCTGCTCGGGATGAGCGCGTTCGAGGGCGCGTGGCGCGCGTTCGACGCCGAGGGTGTGCACGGGCTGAGCGCCGACGGCACCGCGGCCTTCGCGTTCGGCGCGCAGGTCTACGCGTTCTCGGCGCACACCCGCGAGTGGCGCACGCACAGCGCCCCGAGCGCCGCGACCTTCTCGCGAGGCGACGACTGGGGCGTCTGGCTCGACGCCGGCGGCGGCGTCGCCTACAGCGGGCTCGTCGGCAGGTTCGCCCCTTTCACGCTCAGCGGCGCGAGCCTGGCCGCGCACACCGACCTCTACGCGCTGCTGGACAGCGGCGGCCAGCGGCACGCCTACTCTGCGGTCACGGGCGACCTCGTGCCCGTGGGCCCGGCGACGGCCACGCTGGAGCTCGGCCCCGGCTGCGCGCTGCTGCGAGAGCCGTCGCTGGTGACCGGCTACTCCGCGCTGAATCAGCAGCTGCAGCCGCTCGCGGTGCAGGCCACGAGCGCTGCAGCGGGCGCCTCCCTGGCCCACGTCGTCGACGTCGCCGGCCGGCTGCACGCCTTCAGCGCGGTGACCGGAGGCTGGACCGCCGCGCCTGCGGCGACCGCGGGCAACGCGCCGCTGATGACCACGACCGCACTCGCGGTCCGGTCCGCGTCGGAGTGCTACGGCTACTCCCCTGCGAGCGGTCAGTTCACGGCGCTCGGCGGCGACGTCCAGGCGCTGGCCGGAAACCCGAGCAGCGCGCCGCTGCTGGCCTACGACGCCGCGCACCTGCACGCGTTCGACCCGGAGCAGTCCCGCTGGGTGTCGACGCCGCGCGCCGGCACAGGCGCGCCGGTCTTCCGCGTCTGGCGCACGTCCGCCGTCGTCGTCGACGGCGACAGCGCGTTCGGCGCCGGCGCGCAGGCGGGCCGCTGGCACCGCCTCGACCTCGGCCCGCACGCGGCCGCCGCCTACGCCAACAGCGAGGTCGGCTACCTCGTCGACGGACAGCGGCTGTTCGCTTGCGCGATGCTCGCCGAGATCGCGGCCCTGCAACAGTTCCCGGCGTTCCGCAGGGTTCAACCTCGCGGGGCGGAGGTCGCGTTCTCGACGGCGCCGATCCACGACGCGCTGGTGATCGCCGGGGTCGCGCCGCCCGCGACGCCCACCGCGCTGCCGGGCCTCGGCGAGCTCCACCTCGACGTGGCGACCGCGACCTTGGTCGCGCTGACGCCGACGGACCGGAGCGGCGTCGCGCAGCTCCGGTGGACGCCGCCGAACAGCCCCGCGCTCGCGGGCGCGAAGCTGTTCGCGCAGCTGCTGCTGCTGCCGACCGGCGGCGCGCCGCGGCTCAGCGACCGCGCCACCGTGCAGCTCTGGTGACCTCCCGCCGCCGAGCAGGCGGCGCTCAGCAGTAGCGTTCGGCCATCGCGCGGCAGCCGGGACGCGCGGCGGCGAAGCTGCGGAAGCGGGGGCGCGGGCGGTTCCAGAGCAGGTGCCCGCCGCGCGGGAGCCAGACCTCCCCGCCCGCGGCGAGCACCAGCGCCGCGCCGGCCGCGACGTCCCACTCGTGCTTGGGCCACATCGTCCAGGTGGCGTCCGCGAAGCCTGCGGCGACCAGCGCCAGCTTGTAGGCGGCCGAGCCGACGGGCTGCACCGGCACGCGTTCGTCGAGCCCCCGGGCCTCGCCGTGCTTCATCTCGCTCCGGGACATGACCACGCGCGGCTCGCCGGGCCGCGCGCGGAGCTGCCACGCGGGCTCACCCGTGACCTGCAGGCCGAACCCGGGCCCACCGAGCACCTTGACGCCGTTGGCCGGGCTCCCGACCGCCCCGAGCGCTGGCCGACGGTCGACCAGCAGCGCGATCGAGACCGAGTAGTCGCGCCTGCCCGCGACGAACGAGCGCGTGCCGTCGATCGGGTCGACGACCCAGACGCGGTCACGCTGGAGGCGCGAAGGATCGTCGACGCTCTCTTCGCTCAGCCAGCCGTCGCCGGGCTCGACCAGCGCGTCGCGCAGCAGCGCGTCCACCTCGCGGTCCGCGACGGTGACCGGGCTGCCGCCGTCCTTGTAGTCGACCTCGACGCCTGCCGCGGCGTGCCGGAGCGCGAGGGCCATCGCCGCGTCGAGGGCCTGCTCCGCGCGCTCGAGGTCCCGCAGGAAGGGGCCGCTCACAGCTGGTTGCCCGCGGCGAGCCAGCGGTCCAGCAGCATCAGCCCCGCCATCGACTGGCCGTCCCCGCACTCCTGCTCGAGCAGCGTCCGGCGAGCCTGCGCGACCGGCATGCGGTGCACGCTGATCTCCTCGCTCGCCTCGAGCTGCTGCGGGACCTCTCGGAGCCCGCGCGCCAGGAACACGTGGCAGCGCTCGGTCGAGACGCCCTTGTAGGGCGCGAACGCGCCGAGCGCGGTCCAGTCCTCGGCGAGCAGCCCGGCCTCCTCGCGCAGCTCCTTCTGCGCGACCTCGAGCGGCCGCTCGCCGTCCTTCATGCCCCCGATCGGGAACTCCCAGAGGTCGACGCCGAGCAGGTAGCGGTGCACGCGCACGAGCGCCATGGTGCCGTCCTCGAACACGGGGATCGCCGCGCAGCTGCCCGGCATGTCGACGTAGAAGTAGTCTCCTTCGCTGCCGTCCCGCTGCACGTAGCGGTCCCGGCAGTAGCGGTGCCAGGCGTTGTCGACGAGCACCTCCCGGTGCAGTCGCCGGAAGCGACGCGGCGCTGTCATCGGCTGATCGAGAAGTACAGCTGCCGGCGGTCGTCGCTGTCCTGGAAGGCCCACGGCCAGCCGAGGTCGAGCGCGATCGGCAGCTCGAGGTAGGGGATCTCGATCCGCAGCCCCACGCCCGTGCTGGCGCGCAGCTCGCGGAAGGTCGGGTCGTTCAGCCCGAGGCCGAGGAGGCCGAAGTCGGTGAAGACCACCCAGCGGAGCAGCTCGCGGTCGCGGACCTCCCCCTCCAGGCGCGTCGCGACCAACGGGAAGTAGACCTCGTAGGTCGACGTGTAGATCGCCTCCCCGCCGACCGGGCGGCCGAACTGGGTCGGCCCCGCGCGGCGGAAGTCGAAGCCGCGGAGGTTGGCGCCGCCCATGTAGAAGCGCTCGGTGAGGAAGACGTCGTCGCTGCTGCCGAACTCGTCCGCGTAGCCGAAGAACTGCCGCCAGTGGAACACCGTGCGGTGCCCCATCTCGTTCTCGGTGAGCGGGTAGTAGACGTCGGCGCGGTGCTCCCACTTGGTCAGGCTCTCGTCGCCGCCGAAGGGCCCTCCGACCGCCTCGAACGACAGGCGCATGTCGACGCCCTTGGTCGGCCGGAGCGGATCGTCGTAGTCGCGGTAGCGGACGCTGATCCGCGGGCCGAACAGCTCGTTGTCGCCCTCGGCGTCGAACGCGACCCGCGTGGCGTCCTGCGCGAGGTCGTCGACGTTGACCGTCTCGAGCCGCAGCGAGACGCCCGCGTTGAGGAACTCGGTGAAGTTGCGCGAGAGCCCGACCTCGCCGCCCAAGACGTCGGACGTGTAGCCGTCCGGGAGGCGCCGGATCCGACGCTGCCCCGAGACCCGCAGCGCGTAGGTGTCGAGGTGGTCGCCGAAGATGTCGGGCTCGGTGTAGGTCAGCCCGAACTGACTCTGGCGCGTGCCTGGCGCGAGCAGCAGGTTGAGGTTCTGCCCGCCGCCGTGGAACGCCTTGGCGTCGAGGATCTCCTGCACGGCGTCGACCGGGTTGGCGGTGCTCGGTGGGTTCCAGAGGTCGAAGTTGCGCTTGTTGAAGATGATCTGCGCCTGCAGGCCGATCCCGGTCGAGAGCCCGGCCCCCCACCGCAGCTCACCTGTCTGACCGTCCTGCACGTCGAGGCCGATGTCGACCTGATCGGGCGCCCCGGGCACGGGCTCCAGCTGCAGGCGCGGCCCCTGCTGCGTCGCGAGGTCCTGGAACCAGCGGGTGTTCTCGATGCGGCGCTGCGCGCGCTTCACCTCGAGCATGTCGATCCGCTCGCCCGGCAGCACGCGGAACCGCCGGCGGATGACCGCGTCTCGGGTGTACGTGTTGCCGCGGATCACGATGTCGCGGAGCGTCTTCGCCGCGCCCTCGCTGACCTGGTAGACGATGTCGACCTCGGGCCCGTCCGCGTAGACCTCGAGCGGCTCGAACACGCGACATCCCTGCTGCAGCGCCTGACGCATGCCCGGGAAGTTGACGGACGGGTGCCCCCGGCGGCCGTAAAACTCCTCGATGGCGAGCTGGTCACGCTGCAGCCGCGCGTGGTCATAGAACTCGCCCGGCTCGGCCTGCAGCACCTCCTCGACCTCCGCGGCGGAGTAGAGCGGCTCCACGTCGAGCGGCCGCAGGTCCGGCGTGACGTGCTCCACCTTCACGGAGCGGATGCGGTAGCGCGGCCCCTCGACCACCACGAAGGAGAGGTCGACCCGCTCGCGGTCCTCGCTGAAGCGCACGTCGCTGAGGTCGACGGTCGCCTCGAGGAAGCCGCGGCTCCGGTAGAACAACCGCAGCCGGTCGAGGTCCTCTTCGAGCACCTCCCGGCTGAAGGCGCCGCCGCGGATCCAGCCGTTCGACGGGTCGCTCGCGATCTGCGCGTCGCGCACCAGGTAGTCCTCGGAGCCGAACAGCCCCAGGATCGGGTCGGCGGAAAACGAGCGGTTCCCGACGAAGTCGACGTCGCGCACCGTCACCTTCTGCCCCTCCTCGATCCGCACCTGGAGCCGCTTGCTGTCGGCCGCCGACGCGTCTGCCCCGCCGAAGCCCGGCAGGTCGACGAGCTGGATGCTGCAGAACGCGTAGCCGTCGCGGCGGTAGCGCGCCAACAGCAGCTTGCGCATCGCCTCGGCCTCGGTCCGCGTGGTCCGTCGCCCGGCGTAGAACCCCACCAGGGCGTAGATCTCGGCCTGGTCGAGGTGGTCGTTGCCGACGAACTCGACGTCCTCGTAGCGCTCCACCTGCAGGTCCACCTGGAAGGTCACGCGGACCTCGTCTCCGACCTCCTCGGCGTAGGCGCGCACCACCAGGCGCCGCTCCGACCACAGCGCCGCGCAGTCCGCCGAGACCCGGCGCGCCTCGAACGGCTCCCCGGCGCGCGTCGTGAGCGCGCGCAGGATCGGGTCGGCGCGCTCCGGAGAGAGCGCGGTGACCGTGCCGGCCTGCCGGTCGGCCTCGGTCACCTGCACGGCCCGCACGAGCTTGCCGTTGAGCGCCTGCACGGCCTCCTCGAAGAACAGCTCACCGCTCACGGTGGGCAGGGGCCGGTCGACGCGCGCGCCGGGGCCCTGCGGCCCCTGCGCCGGCGGC
>JBMHDP010000409.1:0-3015 GCA_049889335.1 Planctomycetota bacterium
AGGTTCCAGGTGTTGGTCGGCGCGCGCGGCGCGACGTAGATGCCCTCCTTCGGCTGGTAGAGCTCGATCTGGTTGTTCCACTGGCCGTCGTTGACGCGCGCCGGCGCGCCGCCGCCGCCGTGCATCGAGATCCACAGGCTGCGCCCTCCGGCGGGCGCCTCGCCGAACGTCCGCTCGTAGACCTTCAGGTCCTTGCCGGCGGCCCGCACGGTCAACAGGTTGGTCGGCTCGCGGCGCGCGCCGTCGGTCGTCGCGAGCTCGTCCGCGCGCGCGGCCTTGGCCTCGTCGCGCAGCCGCTCGAAGCACAGCTGGACGACGCGCGCGGCGTCGGCCTCGGTCATCGTGAAGTCGGGGACCTCCTCGTCGCGTTCGGCTGCGGGCTGCTTGAGCCACGCGCGCGTCGCGACGGTGACGACGCCGGGCGGTTCGCCCTGGGCTCGGAGTGCGCCGACGGCGCTGATCGCCGCGGCGACGAGGGGGAGGGTCCGTTGCATGGACGCAGCGTAGCCTGCCGCGACGACAGCGCTACGTGGCGGCTCGTGCGCTCCGAGGTATGCGCGGGCGTGTCGGCGCGCGCGCCGCGCAGATTCGCTATCGTGTCCGCGTGGTCGGCACCTCGCCTCAGCTCGTCGCAGGGATCGCCCTGGCGGCGCTCGCCTGGCTCGCGCCCGCAGCCGCGCAGGGCGACGACGCGCCGCACTGGGCGTTCGTCTCGCCGCGGTCGGCCGCGCCGGACGCGTCCAGCGACGCGGACTGGGAGGCCCGGGCGATCGATCGCTTCGTGCTCGCGCGGCTGCAGCGAGCGGGCGTGAGCCCGCGCGAGGGCGCGGACCGCAGGACGCTGATCCGGCGGGTGACGCTCGACCTGACGGGGCTGCCGCCGACCCGGGCGGAGGTGCGGGCGTTCGTCGAGGACGGCGCGCCCAACGCCTACGAGCGCTTGGTCGACCGGCTGCTGGACCGGCCGCAGTTCGGCGAGCACATGGCTCGCTACTGGCTGGACGCGGTGCGCTTCGCGGACACCAACGGGGTCCACCACGACCACTACCGGGAGCTGTCGCCGTACCGCGACTGGGTGATCCGCGCGTTCGCGGACAACCTCCCCTACGACGACTTCCTGCGCTTCCAGCTCGCCGGAGACCTGTTCGCGTCGCCGACCGACGACCAGCTGATCGCGTCGGGCTTCCACCGGCTGCACCTGATCATCGACGTCGGCACCGCGCTCCCCGAGGAGAGCCACGCGCGCAACGTCATCGACCGCGTCAACACCTTCGGGACCGCGTTCCTCGGGCTGACGGTCGGCTGCGCGCAGTGCCACGACCACAAGTTCGACCCGATCACGCAGCGGGACTACTACCGCTTCGCGGCGTTCTTCAACAACCTCGACGCGACGCCGGAGACCGGCGGGCGGCGCGGGCTCGACTTCCGGCGCGGGCTGCACCGTCCGTTCGTCGAGCTGCCGTCGCGCGCGCAAGCAGCCTCGCGCCAGCGCCTGGCGGCCGATCGCGCGGGCGTCGACGCGCAGAAGCGCGCGGTCGACGCGCTCGCGAAGCTGTGCCCCCAGACATTCGCGGCCGCGTCGCAAGCGCTCGCGGAGCAGGCCAAGCAGGCGGTCGACGGCGTGCGCAAGCAGCAGGACGACCTCACGCTGCGCATCCCGGGCGCGATGGTCATGCGCGAGCGCGCAGAGGTGCGCGAGACGCGCGTGTTCGTGCGCGGCCAGTACGACCAGCCAGGCGAGCGCGTGGCCCGCGGGACGCCGGCCTTCCTGCCGCCGCTGCGCGCGCGCGGCGAGGTCCCGACGCGGATGGACCTGGCGGACTGGCTGCTGGACCCGTCGCACCCGCTGACCGCGCGCGTCGCGGTCAACCGCTTCTGGCAGCAGCTGTTCGGCGCCGGTCTGGTGCGGACCTCCGAGGACCTCGGCACCCAGGGCGAGGCGCCGAGCCACCCAGCGCTGCTCGACTACCTCGCGACGCGCTTCGTCCGCTCCGGCTGGAACGTCAAGGTGCTGATGCGCGCGATCGTCACGTCGCGCACCTACCGGCAGTCGTCGGCGGCGGACACCGCGGCGTACGAGGCGGACCCGGACAACCGCCTGCTCGGCCGCGGCGCGCGCTTCCGCCTGGACGCGGAGGTGATCCGCGACCAGCTGCTCGCCAGCAGCGGGCTGCTCAACGACGCGCGGTTCGGCAAGAGCGTCAAGCCGCCGCAGCCGGCGGGCATCTGGCGCGCAGTCACGTTGCCGTCGTCGTTCCCGCGCACCTACCAGCCCGACACCGGCGACAAGATCGTCCGACGCAGCATCTACACCTTCTGGAAGCGGGGGCTGCCGCCGCCGCAGATGACGATCCTCAACGCGCCGACGCGCGAGGCCTGCGTCGTGCGGCGCGAGCGCACCAACACGCCGCTGCAGGCGCTGCTGCTACTGAACGAGCCCGAGTACCACCGCGCGGCGCGCCACCTCGCGCTGCGCGCGCTCGACGCCGAAGGCGGCGGCGACGACGCGAGCCAGCTCGACTACGTGTTCGAGACCGTCACCTCGCACCTGCCGGACGGCCACGAGCGCGCGCTGCTGCTCGCGTCGCTCGAACAGCTGCGCGCGGACTACGCGCAGCGCCCAGCGCTCGCCGAGGCCGCCAGCGAAGGCGCCGCGCTGCCCGACGGCGTCGGCGCCGGCGAGCTCGCCGCGTGGACCCTGCTCGTCAGCGCCGTCTACAACCTGGACGTGACGAGGACCCGCCAGTGAGCGACGCGCTGCGAGACCTGGTCGCGCTGCAGCAGCGGCGGAGCCTGCTCAAGGCGGGCGCCGCGGTCCTCGGCGCGGTCGCCGGGCGCGCGCTGCTGGGCGCGAGGCCCGGGGGCGCGAGCGGGACGCACCACCCGGCGCGCGCCAAGCGCGTGATCTTCCTGTTCATGGCCGGCGCGCCGAGCCAGCTCGACCTGTTCGACCACAAGCCGGGCCTCGCGGCCCGCTTCAAGGAGCCGCTGCCGCCGAGCGTCACGAACGGCCAG
>JBMHDP010000410.1:0-2526 GCA_049889335.1 Planctomycetota bacterium
GGGGGGGGGGTTTGGGGGGCCGCGGGGGGGCGGGGGGGGCCGGTCGACCTAGTCGTCCTTGACGACGACGGGGGTCGCGGCGGTCGCGCCTGCTGGCGGGCCACCGGCGCGCGTCGACATGAACGCGTTGCTGGTCACGTAGCTGACCCCGTCCCAGCTCGGGAGCGGCGACGGCATCAGCTTGATCTGACCGGGATACTCGAGGTCCCAGCGCATCAGCATCGCCGTGTCCTCGTGGGTCGTGTTGTGGCAGTGCTCGACGTAGGTGCCGGCGAACTCCCGGAACCGCAGCGCGACCTGGATCTCCTTGGTGCTGGCGAGCGGGGGGCCGCGGCGATACATGGCCTGGCGGGCGACCCGCCCCCCGCGGGGGGGCGGCGCGCCGGCGCGCGACAGGTAGAAGCCCTCTTCGAAGTGAACGTGGACCGGGTGGGCCCAGCCGTTGGAGCCCTCGATCGTCCAGATCTCGAGGTCCCCGATCGCCGGCGCCGACGTGACCCGGCGGGTGTCGGCCGTGAAGGCGCCCTCGAGGTTCTCGACCGTCCACGGCGCCTTGTCGGTGCCGCCGCTGCGGCCGAACTTGAACTGGCGCGTGTGCGCGCCGGCCAGCTCGGCAGCCGTCGGCCGGTTGTGCTCGACCAGCTTCTGGCCGCCCGGCTCGTAGGGGGTCAGGTCCGTCGAGAGGTCCTGCATCCAGGGATACATCGGCGCCACGCGGAACTGCATGAACCGCTCCACGCACGGATCGCCGCCGACGTAGGTGTCGGAGCGACCGTCGCCGTCGAGGTCGACCTCGGTCGGCGCGTAGGTGCCGTTGAGGACCTGCGCCAGCGGGACGCGACGCTCCGGGCCGCGACCGTCCTCGTGCTCCATCAGGTTGACGAAGTAGAGGTTGGTGCCGCGCTCGAACTGGCTGAAGTCGACGACGATATCGTAGCGCTCGCCGATGGCCTGCGTCGGCAGCTCGCCGCGGCGGGTGCCGCTGGTGCCGTCGAAGCGGACCGCGTGCTCCATCAGGTTGCCGTCGTTGGCGATCATGTGGAACGGCACGGTGTCGTAGGAGATCCCCGAGCCGGCCGGGCCGCTGAACTGGCCGACGTTGCCCTCACGCTCGACGACGAGCGCGAACTTGAAGTAGCGCGCGACCGAGCCGTTGAGGATGCGGAAGCGGTACTTCCGCGCGCGGACGTCCAGGAAGGGGTGGTACTGCCAGTTGGTCAGCATCCGGTCCCCGAGCATGCCGTCGGTCTGGAAGGGGTTGTACCAGAGCTGGCCCTGGTCGTCCCACGCCTTGCCCGCGATGACCAGGTTGACGTCGTAGTCGCGGTTGCCCCAGCCGAGCGAGGTGCCGCTGGGCAGGCGGAGGTTGACGCCGTCGTCGATCGCCTCGTTGCCCCGGTCGATGGAACTGTAGTAGTTCATCATCGCCGCGTTGCCCTTGTAGACGTTCTGCGCGGTGAAATCGAGCATGTGGTCGTGGAACCAGTGCGTGCTCATGATCTCCCGGTAGTCACCGGGGATGTTGACGATGCCGCCGTCGTCCGTCGGCGTGCCCGCGCGCGGGTCCATCGCGTCGACGTTGATCGTGTCGTGACCGGCGATCGCCATCGGCCAGCGGTAGTCGTAGTACTGGCCGGGGAAGAAGAACGCGCCGGCGAAGCCGTCCGACTCGGCCGGGTTGTGGCCGTTGTGCTCGTGCGTCGAGATCGTGTGCATCCCGAAGCCGCGGTTGGCCGTGACGTCGACCGGCAGCGCGTTGTAGTGACGCATCAGCACCGGCACGCCGACGCGCGCCATCAGCAGGCGCGGCGGGAAGCAGCCGTCGAAGGTCCACAGCGCGTCCTCCTGCTGGACCGGCATGGCCGGGTGGAAGCAGGGCTGGATGCCGTTGGTCGTGCCCTCGTTGCCGAGCAGGCCGGACGTGTTGTGGTAGAGGCCGCCAGGCCCGAACTCAGACAGGCCGTTGACCGTGTGCTTGTAGCCGTGGTTCTGCAGGCTGTCGCGGAAGCCGGTGTTCATCCGGGCGCCCGTCTGCGCGGTCACGTAGTGCTCCGCCGGCGGGAACTCGTCCCACCGCTGGTGCGCCCAGCCCTGGCCGGGCGGACGGCCCTCAGCGGGCATGTCCACCGGGCGACCGAGGTACTGCGCGACCAGCGGCGACCAGGGGCTCGTGTCGAGGTCGTTGCTCTCCTGCATCGGCGGCGGGTGGAGCGGGCCAGCGAGCAGCGTGTCGAACGCGGTGCCGTTCGGGCACTGCTGCGGCGAGTTCGGCAGCGTCAGCTCCCCGCAGGGCGCCTCGGAGACCTCGATGTCGCGCGCGCCGAACTCCTCGAAGCGGAGCAGCTTCTGCTCCCAGCTGCCGGCGCCGAACAGCGGGCTCGGCGGCCCGCCGCTCGGGATGCCCAGGTCGGTCGCGTTGGGGATGACGTTGTTAAGCGATGCGTCGGCGCTCGTGCCCGTCGGCCCGCCCTCGATGGCGGGGTCGTACATGTGCTCCGGGCCTTCGACCGGGTTGGCGCTGACGAC
>JBMHDP010000411.1:0-13144 GCA_049889335.1 Planctomycetota bacterium
CGAGACGTCCCGCCGCACGCGCTGGTCGTGGGCAACCCTGCGCGGCGGGTGGGCACGGTGTGCCGCTGCGGTGAGGTGGTCGCGCGCGCCGACGAGCGAGGCGACATCCCCGCGGCGCCCGCGCGCTGCGCGTGCGGCCGCCCGACCGACGGCGCGTAGCCTGCTACGAGCCCGCGTGGGCCCTCGGCAGGCAGTAGTACCACTTGTTCCAGCGGTCGCTGTCGGAGACCGCGCCCTTGAGCATGCCGCCGTACTGCAGCGCCTTCTGACGGACGGCGCCGTCCTGGGTGATGTCGGCGAGCAGGTGCAGGCTCGCGAGGAGGAAGGTGTGCGCGCCGCCCAGCGGTGAGTCGCCGAAGTGCGCTCCGTTCGGCAGGCCGTCCCAGTGGTTCGCAGGCACGGGCACGCCGTTGTGCGACGCCGGCACGTAGTACCGCAGGCCGTCGGCCACGAACCCGAAGTGCGGGTGGTTCATGTTCGTCACCCACGAGTACTCCACGGTCGTCGCGACGTCCTCCGCGATCTCGAGGAGGAGCGGCTCCTCGAAGGACAAGAAGGCGCCCAGGTAGCCGTAGAGCACCGCGCCGTGCTGCCACGGCATGAAGAACTCGTGGTTCATCGGGTACGCGGTCGACGGGTAGTTCTGTTGGAACGTCATCGCACGGCTCGGGTGGTCCTTCTTGCGGTCCACCTGCACGACCTCGTTCACGCGGCGCATCGCGTAGTCCTTGATCGACGGGTCCTGCGTCGCCTGATACACCTGCGCGAAGCCCTGCATGCACCACCCCTCGGCCCGCGCTGCCTGGATGTCCTGGGTGTAGTAGGTGGTGAGCCGCATCAACCCCTTGAGGCTCTCGCCGAGCTGGCGCAGCTCCTCTTTGGCCCACGGGTCCCCGCTGATCGTCCAGTAGTCGAACAGCAGGTCCGTCGACCAGTGCTCGTGGTCGAAGTGCACCCAGCCGTGCGCCTTGGGCTGCCCCGCGCTCAGGGCCCGGTAGGCAGGGTAGGGGTCGTTGTCGCGGAGCCGCTTTCTGCCGAGGTGCTCGCCGGCCACGGCCAAGAAGGGGATGCCGTCCCACAGCAGGATCTGCTGCTCGGCGCCGACCTGCAGGCCGTAGAGGTGGTACGGGCGCATCGCCTGCGCCCACGCCATCTGCTCTAGCTTCTCCAGCAGGCGGGGACGCTGCCCCTGGATCGCGTGCGCGAGCTCGGGGCTGAGCGGGTGGTTGCGCGGCGTGCCGGTGGTCGCGGTCTGCAGCGGGTCGCTGCGGTAGCCCCAGGTGCCGAACCACGCGTTGCCGTTCCAGCTGTCGTACTCGGCCTGCGCGCGGTCGCTCGCGTCGGCAGGACCGGCGATGGGCCCGCCGACCAGCCCTGCCGCGGCCGTGTCCTCCCAGGCGCGCTGCGAGGCCAGGGCGAACATCGGGCGCTGCAGCATCGCGTCGGCGGTCGCGCGCCAGCGGTCCTTGTCGGCCTGGGACGCCGCCCCCGGCTCGCACCGCAGCAGGAACCGGTAGCGGCGCGTCTGCGCGTCGCTCAGGTAGGTGTCGGACATCACGCGGAAGCCCGTATAGCCCCCGCTCATCGCGCTGCCCGGCTGCACCTGCTCGCTGGCGGCGCGGTACGGCAGGCACTCCGTCACGCCCTTGCACAGAAAGTGCGCGCTGCGGACGTCGGCGTCCCCCAGCGCGTAGAGGTTGGGGTCCGGGCTGCCGTTGGGGTCGTCCGCGCCCAGGTAGTCGTTGCCGAGCACCCAGTCGACGACGACGAAGGGCATCTCGCGGAACTCGGTGACGTAATAGGTGGACGTCAGGTAGTCCCGGCCGATGCCGCCTCCTGCGACCGCTTCGTGATAGGTCCGGAACCGGCGGGTCTCGACCAGCGCCGAGGTCTGCAGCAGCTCGCCCGCGCCCGCCGCGAAGCTGCGGTAGGCGACCTGGAACGTGTCGCGCACCTGCGCGCCGACCTCGAGCGAAGACGCGAACTGGGCGACCCAGGCGTTGCGCTGGAAGGCGCCGGTCAGCGCCGACTCGTCGCGCGCGATCGAGTAGCTCTTGGTCTCGCCGGGCTGCAGCGTATCGGTGAACTGCGCCTGCGCCACCTTGACCCGGCCGTCGGGCCAGCGCTGCAGCACCTCCCACGCGGTCTGGTGCCCGCTCACGATCATGTTGTCGAGGTCCTGCACGTCGTAGCCGCCGCGCGGGAACGGGACCGAGGCCCGGATCGTCTCGGTCCGGACCGAGGCGGCGTCGTTGTGAACCGAGAAGTCCAGCACGACGGCGAGCGGGTTGCCCTGCGATCCGGGCGCGCCCGGTCCACCACCGCTGCCGGGGTTGCCCTGCCCGCCGCTGTCGCCGAACTCCTCCCCGCCGGCGCCGCACGCGGCGAGCAGGAGGAGCGCAGCCCCGGCGAGGCGGCGCAGACGAAGGGCGCGGAGAGCAGGCAGGTCCGGGGTGCTGGTCATGGCGTCGGGACGGCCCGATCGAGGGGCTCGTCTCCGCGATCCATCGTCTGTTCCGGGCGCGATCCGTAGCGCCGCGCGGCCAATCCGATCGGGGGCGTCGCGCCGCGGTCACCGCGTCGCCGCGGCGAGCTCGGAGGGGCCGATGGCACGGACCCGACGAAGCGCTGCGCTTCGCGGGCGCGACCGGCGGCCGCGCCAGGAGTTCCTGCGGCGCGGCCCCCGCTTCGGCAGCGCGAGGCGCGGCGCCTGGGGCTGCGCCGCGCGTCGCGCGCCCGGTCAGCTGCCGATCGTCAGCTTCACGGCGTTGCCGAGCGTGGCGCCGCCCGGGTTGAACTCGCCAGCGAGCGGGCCGACCAGCGCCGTGTCGAGGGCGAAGCCCTGGGCGTTGACCTCGAAGCCCTGCAGCGAGGTGTTGTTCGGGATCGGCAGGGACGCGGTCGCCACGCCGGCGGCCGGGATCGCGACCAGCAGCTGGTCGACGGACGCCAGCAGGTCACAGTCGACCTCGGCGATCGCCGACAGGTTGATGCCCGGGTTCAGCTCGTTGAAGCCCAGCACGAAGCCGGCGAGCACCGCCGAAGGCTGCAGGCCCGAGAGCGTCAGGTCCGTCGTCGTCCCGTAGACCGGCGACGCGGTCGCGTCGGTGGTCGGGCCGACGTAGCCCGTGCCGCTGGTGTAGGCCTGCATGTCGACCGTCCAGTCGATCCGGTTGCTCGCCGAGTTGTCGCCCTGGCTCCAGCCGACGATGGCCGAGTTTCCGGCGCTGCCGCCGTTGCCGACGTTGGGGCCGTAAGCGAGGAAGATCAGGCCGGGCAGGATCGTGACCTGCAGGTCGTTCAACTCGGCCGGGACGCCGGCGCCGGCGTCCCAGTTGGGCACGCTGTCCCAGGTGATCCGCAGGCCGCCGGCGCCCCCGCCGACGTTGTCCTCGATCCAGATCACGCCTCCGCCGCCGCCGGCGATGTCAGGGTTGAGGTCGTTGAAGAAGGGCGCGAGGTTGGGGAGGCCCGGGCCGGCCGAGCCGCCGAAGACGGCCTCGACGTTGCCGTTGCCGCCGTTGAAGGCGAACGTGTTGTCTGCGCCCTGGTCTCCGAAGCGGATCGAGCCGTTGGTGTTGATCGAGATCTGCGAGGCGAGCGAGGAGCCGCCCGCGGCCGCGTCCGGGTAGGAGAACGGCCCCGCCTGCGGCGTCAGCACCAGGGTCGCGTCGTCCCAGCTGGCCGACGAGCTGCTGGTCCAGGTCACCCAGGGGCTGGCCGGATCCGTCAGGTCGGTGCCCGCGGCCTGCGCGCCGGCCGCGTCGAACGGCAGGCCGCCCGCGGCGACGGACCAGGTGCCGTTGCCGTTGTCCGTCATCGTCCACGACGTGTTGGCGAGGTCGACGGGGTCGCCTTGCGCGAACAGCTCGCCGAACTGGGACGGGAAGTCACAGCTGCTCCCGTAGGGCTGCTTGGTCGCCTGGCCCGGGGAGGCGGTGTAGTAGATCGTGCCGTTCCAGACCCGCGGGTTGAAGTTGGCCGTGAAGGGATAGGCGAGGCCCGAGCCCTCGAAGAACTCCAGCTCAGCGTTCGACGCGTAGAGGTTGCCGGTCACCGAGCCGTTGGTGTAGTTCATCGCCGTGCCGTTGGTCACGGTGATGTAGAAGGCCTGGATCGAGCCGGCCGTGACCGGCAGGCCCAGGGTCAGGTTGAGCGGGGTCGCGACGTTGAAGCCGTTGCTCACCACGCCCGTGACGCTGGCGATCGGGCTCCCCCACGCGGCGGCGTTGTTGACGTCGGGGAGGTAGGGCGTGTTGGCGGGGAGCGCGTAGATCTCCAGGTCCCACGTGCCGGCGTCGAGGTTGACGTCGAACGTGTCGATGGTCATGCCGACGAGCGCGCGGATGTCGAACATGTTGCCGGCCTGGCCGTTGTTCGCGGTCAGCGTGGTCGTCAGGGACTGCGCCGGAAGGAGCGCGGCGGTCGCGAGGGAGACGAGGGTCTTTCTCATGGGTGCAAACGGGGTGTCGGAGAGAGGGGCAGGACTGCGTCGCGCATGCCTGCAGGAGACGGCCCGCGGTGCGGCGCGACGTGGTGGTGCGTCGCTGCGGGCGCTGCCTCCCTCGCACGATGATGCTCGCGCGGCGCTCCCCGACAAGACCGGATACGAGCACGGGACGACCGGCAGGGAAGAATTGCCGAATGGGCGGACGCCTTGCGCGCGACGACGGTCGCGGCGCGATCCCGCGTGGCGCCGGAGCCCGTGGATCCACAGATGGAGCGGAGTGGTGCGAGAGCGGGGACTCGAACCCCGATGAGCCAGTGGCTCGCGGGCACCTAAAGCCCGTGCGTCTGCCAATTCCGCCACTCTCGCGCGCCTCACAGGCAGGTTACCCATCCGTCCGCGCGGCCCCAACACCTGATGCGGCAAACCCCTGCGTCGCCACTTTGACAGCGCGCGCGGGTGGAATCAGCGCCCGCGGTCGCTACGGTCGGTCCGGTTTCCCAACCCCACCCCCTGAAAGAGAAGACATGACCCACGTCATCGCAGAGCCCTGCGTCAACGTTAAGGACAAGGCCTGCGTCGATGTCTGCCCTGTGGACTGCATCCACGGCGGCGACGACGACCCGCAGCTCTACATCAACCCGGCCGACTGCATCGACTGCACGCTCTGCGTCGACGCCTGCCCGGTGACGGCGATCTTCGCGGAAGAAGACCTGCCGGAGCAGTGGAACGACTTCACCAAGAAGAACGCCGACTTCTTCGCCTAGTCGGCCGAACTTGGATCGCTACAGCCGGCAGGCGCGGGTCGCAGGGATCGGCGCGGACGGCGTCGCGCGGATTCGCGGCGCCCGGGTCCTGATCGTGGGCTGTGGCGCGCTCGGCACCCACCTCGCCGACACCCTGACGCGCGCGGGGGGCGGCGCGCTCGACCTCGTCGATCGCGACGTGGTCGAGTGGAGCAACCTGCAGCGCCAGGTCCTGTTCGACGAAGCGGACGCGCGCGCAGGGGCGCCCAAGGCGGTGGCGGCCCAGCGGCGCCTCCAGGCGGTCAACGCCGACGTCGCCGTGACGGCGTATGTCGCGGACTGCTCTCGGCGCTTCCTGGACGACCTGCCCGCGCCCCCGGACCTCGTCCTGGACGGGACCGACAACTTCCCGACGCGCTACCTGCTCAACGACTGGTGCAGCCAGCGCGGCATCCCCTGGATCTACGCGGGGGCCGTCGGCACGGAAGGCGCGAGCCTGGTGGCGCAGCCGGGCGGGCCCTGCCTGCGCTGCCTCTGGCCCGAGCCTCCGGCGCAGTCCGACGTCGGCAGCTGCGAGACGCGCGGCGTGCTCGCGCCGGCGATCGCGGCGGTCACGGCCTTCCAGGCCGCCGAGGCCCTCAAGCTCTTGGTGGGAGCGGCGACGACGCCGGGGGTCTTCACCTGCGACGTCTGGCGCGGGACCTACCAGGTCGTGCCGATGGCGGCCGGCCCGGCGCCCGACTGCGCGTGCTGTGTTCGAGGTGAGCGGCCCGCGCTTGTCGCCGACCCCGTCGCGGCCGTGACCCTGTGCGGGCGCGACGCGGTGCAGGTGCAGCCTCCCGACCACGGCTGCGTCGACCTGGACGCGCTCGCCGAGCGCGTCCGCGGAGCAGCCGACGAGGTGCACCGGACGCCGCACCTCCTGCGGTTCCGGGCCGACGGGACCCGCTTCACCGTCTTCCCCGGCGGACGCGCGCTGCTGTTCGGCGTTGCCGACGAGCTGCGCGCGCGGGCGCTCTACGACCGCTGGGTGCGATGATCTACCTGGACCACGCCGCGACCAGCTTCCCGAAGCCACCCGAGGTCGTCGAGGCGGTCCGCCGCTGGTTCCTCGACGTCGGCGTCAGCGCCGAGCGCGGCGACGGGCCGACGACGGCGGTCAGCGCCGACGCGGTACGCCGATGCCGCGAGGGCGTCGCCCGCCGCACCGGCCATCGCGCGGAGCGCGTCGCGTTCTGCTCGGGCGCGACCGAAGGGCTCAACCTGGCGCTGCGGGCGCTCGTAGACGACGGCTGCAGGGTCGCCACCACCTGGTTCGAACACTCGTCGGTCGTGCGCCCGCTCCACGCGCTCTGCGCAGAGCGGCGCGCCGAGGTCTCCCGCGTCGAGAGCGTCGAGGCGCTCTGCTCGGACCTCGAGCGGGGCTGCTACGACCTCGTGGTGATGACGCACGCGAGCAACGTGACCGGCGAGGTCTTCGACGCCGCTGCGGTCGCCGCGTCCGCGCAGCGCGCGGGCTGTCGCCTCGTGCTCGACGCCAGCCAGACCGCCGGCTACCTGCCGCTCGACGTCGGCGCCGACGTCGTGGTCGCGAGCGCCCACAAGGCGCTGCACGGCCCTCCTGGCCTGGGCTTCGTCAGCGTCGTCCAGGACCTCACGCTGGCGCCGCAGAAGCACGGCGGGACCGGCAGCAGCGCCGCGCTCGACCGTCATCCGACGGAGTGGCCGACGGCCTTCGAGGCCGGCACCCCCAACACCCCCGCCCTGTTCGGGCTCGCCGCTGCGCTCGAATGGCTCGACGCGCGCGGCGAAGCGCGCCTGCTGCGCCGCGCGCGCGCCCCGATCGACACGCTTCGGGAGCGCTTGGGCGCGTGTCCGCGGGTGACCACGCTGGGGGCAGGCGCTGCGCGCTCGGTCCCGGTGCTCTCCCTTCAGCACAGCGACTACGACCCGCTGGAGCTCGGCGGCATCCTCTCAGGAGCAGGCTTCCACGTCCGCGCCGGCCACCACTGCGCGCCGTGGATCCACGAGCGGCTCGGCACGGAGCCGGGCGGGACCCTGCGGGTTTCGACCGGCCCCGAGACCAGCGACGCCGACGTGATCGCCCTCGCCGACGTGATCGAAGGACTCTGAGGATCCGGGCGCGCGCTGCGGCGGCGGGCCTCAGCGCAGCCTGCAGTCGTCCGGGATCGGGCCGGAGCGCCGTTGCGTGAACTCGAACAGCGCCACGGCGACGTCGAAGAACGGGTCGTCTCGATCGAGGCCGGTGGGGAAGTAGCGCAGGTGAGGCGGGACCTCGGGTCGGTACTTCCCGCCCGCGCGGCTCCCGACGAGCAGCACGTCCCGGACCAACGCACGCTCCTGCTCCCACGCCCCGAGTCCCGGGTGGCTCCCCCGCCGCCAGAGGGCGCGCTCCAGCCCGTCGCGAACGCTCGCCCGCGTGGCTCTCCCCGCGCCGAGCAGCTCGAGCAGCGCTGCGAGTCGTTCGTCTTCGATGTCGGACGGCGCCGCGACGCCGACCCGGCCCTCGCAGGCCCACACGACGAACGACCACTCCGGGAAGTCCAGCGCAGGGATGCGAACGTCGGGTGCAGGAGCCGCGCAGAGCCGCGCCGCGAGCGCGATCGCGAGGTCGCGCCGCACCGCCGGATCTCCGGCCCACGCGTCGACCGAGGCCAGGATCGCCGGGAGCTCCGCGTAGGTCGCGTAGGCCGCAGCCAGACGCCCCGGTGAGGGGTCGCGCGCGAACCGTCCGGGGCGGAGCCGCGCCCGCAGCGCCGGCCCGCTCTCCGGCTGTCCCGCGACAGCCTTGAGGAGCTCCCACCCCAGCGGCGGCTCGTCCCGCCCCAGCTCGCCGAAGCGCGCCAGCAGCAGGGCCGCCGCGGCGCGCTCCGCGCGGTCACGGGTGTCCGAGCTCTGGACCGTCGCGGCCGCGCGCTGCAGCAACGCCGTCGGCGCCGGCTCCGGCCGCCTCGCGCCGAGCATCGCCGCGCGCCGAAACAGCGACGCGTGCCGGGGCGCGCCCCGCCACTGCCGCAGCGCCGAGGTCCTGCCGACCGGCATTCCTGCGAACGCCGCTGCCGCCAGCAAGCCTGGATCCTTGGAGTGCAGCGCAGGCACGCCCTGGGACGACCGCGGGAACCGCGCCGCGGCGAGGCGAGCGGCCACCGCGAGCAGCGCCTCGGGCTCCTTGTTCGGGCCGAGCAGCCGCTGCAGCACCCCGGGCATCGGACGCGGCCGGGTCGGACCCAACGAGATCCAGAGCGACGCCATCGCGCGCTCCGCGAGCAGCGGCTTCTGCTGGTCGAGCAGCATCATCAGCCGCTCGTCCGCAGCCGCACCGCCGGCGACGAGCGCGGCGACCAGCAGCGCCAGACGGCGGTCGACGTTGGAGCGCTCGGCGGCGAGCAGGTCCCACAGCAGCGGCGCCGCGGGCCGGCCGAGCTCTGCCGCGAGGGTCCAGCCTCGCCGGAGGTCCCGCGTGGGCTCATCGAGCAGCAGCACCTGGAACCGATCGCGGAACCGCCGATCCGACGGCTCGATCCAGGATCGCCCGGTCCCGGGGGATTGTCCCGATGCGGGTTGAGCCGCCAGCGCGAGGCAACCGATAAGCCCGAACGCTGCCCACCGCCGCGGGGACGGCGCGGGCGACGCGAGCGCGGCGTGGGCATGCCTCGTGATCTGCACCATGACGGACAACCGGGACCTCTTGAACGATGCCGAGGTCGACTTCCTCCTACACGGAGCGGAAGGCGACACGCCCGACGACACGGCCGAGTTCGCCGGCGCCGACCAGGCCGTGACCATGCACGGGGACCTGGAGCAGATCCGGCTCGCCGACATCTTCCAGACCTTCGCCATGTCGAAGATGCAGGGCGTGCTCAGGGTCCGCAACCCCCTGGAGGAGCGCCAGGTCTACTGCGCCGACGGCTACGTGCGCGTGCTCGCGCCCGCCCGCGTGACCCTGCGACGCCTGGGCCAGCGGCTCATCTGCGCCGGGCTCCTGGAACCCGAGCAGCTCCGGCGCGCGCTCGTCCAGCAGCGCAAGGAGCGCGTCCCGCTGGGAGCGCTGCTCGTGCGCGACGGGCTCGTCACCGAGCGTGAGGTCGAGGAGCTCCTCGAGCTGCAGGCAGCCGAAGATCTGTTCGCCCTGTTCACCTGGCAGCACGGCTCCTTCGAGTTCTTCCGCAGCGAGCGTCCCGATGCGCCCACGCCGGCCGCGTTCGACGGCTGCCCGGAGTACGAGATCCACAGCCTGCTGCTCGAGGTCGCGCGTCGATCGGACGAATGGCAGCGGATCCTGGACACCATCCAGAGCCTGGACGAAGTCCCGCGCCGCGTCGCGCGGCCCGACGATCCGGACGCGCTCGACGCGCTGCAGCGCGCCGTGCTCGAGGGCGCGGACGGCCGCGTGAGCTATCGACAGCTCGCCGACCAGACGACCTTCGGGCTGTTCGAGTGCGCGCGCGCCGCGCGCGACCTCGTCGAAGGGGACCTCCTCGCCAGCCTCCCGGCCGCAGACCTCGCCGCGCTCGCGGCGGACGTCGCGGGGGCGGGAGAACCCGAGCGCGCCGTGGTGCTGCTGCAGACGCTCGAGGACCGGCGGAGCGAGCTCGCGCCCGTCGTCGTCCGGCAGGCCGCTGCGGTGCTCGAGGAGATCGGTGAACGCCGCGCCGCGAGCTCCGTGCTCCTGCAGGCCGGCCAGCGCGCGGCCAGCGCGCCCGAGGCCCTGGAGCTGGCGCGCGAGGCCGCGCGGCTCGCGCCCCACGACGCCGCGTCGCTCCACTTCCTCCGCAGCGTTCTCGTCGTGCTCGAGGATCACGACCCGGAAGAGCTCGAGCAGGTCACCTGGGCGCTCGTCGACGCGCTGGTCGAAGCCGCCATGCTGCCGCGCGCGCTCGAAGTCCTGGCGGAGGCGCGCGCCGCCGGCATGTCCGAGGTACCGCTCCTCCTCCGTGAGGCCCGCTGTCAGCAGAAGGCCAAGAACACGGACGCCGCGATCGCCTGCTTCCTCGCGCTCGCCGAGGCGCACCTCGCCGCCGGCGCGCGTGAAAAAGCGATCGAGGCCTACCAGGCGGCGCTGCGCCTGGACGGCGCGCGCAAGGACATCGTGCGCACCCTGGTCGCCTTGCGCCGGACGCGCGCCGGCAACGTGGTCCGGTGGGCCGCCGCTGGACTGGCCGCGACGATGGTCGGCGCGATGGGGTTCGTGTGGCTCGACCAGCGCCACCGGGACCGCGCCACCGAGCAGGCGATGACCGAGGTCCAACGACGCCTCGACAGCAGCGACCGCAGCGGCGCGCGACGCGCGCTCGAGTCCTGGCGCGCCGAGCTCGGCGACTGCGAGGCGGTGCAGGACCTCGCCAGCCAGGTCGCATTCGCCGAGGCCGCCGAAGCGCAGCGACAGGCCCGGCGCCGCCGCGCCGCCCTGACGCAGCGCATGAGCGACGCCGCCGACGCGCTGGCGCGCGGCCGCGTGTTCGACGCGCTGGGCATCTACCGGGAAGTCCACGCCGAAGCCGGCATGGAGGGTGAGGTCGAGGAGATCGTCGAGCAGCGCTTGAAGGCGCAGCTGACGGAGCTGTCCCACGCGCTGCAGTCGCTGCTCCATCCCGCACCTCCCGACCCGGACGAGCTCCTCGGACGAGACGACGTCGCCCGTCAGCTCGCGCGCTGCAACGAGGTCGTGCCGACCGCCCGGATGCGGGCGTTCGAGGAGCTCACGGCCGTGCTGAACGGCGAGCGGTTCGACCTGCTCGCAGAGGCGCGCCTCGTCGAGCTGCGCGAGGCGATCTCCCAGCTCTCCGAACCGGTCGCCGTCGTGCGGCGAATCACGGAGCGCTACCGACAGGCCCTGGCGCAGAGCGACGTCGAACGGCGCCTCGATCCGATGTTCAAAGAGGCCGTCGCGCGAGAAGCCGAGGGCGCGTTCGCGCGGGCGCTCGAGCTCTACCGCACCCTCGCGGAACAGCACACGGGGGCCGCCGAGCTCCGCGCCCACTTCCGCGGGCGCGTCACCCGCAACGCCACCATCGTCCGCCTCCTCGACGCGCTGTCTGCCGCCACCGACGAGGGCGACTACCACGCCGCGCGTCAGCACCTGCGCGAGCTCCGGGAGACCTTCCCCGAGGTCTCTTTCGACGCGCGCGTGCAGCTCCCCCTGCGCGTGCAGGCGCTGCCGCCGGCCGCGGAGGCCGTCGTCGACGACGTGTCGCTCGGCGAGACCCCGGTCGTCCTGCGACGGACGCCGGCGCGAGAGGTCGCGGTCACGATCCGCGCGCCTGGGTTCGAGAGCCGGACCCGGATCTTCCGCGGCGACGATCCCGAAGCCTGGACGGCAGCGCTCACGCTGCTGCCCGATGGCCGACGGGATCACGACAGCGCCGTCGGCGCTCCGCCGACACCGCTCCCCGATGGCGACGTGTTGGTGTCGGACCGGAGCGGCTGCGTCACGCGCCTCGACCGGACGCTTCAGCGCGTTCGCTGGCGATTCCGCAGCGACGACCTCTCGGGCTACCTCTGCGCTCCGATCGTGTATGCGTCCTACGCGCTGGTCGCGTCGCTCGACGGCACCCTGCGCGCGCTCGACGTCGCCAGCGGCGGGGTAGCCTGGGAGCTCGAAGGGCTCCCGACCGAGGCGCCGCCGGTGCGAATCGGGGATCGCCTGTTCGTCGCCACGACGGACGCGCGGCTCCACGTCATCGATCTGGCCACCCGGCAGACCCGCAGCGTCGACCTGGGTCACGAGCGAGTCACGCGCCTCATGGCGCACGGCGAGGCGGTCCTCACGCTCGGCATCGACGGACACGTGTCCCGGTGGACCACCGGCCTGGAGTCGCGCTGGCGCCTGCCATCGGACCACGGCGACGGCTGGATGCTCCCCTTCGCAGGCACCGTACTCCTCGGAGACGACCAGGGGAGACTCACCTCGATCGGGCTGGAGACCGGCGAGGTCCGGTGGCAGCACGACCTCATGGAGGCGCCCCTCGGCGGCGCCGCCGGCGACGGCGACGCCGCCCTGCTCGCGTTCCCCGACCGAATCGTCCGCGTCCGCGCGCGCGACGGCGACGTGCAGCCGGTCGCTCCCCGCGGCGCGGCTTCCTGGAGCGGTCCCGTGACCCGACACGGCGAGCGGCTCGTCTGCCCGACAAACGGCGGCACGCTGGACGTGCTCGATCGCCGCACCGGCGCGCGGCTCTACCTGCTCCCCGGGAACGAGGACAGCCTGGTCCTTCCCTCCTCGGGCCTGCTGTTCGTCGTCGACGACGATCACGCGCTCCGATCGCACGGCAGCCTCCGCTGACCGAGCGGCGCCGATCCGATCGACGCGACCGCCGACCGTGCAGGAGCCGCCGACCCCGCGACCGAACCTCCGACGACACCGAGGCAACCGGGGCAGATCGCCCAGACCTGCTTCGGAGACCCGGCGAAACTCGGGAGGCCTGAGGAGCTAGGCGGGAGACCGCGGAGGACAACCGAACGCACGCCGACGCCTGGCTGCGCCGCGACAGGCAATGAGACGCAATCGAGATCAGGCTACGTCCCAGCTATCGGATCTTCCGATAGACGACAGAAGCCACCGCGTCGCCCGGCTCGCCCCGGAGCGACCCAGTGGAACGGTACACGCCTTGCTACCACACACCGCCGCCGCCTTCTTCGCGGCATGAACCCATGCGACACCTGTTCGTCCTCAGCCTGCTGACTCCCCTCCTGATCCTCGCTGCGTGCGGGGGCGGCGGGAGCCTCCCCGTCGTTCCGCCGGAGGGGCCGCAAGCCCCCATCAACAACCCGGACACCGGCGTCTTCAACCCGGGTAGCGGCGGCGGGAGCTCGACGGGCAGCGGCGGCGGATCGTCCACCGGCGGAGGCAGCGGCAGCGGGTCTGGCGGCAGCGGATCAGGCGGCGGCTCCGGCAGAGGCGGCACGGGCGGCGGCGGCACCGGCGGCGGCG
>JBMHDP010000412.1:0-2669 GCA_049889335.1 Planctomycetota bacterium
GGCGCGGTCGACACGGTCCGCAACGGCGTCGACCTGGAGCGCTTCGCGCCCGGCGACGCAGCGGCGGCCCGCGCCGCGCTGGGGCTGCCGACGGGCGTCCGGATCGCGCTGGGAGTCGGCCGATTGGTGCCGGGCAAGGGCTTCGACGTCGCCGCGCGCGCGGTGGCCAGCGACCCGGGGCTGCACCTCGTGTTGGTCGGGGACGGCGGCGAGCGCGCGCGCATCGCGGCGGCGGCGCCCGGCCGCGTCACCTTCTTGGGCGCGCAGCCGCCCGAGCGGGTCGCGCTCGCCTACCAAGCCGCCGACGTCTTCGTGCTCCCCAGCGAGCGGGAGGGGTGGCCGAACGTGGTCACCGAGGCGCTGGCCTCGGGGCTGCCGGTGGTGGCTTCGCGCGTCGGCGGGATCCCGCAGATCCTGGGCGCCGCGCCGCCGCCGTCGCGCGGCGCGCTGGCAGCCCCCGGAGACGTCGCGGGGTTCACGGCAGCGCTCGGCCAGGTGCTAGCGGCCGACCGCGCCAACGGCGAGGTCCGCCGCTACGCGGAGCGGTTCGGCTGGCGCGAGCCGGTCGCGGACCTGGTCGAGACCTTCCGCGCAGCGGCGCTGCAGGAGGCCCGATGAGCGCGCCGCGTCGGATCCTCTACCACCACCGCATCCGGTCCGACGACGGCCAGGCGGTGCACGTCCGCGAGCTGATCGGCGCGCTGCGCGCGCGCGGCCACGTGGTCGACGAGTGCGCGCTGGTCCCGAAGACGACGCCCGACCAGCCGGCCGCGCCGGCGGGCAGCGGCGGGCGGTTCTGGCGCTCGCTGAGCCTGCCTCGGGCCGCGGTCGAGGTGGCCGAGGTGGTCTACAACAACAAGGGCCGCGCGATGCTCCGAGCGCAGGCGCGCGCCGCGCGCCCGGACTTCGTCTACGAGCGCCACGCGCTGCACCTGCGGGCCGGACTGGACGTCGCGCGCGAGCTCCAGGTGCCGCTGCTCTTGGAGGTCAACTCGCCGATGACGGTCGAGATGGCGCGGCTCGGGCTGCTGCGGATGCCGCGGCGCGCGCGCAGGACCGAGCAGCGGGTGCTGTCCCAGGCCGACGCCGTGCTCGCGGTCACGGACGTGCTCGCCGACATGCTCGTCGACCTCGGCGCGCCGCGGGAGCGCGTGCACGTGATCGGCAACGGCGCCGACCCGGAGCGCTACGGCGAGGCGGCGCGCGAGGCGGGGCGTCGGCGCCGCGCCGGCTGGGGGCTCGGTCCGGACGCGTTCGTGCTCGGGTTCGTCGGCTACATGCGGCCCTGGCACCGCCTGGACATGGTCCTCGACGTCATGAGCCGTCCAGGCTTCGAGGCCTTGGAGCTGGCGCTGATGGGAGCGGGGCCGGCCCTCGCGCCGCTGCTCGAGGAGGCGCGCGCGCGCGGCCTCGAGCGGCGCGTGCGCGCCCTGGGCGTGGTGCCGCCCGCGGAGCTGCCGGCGCACGTCATGGCCTGCGACGGCGCGCTGATCCCGGCGATCAACGACTACGCGTCGCCGTTGAAGCTGTTCGACTCGCTCTGCGCGGGCGTCGTCACGCTGGCTCCAGACCAGCCCAACCTCCGCGAGAACGTGACGGACGGCGACGACGGGTTGCTCTTCCGCGCCGGCGACGTCGACGACCTCGCGGCGCGGCTGCAGACCGTCGTCGGCGACCGGGAGTCCGCCGCGCGGATCGGCGCGGCCGGTCGGCGGCGTCTCCTGGACCAGCGGTGGACCTGGGCCGGCAACGCGGACCGCGTCGTCGAGGTCTTCGAGAGCCTGCGCGGAGGGCGCGCCTGATGGGGCCGCTGGTCGCGGTCTTCCTGCCGTTGGGCGTCGCCTACGCGACCGCGCTGGCGTGGTGCGTGGACCGTTGGAGCGCGCCGACGCAGTACTTCGCGCACTGCTGGCTGCTCCCGTTCGTCGCCGCCGTGGTCCTGTGGCTCCGCCGAGAGCAGTGGCGCCGGCAGCCGCGAGAGACCGATCTTCGCGGCCTGTGGCTGCTGCTTCCCGGTCTGCTGATGCACCTCGCCGGCGCGGCGCTGATGATCGACTCCTGGTCTGCGACCAGCCTCGTGCTGACGCTCCCCGGCGCTGCGTGGCTCGCGCTGGGCGCGCGTCGGCTGCAGGGGCTGTGGCCGGTGCTGTGGCTCGTCCTGTTCGCGGTGCCGGCGCCGATCTTCGTCGAGGGCCGGCTCGCGTTCGAGCTGAAGGAGATCGCCGTCGCGGGCGGCGCGGCGATCGCGAACCTGCTCGGGGCTGGCGTCGTCCGCGCCGGCGACCGCCTCGCGCCGGCAGGCGCCGAGGGAGCCCTGTTCGTCGCCGACGCGTGCGGCGGCCTGCGCTCGCTGCTCTCGATGATCACGCTGGCCTACTGCCTCGCGTTCTTCACCGGGCCACCTAGCGGGCGTCGCCGGCTGGTGCTGTTAACGCTGGCAGCGCCGCTCGCGGTCGGGGCGAACCTGCTCCGCATCGCGGCGCTCTGCCTGCTGGCGCGCTGGTTCGGCGTCGCCTTCGCCGAGGGGACCGGCCACACGGTCGCCAACGCGGTGGAGTGGCTGGCGCTGCTCGGGACGTTGCTCGGCATCGACGGCGCGCTCCAGCGCGCGGTCGGGGAAGCGCCCGCCGCACACCCGGCAAAACGGGGGGGGGTTTAACCGGGGGGGG
>JBMHDP010000413.1:0-20864 GCA_049889335.1 Planctomycetota bacterium
GTGCGCGTTCGGGTGGTCGCGCGGGTGCGCGACCTCGCCGAGGGCCCGCGCGCAGGGGGGGGCCCGCGCGCGCGCGGCCGCGCCGCGACCGAGGGCGCGCGGTGAAGCCGGGCGGCGGCCCACGCGCTCTCGACGTGGACCGCCGCGACGCAGACCCTGGCGGCGCGCCGAGGATGCCCGGTCCATAGTTGCCGCAGCCGACCTCGCTCTTAGCATGCAGCGCATGTCGACGCCACCGACCCAGCGCCAGCTCGAGCGCGAGTTGATCGAGCTCCTCGAAGCGCGGACCGGCCTGCGCCCGCGCGTGGCCATGCTGTTGGGCTCCGGCCACGCGTCGATCACGAACCAGCTGAAGGACAAGGTCGCGATCGCGGGTGACGACGTACCCGGCATGCCGCTGCCGTCCCCGGTTCACGTCGGGATCCTCGAGGGGGTCCCCGTGGCCGTCGCCGACGCGCCGCTGGCCGCCTACGAGGGCATGTCGGTGGCCGAGCTGGCGCATCCCGTGCGGGTGCTGAAGGCGCTCGGCTGCGAGCTGATGGTGGTGACCGGCGGCGCGGCCAGCCTGAGCCGACAGATCGAGCCAGGCGCCATCGCCGTGGTCGAGGACCACCTGAACTTCAGCAACCTCCACCCGCTCACCGGACCGAACGACGACCAGCTCGGGCCGCGGTTCCCGGACATGAGCGAGCCCTACTCCGAGCGGTGGGTGAAGCTCGCCCGCGAAGTGGCGGTCAACGCCGGCGTGCCGTGCCCGCGCGGCGTCTTCGCCGCGATCCCGGGCCCGAGCATGCCGACGCGCGCCGAGTACCGGTTCCTCCGCAACGCCGGCGCGGACCTGGTCGGCATGTCCTTGGTGCACGAAGCGATCGCGGGCGTGCACGCGGGCTTCGAGGTCCTGGCGCTCGTCGGCGTCACCCAGCAGGTGCGCCCCGGCGAGAGCAGCCGCGTCTCGATCGAGGAGATGATCGACGCCGCCGACATCGCCGCGCCCCGCATGGCGACGCTGCTGGTCGGGTTCTTGGCCGCGGCCAGGGCCCACACGTGAGCGCTCCCGAGACGTCGCGCCCTCGACTCGGCGTGCTGCTCAGCGGCAGCGGGCGCACGCTCCAGAACCTGCTCGACCGGATCGGTGATGGCCGCCTCCGGGCGAGCGTCGCCGGCGTCGCCAGCGACCGTGACGACGCGTTCGGGCTGCAGCGCGCGCTCGATCACGGCATCGAGGCTCGTCACCTACGGGAGCCGTCGCAGATCTGGTCCTGGGTCCAGGAGCTGGACTGCGACCTGGTGCTGCTCTGCGGCTACGTGCGCCTGCTGCCGATCGAGCCCGAGTTCGAGGGACGCGTGCTCAACATCCACCCGTCCCTGCTGCCGGAGTTCGGCGGCAAGGGCATGTTCGGCGAGCACGTGCACCGGGCCGTGCTCGCAGCGGGACGCGCCGAGTCGGGGTGCACGGTGCACCTGTGCGACAACCAGTACGACAGCGGCCGCGTCCTGGTCCAGGCCCGCGTGCCCGTGCGCTCGGACGACGACGCCTCGGCGCTCGCGGCGCGGGTCTTCGCGGCCGAGTGCGAGGCCTATCCTGCCGCGATCCAGCTGCGATGGCAGGAGCTGCAGCGCGCCGGCTCCTAGGCCGGATCGCCGCCTGCTCGCGTCAACGACGCCGCGGGCCGCGGCGAGCAGCCAGGTAGCGGCGCACCAGCTCGTCGAACCCCGCCCCGAAGAGGATCACCGCGCCGACGACGGCGAACTCCAGCTGGTTGCTGTCACCTACGAGGTTGATCGTGTTGGACAAGAGCTGCATCAGCGCCGCGCCGAGCACGACGCCCAGGACGAGCCCCTCGCCGCCGCGGAGCGCGACCCCGCCGAGGACCGCGCCGGCGATCGCGTAGAGCTCGTAGAAGTTGCCGAAGCTGGAGGCCTGCGCCGAGTTGACGTCGAGCACGAACAGGCATCCCCCGAGCCCCGCGAGCAGCGAGCACGCGACGTAGGACATCATCGTCAGGCGGCCGGTCGCCACGCCTGAGAAGCGCGCGGCCTCCTCGTTCCGCCCGAGCGCGAACAGGTGGCGACCCCAGACGGTCTTCTGCCAGAGCACGCCGGTCAGCAAGGCGACGAGGGCGAGCACGAGCAAGGGCGCTGGCAGGCCGAACTGACTCGTCAGCGGCAGCTTGCCCGTCGCCAGCCACCGCAGCCCTTCGCCCGCGTCCCCGAGCCCCATGGTCTGGTCGCCCGTGAACTTGCGCATCAGGCCCCGGTAGAGCAGCAGCCCGCACAAGGTCACCACGAACGGCTGCAGCCGGAGGCCGACCACGAGCAGCCCGTGCCACAGGCCGATGCCCGCGCACAGCGCCAACACCAGCGGCAACGCGACCCCGGCGGGCAACCCGCAGTCGACCAGCAGCCACGGCAGGACGCAGCCTGCGACGCACACCACCGCGCCGATCGACAGGTCGATCCCGCCGGTCACGATGACGAAGGCGGCGGCGACCGAGAGCACCCCGAACATGCCGACACGTCGGAGCAGGTTCTCGAGGTTGTAGGGCGACAAGAACGTGTAGGTGTCCGTCGCCGGGTCGTAGCTCAGCGCCGCCGTGAC
Source organism: Planctomycetota bacterium (assembly GCA_049889335.1). Classification (GTDB taxonomy): domain Bacteria; phylum Planctomycetota; class UBA1135; order UBA1135; family UBA2386. The sequence continues at coordinate 2,600 of JBMHDP010000413.1, forward strand.
GAGCGCGATCGCCAGCAGCAGCGCCGCGATGCCGAGCAGCTTCTTCACCTCGCCTCCGAGAGCGCGCCTGCGCCGGTCGCCAACGTCATGATGTCCTCCTCGGTGCGCCGGGCGCCGACCAGCTCGCCCTGGAGCGCGCCGTCGCGCATGACCAGCACGCGGTCGGCCAGCTGCAGCACCTCTTCCAGCTCGGAGCTGACGAACAAGATCGCGAGGCCGTCGGTGGCGAGCGCGTCGAGCCGGCGGTAGATCTCTGCGCGCGCGCCGACGTCGACCCCTCGGGTCGGCTCGTCCAGCAGCAGCAACCGCGGCGCCGCCTCCAGCCACTTGCCCAGCACGACCTTCTGCTGGTTGCCTCCGGAGAGCGACCCGACCGCCTGCTCGCCGTCGCTGCAGGCGATCCCGAGCCGCTCGACGGCGCCGTCGGTCACCGAGGCCTCCCGGCCGCGATCCAGCCAGCGCCCGCCGCGGCGCAGCGTCGGCAGCGTGACGTTCTCGCGCACGCTCATCGAGAGGACCAGCCCCTCGTGCTTGCGGTCCTCCGGCAGCAACGCGACGCCGCGGTCGACGGCGCCGCGCACGTCCGCGGCAGGGAGCAGCTCCCCGCAGACGCGGACTTCGCCGCCGCAGCGTCGGTCGACTCCGAACAGCGCGCGCAAGAGCTCGCTCCGCCCCGAGCCGAGCAGACCCGCGACCGCCACGACCTCCCCGGCGCGCACCTGCAGGTCGACCGAAGCCTCGGGCCAGGACTCGGTGCGCAGCCCGTCGACCTCGAGGACGACGTCCCCGGTCGCGACGGGCTCGCGCCGCGCGCCCGAGATCTCCCGGCCGACCATCAAGGCGACCATGCGCTCCTGGGAGATCTCCTCGCGGCGCAGCTCGCCGCTGTTGCGCCCGTCTCGCAGCCCGACGACGCGGTCGCACAGCTGCTCGATCTCCGCGAGCCGGTGCGAGATGTAGACGACCCCGACGCCCTGACCGCGCAGCTCGCGGACCACGTCGAACAGCCGCGCTGCTTCGGCGTCCGTCAGGCTGGAGGTCGGCTCGTCCATGATCAGCACGCGGGCGTCGGCGCGGAGCGCGCGGGCGATCTCCAGCAGCTGCCGCTGCCCCATCCGGAGCGTCGACACCAGCGCGCCCGGGTCGACGTCGAGGCCGAGTCGCGCCGTCCAGCCGCGGCAGACCTCGGCCATCTCACGTTCACGGAGCAGCGGCCCCCGGCGCAGCTCTGCGCCCAGGAACATCGCGCCGCTGACCGTCAGGTTGTCGCACAGGCTCAGCTCTTGGTGGATCAACGCGATGCCCCGCTGCAGCGCGTCCTGCGGCCCCTGCAGCGCGACGTCCGCGCCGTCGAGCCGGACGACGCCCCCGTCGGGACGGTGCAGGCCGGCGAGCACCTTCATCAGCGTGCTCTTGCCTGCGCCGTTCTCGCCGATCAGGGCCACCACTTCGCCCGCGTCGACCCGCAGATCGACGCCGTCGAGCGCCACCACGCCGGGGAACGACTTGTGGACCGCGCGCGCTTCGAGCAGGGGGCCGCCCACGCCGCTACTTGCCGAGCTTCTTGTTGAGGTCGTCCCAGAACGCGTCGACGTTGGCCTTCCGGATCTGCCGCGCGGGGACCACCTCGACGCCGCCCTCGGGGAGCAGCGCCTGACGGTCCGCCTCGGTCTCGGCTGCCAGCAGCTTCGACAAGAGCATCACCGAGCGGTAGCCGTATTCGTAGGGGTTCTGCACGACGGTCCCGTGGATCTCGCCGTCGCGGATGCCCTTCAGCGTGGCGGCGTCCTCGTCGAAGCCGACGATCGCCACCTCGTCGAGGCGACCCGCCGAACGCACGGCGTCGAGGATCACCGGCGGCTCGTAGGCGAACAACCCGACCATCCCGCGGAGGTCCGACCAGCGCGTCAGGCTGTCCTGCGCCGCCGCCTTGGCCTTCTGGGCGTCCATCTGCGTGGTGAACGTCGCGCGGATCTCCCACTTGTCGTCGCGGATGGTCGCGTCCTGCGCGTCGAACCGCGTCCGGTCGTGGGAGCGGCCCAGCAGCTCGTCGATCAACCCCTGTCGTCGGCCTCGCGCGTTCTCCTGGTCGAGCGTGCCGACCAGGATCACGATCGGGCCTCCTTCGGGCATCGCCTCCTTGACGAGCTGGCCGCACATCCTGCCTGCGTCGTAGTTGTCGACGCCGATGTAGCAGAGCCGCTTGGACTTGGGCGCGTCCGAGTCGTGCGTGATCAACGTGCAGCGCTCGGCGATCCGGTCGAGCAACGAGGTCATGTTGTCCGGATCCTTGGGCGTGACGGCGACGCCCTGCACGCCGGCAGCCACGACGTCTTCGAGCTGCCGCTTCTGCTCCTCCGCCGTGCCGTTGGGCGGCATCCGGATCAGCGCCTCGACCCCGGCTTCGGCGGCCGCGGCCTCGACCCCGGCCTTGGCCACCGCCCAGAAGTCGACGGCGCAGTTGGTCACGAAGGCGACCCGCGGCTTGGCGCCGCTCGCGCCGTCGCCGCCGGCGTCACCGCCGCATGAACAAAGAAGCGTCGTCGCCAGGAGCGACGCGCCGAACAGGAGCGATCTGCGGGTGGTCATGAGGGGTTGTCGCGGGGACTCAGCAGACGGTCATGCCGCCGTTCACGGCCACGTCCTGGCCGGTGATGAAGGCGGCCTGCTCGCTGGCCAGGAACGCGAGGATCCCGCCGACGTCGCCGGGCACGCCCCACCGCCTCATCGGGATCAGCGCCTTGTAGCCGTCCTTGAGCGCCTTGGGGTCCTTGTCGTGGCGCTCGACCGGGATCCAGCCCGGCGACACCATGTTGACGGTGATGTTCCAGGGCGCGAGCTCGCTGGCCATGCTGCGGGTCCAGCCGGCCTGCGCCCCCTTGGCCGCGACGTAGGCGGAGAAGTTGGGCACTCCGCGCCGGAAGACCTCGCTGCCGATGTTGATGATGCGGCCCCACTTGCGCCGCTTCATGCCGGGCAGCACCGCGCGCGTCATCAGGTAGGGCGACTTGACGAAGAAGTCGAGCATCGACTGGTAGAACGCCCAGTCGTACTGCTCGATGGGCTTCTGCGGCTGATCCGGCGTCGCGTTGAGCACCAGGATGTCCGGCTTGCCGAGCTTCTTCTCCGTGTCGGCGACCAGCTTCTGCACCTGCCGCTCGCTGGTCACGTCCGCGCGGCAGACGGCGGACTCGATGCCTCGCGCGGCGAGCTCCTCCTGCGTCTGGAGCGCTTGCTCCTTGCCGTTGTAGTAGTTGACCACGACCTTCGCGCCCGCTTCCCCGAGGGCGATCGCCATCGCCTTGCCCAGCCCCTTGCTGCTGCCGGTGACGATCGCCGTACGCCCCTGCAGCGACGGAGACCGCGGCTCGACGTCGAGCGCCTTGGTCTTCTTCTTGGCGACGGCAGAGCGAGAACCGGCAGATCGTGCAGACTTGGTCATGGCTTCCCCCGCAAGCTACCGGGTTGCTGCCCCCGGAGCGACCTCCTACAAACAAGGACCGTGATGACGCGACCGAGGGTTCTTGCGCTGTGGGGCGTGTTCGTTTGCCTGCCGCTGGCGTCGGCGTCCCGCGCCCAGGCCGACGCGCCCGCAGCCGCGCCGCAGCCCCGGGCGGCCCAGGAATCCGGGGAGATGGCGCAGCGCCGCGAGCACTGGGCGTGGCAGCCGCTCGCGGCCGTCGAGCCGCCGGCTGCCGGCCACCCGGTCGACGCCTTCGTCGCCGACGCGCTCCGCGCGCGAGGCCTGGAGGCCGCGCCTGCCGCCGCGCCGCACACGCAGCTCCGGCGGCTGTGGTTCGACCTCGTCGGGCTGCCGCCGAGCCCCGCAGCGGTCGAGCGCTTCCTCGCCGATCCGAGCGAGTCCGCCTGGCTCCGCGAGGTCGACGCGCTGCTCGCGAGCCCGCACTTCGGGGAGCGATGGGGGCGGCACTGGCTCGACCTGATGCGCTACTGCGAGACGCTCGGCCACGAGTTCGACTACGAGCTGCCCAACGCGTGGCGCTACCGGGACTACGTGATCCGCGCGCTGAACGCAGACGTGCCCTACGACCAGTTCGTGCGGGAGCACATCGCGGGCGACCTGATGGACCCGCCGCGGCGGGACGCCGAAGGCCGCAACGAGAGCGTGCAGGCGACGGCGTCGTGGTGGTTTCCGGAGCAGACGCACTCGCCGGTCGACGCCATGCAGCACCAGGCCGACCGCATCGACAACCAAATCGACGTGTTCGGCAAGGCCTTCCTCGGCATGACGATCGCCTGCGCGCGCTGCCACGACCACAAGTTCGACGCGATCCCGACCCGCGACTACTACAGCCTCTTCGGCTACGTGCAGAGCTCGCGCTACGTGCAGGCGCCGATCCAGCCGGTCGCGCCGAACGCGGCGCCCTATCGCCGCGCGCTCGCCCTCCAGCGTGACCTCGCCGCGGCGTGGCGGGCAGGCCCCGCGGAGGCTGCCGCGCCGGCCGCCGCGCCGGACGCTTCACCCGGCCGCGGCTTCGCGCTGCGCCCCGAAGACGTCCGGATCGCCGACGCCGACGAAGCGGAGCGGGGTTGGTATCTCACCGGAGACGCGTTCGGGGACGCACCCTGGGCCGAGCCCTTCTGCCCGGACCCGACGGCCGAGAAGCCCCGCCTGGTCTCGCTGCCCGGCCGCTTCTGGGTGAGCGCCGCTGCAGGCCCCCGGCGAGAGGGCACGTTGGCCACGAGGTCCTTTCCCCTCGAGCACCGCTACGTGCACGTGCGGACGGCCGGGGACCACAGCCGACTGAAGTTGATCGTGGACGGCCTCCACGTCGTGCGCGACCCGATCTACGGCAGCCTCCACCGCAACATCGACCGTCCGGACGCGCACTGGGTCACGTTCGACATCGAGATGTGGCGCGGCCGGACCGCGTTCCTGCAGGCCATCGACCAGCGCGAACCCGACCTCGGCGACCCGCGACACAACCGCGGCCGCTACCCGGACAAGACATGGATCGCCGTGCAGGTCGTGTGCACCTCTCCGCACCGGCAGCCGCCGACGACCGCCGACGGGCCGGCCGTGCTCGAGCTCGACCGCGCCCGGAGCACCCCGCAGCTCGACGCCGCGCTGACGGCGTTCGCGGCCGCGGCCGACGCCCTCCCGGTGTCTCCGACGGTGCCCGCCATGGCCGACGGCAGCGGCATCGACAGCTACGTCTACCTCAGGGGCAGCCACAAGAACCCCGGGCAGGCTGCGCCGCGCGCGTTCCTCTCCGCGGTAGCCGCCAAGGCCGCGCCCGCCGCGCAGAGCTCCTCGGGAAGACTCCAGCTCGCGGACGCCGTGCTCTCACCCGGCGACCCGCTGCCTGCCCGCGTGCTGGTGAACCGCGTCTGGCACCACCTGTTCGGCCGCGGCATCGTGAAGAGCGTCGACAACTTCGGCGCGCTCGGGGACGCCCCCACCCACCCAGCGCTGCTCGACTGGCTCGCGCGCGACTTCCGAGACCACGACTGGTCGCTCAAGCACGTGGTGCGCCGCGTGGTCACGTCGGACGCCTACCGTCGAACCAGCGGGGTCCAGGCCGCTTCCCAACCGTCCGACCCGACCAACGCCTTGGTCCACCGCCAGAACGTGCGACCGCTCGAGGCCGAGATCGTGCGCGACGCGCTGCTCTCGATCAGCGGCTCGCTGGATCCCCAGCTCTACGGACGCTCCATCGAGCAGCCGCGAGAGGCGATCACCGACGCGCGCGGCAAGCCCGGCCACCACGACCCGCTCGACGGTAAGGGGCGCCGCAGCGTCTACCTCGCCGTGCGACGGAACTTCATGAACGAGATGATGCTCGCGTTCGACCAGCCGACGCCGTTCGCCACGGTCGGTCGCCGCAACACCTCGAACGTCCCGGCGCAGGCCCTGGCGCTCGCCAACGCGCCGCTGGTCCACGAGCTCTGCCGACGCTTCGCGGACCGGGTCCTGGCGCACAGCGACGATCCGACGGAGCGCCTGCAGTGGGCCTACAAGCTGGCCTTCGGCCGCCTGCCGCGGGCCGCGGAGCTGGCGCGGCTGTTGCCGTTCGTCGAGGCGCCCGGCGACGAACGCGAGGTCTGGTTCGACGCCCTGCACGCCCTGATCAACACCACCGAGTTCCGCTTCCGACGATGACGCACCCCACCGACCCTCGCCCCGACGGACTCAGCCGTCGCGCGCTGCTGCGACAGGCGGCCAACGGCTTCGCGCTGCTCCCGTTCGCCGACCTGATCGGCCGTCAGAGCACGGGCGGCGCGCAGGTGCGGCACCACGCGCCGCGGGCGCGCTCGGTCATCTTCCTCTACATGGACGGCGCGCCCAGCTGCCAGGACCTGTTCGACTACAAGCCGCGCCTGGTCCGCGAGGACGGCCAGAAGTTCGGCCTGCCGATGGAGCCGACGCAGTTCAACAACCGCGGCAACACGCTCGGGCCGTGCGCCAAGTTCGCCCAGCACGGCGAGAGCGGGCAGTGGATCAGCGACCTCTTGCCGCACACCGCGCGGATGGCGGACAAGCTGACCTTCGTCCGCTCGATGTACGCCGACTTCAGCGAGCACACCAACGCCAACTACTTCCTGCACACGGGCCACGGCCTCCAGGGCCGCCCGAGCATGGGGGCGTGGATCGGGTACGGACTCGGCACCGAAGCCGAAGACCTGCCCGCGTTCTGCGTCCTCAACGGCGGCCTCGTCCCCCCGGGCGGCGTCGACAACTTCCACTCCGGCTTCCTGCCCGCCCACAGCCAGGGGTCGCTGTTCGCGATGCGCGGCGACGCCGTCGCCAACATCAAGCCGCGCGAGAGCGACCGCCGGCAGCGCAGCAAGCTGGCGCTGGCCCAGTCGCTCGACCAGCTGGCGATGGCGCACGACGGCGCGGACCCAGCGCTGGAGGCCGCGGTCCGGAACCAGGAGCTCGCCTTCCGCATGCAGACCGCCGTGCCGGACCTTCTGGAGATCCAGGGAGAGACGCCGGCGACGCTCGAGATGTACGGCCTGAACTCCGACTACGAGCAGACCCGCACCTACGGCCGACAGTGCCTCCTGGCGCGCCGCCTGGTCGAGCGCGGCGTGCGCTTCATCGAGCTCACGTGCGCGGACACCGGCGGGGACCGCTGGGACCAGCACAGCGGGCTCAAGCACAAGATCGCCCGGAACTGCAAGATGGTCGACCAGCCGATCGCCGCGCTGCTCTACGACCTGGAGGCGCGCGGGCTGCTGGACGAGACGATCGTCCTGTTCGGCGGCGAGTTCGGCCGGACGCCGTTCGCCCAGGGCCGCGACGGGCGGGACCACAACCCGTTCGGGTTCACGATGTGGATGGCAGGCGGCGGCTTCCGGCCCGGCGTGAGCTACGGCGCGACGGACGAGTACGGCTACAAGGCTGTCGAGAAGCCGATGTCGGTGCACGACCTCCACGCGACCATCTTGTGGCAGCTGGGGATCGACCACGAGCGCTTCACCTACCGGTTCGGCGGGCGGGATCTTCGGCTCACGGACGTCTACGGCGACGTGATCCCCGAGCTCTTGGCCTGACCCCGCGCGATCTTCGACGACGACCGCTGGCGACGGCGGGCAGCGCGAGGACAATCAGGAAGCCCCGCCACGACCCGGACATGCTCACGACCCTCGCCTCCGTCGCGCTGCTCTTCCAGGCGCCCACCGCGCCGCAGGAGTCCGCGTCCCGGGAGTCCGCGCCCCGGGCCGACGCCACGGCGCGCGGCGAGGAAGCGTGGTTCGACCGCGCGCTCGCAGACCGCTGCGCAGCCGCGGCGGACCGCGGCCTCGCGTGGCTGGCCGAACGCCAGCTCTCGTCGGGCGCCTGGGTCGGCCTCGTCGGGCACAAGCAGATGGACCACTACCAGCTGCTGGATCAGGGGCTCCACCCCGACCTGCAGCGGAAGAAGGGAGAAGGACACCTCGGGGTGACCGCGATCTGCGGGATGGCGTTCCTCGCCGGAGGACACCTCCCGGACCGCGGTCAGTACCGCAGCGTGGTCGAGCGGGCCGAGGACTTCGTCGTCCGCAGGTCCCAGGAGAGCGGCCTCCTCAGCGCCGCAGGCACGAGGATGTACAGCCACGCCTTCGGCACGCTCTTCCTCGCCGAGGTCTACGGCATGGCGGCCAACGAGCGCGCCAAGACGACCCTGGAGGCCGCGGTCAACCTCATCGTCGACAGCCAGAACACCTACGGCGGCTGGCGCTACAACGCCTTCGACCGAGAGCTCGACCTGTCCGTGACGGTCTGCCAGCTCCAGGCGCTGCGCGCTGCGCGCAACATCGGGATCCGGGTGCCGGTCGGCACCATCGACCGCGCGATGGACTACGTCCGACGGTCTCGCTGCGACCGCGGCTACGACGAGGGCCTGTTCTTCTACAAGATCCACGGCCGCGGCCAGTACGAGAAGGCGCGGGAGTACTCGATCAACGCCGCCGCGATGACCGCCCTGGCGAGCGCCGGTATCCACGACGACGACCTGAGCGACCCGGTCCTGTCGTTCCTGGAGGAGGACTACAGCAACGTCGCCTCGGCCTACTACCAGGACCACTTCTACTACTGGTACGGCAACTACTACGCGGCCCAGGCGTTCTACCAGTTCGGCGGCCCGCGGCTGCGGGCCTTCTTCGCGCGGCTGGCGCGCGACCTGCTGGATCGCCAGCTCCCGGACGGGCGCTGGCGCAACGGCGTCGGCCCCGGGGACGAGATGGGCACGGCGGTCGCCTGCATCCTGCTCCAGATGCCGCGGCAGTACCTGCCCATCTTCCAGCGCTGAGTCTGCCGGCGCTGGATCTTCCGCCGCTAAGCGCCTCTCCGCCGGCCCCGCGCGCGCGGCCCTCCAGCCCGCGCGCCGAGACCCGCGCGCAGACGGCTGTTGGCAAGTCTCCCCACAGCGCAAGCGCAGCGGAGACTGGCGGGAACTTGCGGCCAAGGGCCTTGATTCGACCGTTGGCGAGGCCACGATCGGTCCTCGGTCACCCCCCTCCCTTCACGGTCAGAAAGGGCGTATGCGAGATTTCCAAGCACGTGTCGTTCTCGGCGCGGGGCTCTGCGCGGCTTCGGCGTTCGCGCAGGCACCGGCCTCTTCCATCAGCCTCTTCGAACAGCACGGCGCGAGCGCTGGCGCGAGCATCGCAGCCGACGTCGAGGCGCAGCTCGACGTCCCGGACTTCTACGGCCGGCTCTACGCCGACTGGAGCGCACAAGGGGGCGGCGACTACTCCGTCACCACGCTGTTCCGCGAGGCGCACGGCGAGTTCATGGACCGGCGCGAGCGCTACGACCCGGCGGTCGAGCTCCGCGCGCGGTGGCTGCCGAACCAGAGCATCCGGAACGAGCCCGGTGACTTCGACCTGTTCGGCTACGACTTCGACGCCGAGTTCCCGGTCGTCATCTACCCGGACGTCTTCCTCAAGTTCGGCGTCTACCAGTTCGGGCGCCGCTACCAGACCAGCACCGGCTTCGGCTCGAGCGGGAACACCCCGCCCGTCGGCAACTTCAACGCCGAGCCCAACTGGGGCGACGAGACGCTGACCGCTGCGGGCGTGAAGTTCGGCTTCGGGTTCTTCCTCTCCGACAACGTGCTGTTCGAGATGGAGACCCGCCCCGGCGCCTACTCGGACTTCGAGGGCACGCTCACGCGCAAGGACTACGACTACCCTTCGTCGGCGCTGATGACGGTGCAGGCGACCAACGACCTCTTCTTCAAGTTCGGCGCGCGCTACAACCAGGTCTTCGAGGACGCTCCCTGGCTGCCCTGGCTCGGCATGAGCTGGGAGCTCGGCAGCGGGCTGCGCCTCGACCTGATGGCGCCCGAGTATGTCGAGCTCAGCTGGTGGACGTCGGGCAGCACCGCCTTCTCCTTCGGCGCCCAGGTCCAGGGCGCGCAGTACCGCGTGCGGTCCACCTCGGCCACCGGCAAGCAGCAGCGCAACCTCAACGTCCAAGAGGTGTTCGCCTACGTCGGCGTGACCCACCGCATGAGCGATTACCTGTCGCTGAGCGCGCGCGCGGGCGCCGTGCTCGCCGGCGACTACGACCTCGAGACCGGCGCGTCGAACTTCGACACGACGGAGGGCGCGCTCGACCAGGGCTTCTACGTCGACGTGACCGTCGGCGTCGACTGGTAGCGGCGGCGGCTGGTAACGGCGTCGCTTGAGCGCGACGCCTCGCGCCGCCTGTCGCGCGGAGCGACGTCCACGGACTGCGGCCGTCGCTCCGCTCGACAGGCCCGCTACAGGATGTGCTTGCCGAACGCGCTGCAGATCACGTCCACGGCGACCTCGCCCGACTGGTTGCGGACGTCGAGGACCGGGTTGAGCTCCGTGACCTCCAAGCTCTGCATCTTCCCGCTGTCGCTGACCATCTCCATCAGCAGGTTCGCTTCGCGCCAGCTGATGCCGCCCTTCACCGGGGTGCCCGTGCCGGGCACGTCGCGCGGGTCCATCCCGTCGAGGTCGAAGGACACGTGGAACCCGGCGGTCCCGTCACACGCCAGGCCGATGGCCTCCTCGGTGATCGCGCGCATGCCGCGTTCGTCGACGTCGCGCATCGTGTAGGCGTGGATCCCCGACTCGCGGATGATCCGCCGCTCGGTCTCGTCGATGTCCCGGATCCCGATCAGACAGACGTTCTCGCGGCGGACCTTCGGCGCGAAGCCCCCCATCTCGACGAGCCGCGGGTGGCCGAGCCCGAGCAGCGTGGCCAGCGGCATACCGTGGATGTTGCCGGAGGGCGAGCTCTGCGGCGTGTTCATGTCGCCGTGCGCGTCGACCCAGATCAGCCCGACCTGCTGACCGCTGGCGTGGAAGTGCTCGCTGACACCGGAGAAGGTCCCGATCGCGATGCTGTGGTCGCCGCCGAGCACCACCGGCACCTCCCCCTGTTCGAGCGAGCGGCGCACGCGCAGACGCAGGCGGTTGCAGACGTGGTAGATCGGCTCCAGGTAGCGCGCCGAAGGATCTCCGGGATCGCGGGTCTCGGGCGCCGGGACCCCCACGTCGCCGTCGTCCGCGACCACGAAGCCGAGCTCCCGCAGCGCGTCGCCGAGACCGGCGATCCGAATCGCCGAGGGCCCCATGTCGACGCCTCTGCGCCCGGCGCCCAAGTCCATCGGGACGCCGACGAGACGCAGCGTCCGAGAGGTCGAAGAGTCGGTAGCGGTCATGGCAGGAGGAGCTTACGCGATGGCCACGGCGACGGGGGCGCCTCGACCGACGCCGAGCGTCGACGCCGCCGAGCCGCCGCGCGACGCGACCTCTACGAGCCCGAAAGAGCCCACGTAGGCCAGCAGCGCGCCGGGCTCGACGTCGGCGCGGGTCTGCTGCAGCGCCACCCGGGTCCCGGCCACCTCGACGGCGCCGGCGCCTCCGGCCGCCGCGGTGACGTTCGTGACGAGGTTGCCGTAGCGGTCGACGTGCACCACCCGGTGCCCGCCGTCGAAGACCGGGTCCGGCGCGGCGTCGAGCGCGACGCGCGGCCCCACCGCCGAGAAGCCGTAGCGGCCGGCGCTGAGCATCGCCGCGACCGGCGCGAAGACGTCTCGGCCGTCGAACGACCCCACGTCGCGCCGGAGGCGCAGGTGATCCAGGTCCACCTCGCGGACCTCCGCGGCGCCGTCGCGGGCCAAGACCGCGCCGAGCAGGCCGTTGTCGGGAGCGAGCCAGTACTGCCCGACGGCGCAGGCCGCCAGGAGCCGTCGCGCCGCGCCCACGCCCGGGTCGACGATCCCGCAGTGCACGGTCCCGTCCGGGAACCGACCGATCGCCGTCCACAGCACGAAGGCGCCGGCCGCGACGTCCTGCGGCGGCACCGCGTGGCTCAGGTCGATGACCTGGGGCTTGGTCGTGGCGCGAGCGACGGCGCCCTTCACGATGCCCACGTAGGGATCCGCGACGCCGAAGTCGGTGGTGAGCGTGACGAGACCGGAAGGACGGGGGAACATGCCGGAGCGGCGACAGCGCGTGGCTAGTGGTCGACGGGTTCGCCGAGCACCTCGAACAGCGCGGCGCGCTTCTCGGCCATCAGCGCGGCGGTGTCCGCCTCGAGGCACATGCGGAGGAAGGGCTCGGTGTTGCTGGGCCGGACGTTGGCCCACCAGTCGTCGTAGGTGACGGTGATGCCGTCGAGGAAGTCGATGCGCGCGTCCGAGAAGCGCTCCTCGACCTCCTTCATCTTGGCGGCCTTGTCCTCTACCTTGAAGTTCACCTCCCCCGTGCCGTGGTACTTGCGGAGCTCGTCGGCCGCCGCCTTGAGCGAGCGGCCCTCCTTGCTGAGCTGGTTGAGCACCTCGATGGCGGCCAGCACGCCGCAGTCGGTGAAGAAGTTCTCGGCGAAGTAGAAGTGCCCGGACAGCTCGCCGCCGCCGATGCAGTCCTCTCTGCGCATCGTCTCCTTCATGAACGAGTGGCCGACGCGCTCCCGGACCGGGCGCCCGCCCAGCCGCGTGACCTCTTCGGGCAGCACCTTGCTCGAGCGCAGGTCGTAGATGATGCCTTTGCCGGGGTGCCGCTCCAGGAACCCGCGCGCCAGGATCACGGTGATCAGGTCGGCGTGGACCGTCCGCCCGTCCTGGTCGACGAAGGCGCAGCGGTCGGCGTCTCCGTCGAACGACAGGCCCAGCGCCGCGCCGTGGGACTTCACCGCCTCACGCAGCACGTCGAGGTTCGACTCCTTCAGCGGGTTCGCCTCGTGGTTCGGGAAGGTCCCGTCCAGCTCGTCGTACATCGGCACGATCTCCAGGCCGGGGATCCGGTCGAAGATCGCCGGGGACTCGTTCGCCCCCATGCCGTTGGCGTAGTCGACGCAGACCTTCATCGGCTGGATGTCCCGGGCGAAGCTCGCGATGTGCGCGCACCACTCGTCCATCAGGTCGACCTGCTCGCGCTTGCCCTTCTGCGCCGCGGGCGCCGGCGGCGCGCCTTCGACCAGCGCCCGGATGTCCTGGATGCCGGTGTCTCCCGAGAGCGGCCGGGCCTCGGCCCGACACATCTTGAAGCCGATGTACTGCTTGGGGTTGTGCGACGCGGTCACGGCCATGCCGCCGTCGCAGGGCACCTTGCCGATCGCGTAGTAGACCATGGGCGTCGACGCGAGGCCGATGTCCACCACGTCGCAGCCCTGCGACAGCATGCCCTCGATCACCGCGTCCTGGATCTCCGGCGCCATGGTCCGCATGTCCCGGCCCACCACCAGCCGCTTCGCCTGGAGGAACTGGACCATGCCAGCGCCGATTCGGAACGCGATGTCGGCGTCGATCTGGTCCGGATACGTGCCGCGGATGTCGTAGGCCTTGAAGATGCTCACTGCTTGCTCACAGGTGACAGGTCGGAGAACGCTCGACACGCGTCGAGACACCGCCGCACCGCCTCGTCGTCGAGGTCGCGGTGCAGCACGAAACGAATGCGTTCGGCCCCCGCCGTCGCGGCGAGGACCCCGTGGCCGACGAGGTGCTCGAGCGCCGCGGCCGCGACGCCCGGACCTACGCGGACCATGACGATGTTGGAGTCCGTCGCGCCGACGTCGACCTGCGCCCACGACAGCTCGTCGAGGCCTCGCGCGAGGTCCGCCGCGCGACGGTGGTCTTCGGCGAGCCACGCCGGGCCGTTCTCCAAGGCGAACATGCCGGCAGCTGCGAGCACGCCGGCCGGCCGCATGCCGCCGCCGAACGCCTTGCGCGCGCGGCGGGCCTCGCGCACGAAGTCCGCGTCCCCGGCCAGGACCGACCCCACCGGCGCGCCGAGCCCCTTGCTCAGGCACAGCGTGGTGGTGTCGACGTCCGCGACGAGCGCGCGCGCCGGGACCCCGAGCGCGACCGCCGCGTTCATCAGCCGGGCGCCGTCGACGTGCACGCGCAGGCCCTTGCTCCTGGCCGCCCGGGCCAGCGCGCCGACGCGCGCGGCGTCCGCGACGCGGCCGCCGGCCATGTTGTGGGTGTTCTCGAGCACCAAGAGCCGCGAGCGGGGATAGTGCGGGTCGTCCTCGCGGCAGGCGGCGAGGACCTGCGCCGCCGTGGGGAAGCCGTCCTTCGCCGTGAGGGTCCGCGCCTGCGTCCCAGAGAGGCGCGCGACCGCGCCGCCCTCGTAGTAGAAGACGTGGCTGCGCTCCTCGCAGATCAGCTCGTCGCCGGGTCGGCAGTGCACGTGGATTGCGACCTGGTTCGCCATCGTGCCCGACGGCAGGAACAGCGCGCTCGGCTTGCCGAGCAGCGCCGCGGACCGCTCCTCGAGCGCGCGCACGGTGGGGTCCTCGCCCCAGACGTCGTCGCCGACCACCGCCTCGCTCATCGCCGCGCGCATCGCCGCGCACGGTGCGGTCATGGTGTCACTGCGGAAGTCGGCGTGCGCCATCGACTCTGAGGATGCACGACCCCGGACCGAATACAAGCTGCCGGCCTCAGCCCCCCGCGAACCGCCAGCAGCGGGCCATGGCCCTGGCGATGGCCGCGCGGTCCGCGCCGGGCTCCAGGTCTCGGTAGAGCATCCGCAGCACCTGCAGGTCGACGCGCGCGAGGCGGTCGTGGCTGCCGTAGTCGCCCACGCGCTCGTAGAGCAGCGAGTCCCGGACGAGGTCGGAGTCGTTGCTCGGCCCGAGCGCCTGGAACAGCTCCTCCAGGGCGGTGTGACGCAACCACCGCAGCTCCAGCGCCGGGTCGATGAACACCAGCGCGCGGGTCAGCTCGAACGCGCCGTTCCACGAGATGGTGAACCAACCGTCGGCGCCGAGACCGGGCGGCATCGCCCGGTGCAGCTTCGCCAGCTCGTCGGCCGCAGCGGGCGCGACGCCGAAGACCGTCACGAAGCCCGGCCGGCCGATGCGGACGTCGCTGCTGCCGACGTGCTCCAGCGTCAGCTCGTGCACGCCTGCGAGGGCTTGCTGGAGCTGGCCGAACGCGCCGTCCACGGCCGCGCGCAGGCGCGCCCCCGCGTCGACGACCAGGAATACGACCGGCGCCCGCCAGCGGACCACGCCGCGCCGCCGCGCCCCTGACTCCGCGCCGAGCAGGACGTCCGTGGCCCACACGCGCTCGGTCGCGGCGCGCTCTTCGCGGAGCGACGCGCAGCTGGTCAGCACGGCGAAGAACAGAGCCAGGGGCCACGACCGCAGGGGCACCTCCTCACGTTCGCGCCCGGTCAACCCGATTGCAACGACTGGCACGAACCGCGACGCTGCTTTGCGCGTGGACCTCGAACGACAGCTCGCCTGGCTGCGCGGCTACGCGCTGGTGACCTACCCGTTCGCCTGCGTGCCCTTCCTGTTCCTGTTCTTCGCCGAACGCGGCCTCGACGCCGCCGAGTACGGCGAGATCCTGACGGCCTACTACGCGACGATGTTCGTCGCGGAGGTCCCGACCGGCGTGCTCGCGGACCGCGTCGGCGCGCGCAAGATGCTCGTGCTCGGCCCGATCATGCTGGCCGCGGGCTTCGTCACCTTCGTCGTCTGGCCCGCCTACCCTGGCTTCCTGCTCGGCGAGGTGCTGCTGGGGCTCGGACACTCTGTCCTCTCGGGGCCGCCGACCGTGGCGCTCTACGAGACGCTGAAGGCGCACGGCCAGCAGCGTCGCTACCTCGCCGAGGAGAGCCGCATCCACGCGCGTCGCCTGTACGGGACCGGCGCTGCGTTCCTGCTCGGAGGCGCCGTGGTCCGCTTCGGTGACGCGACGGGCGCGGCCTACGTCCCCGCGATCGTGTTGACCGCAGCGCTCAATCTGACCGCGGCGCTGTTCGCGCTGCGCCTGCGCGCCGAGGGCGCGGCTGCCCAAGACAAGCCGCGCGAGCCCTTCCTCCGGCACGCGCGACGCGAGCTGGGCGTCGCCGCCGTCCGGTGGCTGCTGTTCTACTGGGTGGTGCTGTTCACGCTGCTGCGCTTCCCCTTCCACAACTACCAGCCCTACCTGGAGGCCACAGGTGAGATCGAACCCCTGTTCACGAACGCAGTGTTCGTCGGGGTCATCTTCGCGGTCCTCAACCTCTTCGCGGCGCCGCTCAGCGCCAAGGTCCCGGCGCTGGTCGCGCGCTGGGGGCGGCGCCCGCTGTTCTGGGGGATGCCCCTGGTCCTCTGCGCGTCGCTGCTGGTGATGGCGCTCGAGCGGCGCGCAGCGGACGCCGGCGAGGGCGCGGCGTGGCTCTGCTGGCTGGGCGTCGCGATGTTCTTCGTGCAGCAGGTGCCGTTCGCGATGCACTGGTCGCTCGTGCACGAGTTCGTCAACCACCGGATCAGCTCGCGCGCCCGCACGACGGTGCTGTCGGTGCTGTCGCTCGGAGCGCGCGCTGTCTACGCAGCCGCCAACCTGCTGCTGTTCCGGCTCCAGGAGCAGGAGGGGCTCGCGCGCGCGCTGTTCGCGGCGGCAGGCCTCGGCGCGCTCGCCGCTGCGCTGGCGCTCTGGCTGCGGCCCCGCGGCACGCTGCGCGGCGAAGAGATCGTCGACTGACGTCGCCTCAGCGCCCCAGGTCGACGAAGACGCCGCCGTTCTGCTGCGCGAGCTGCTCCAGGAACGCCTTCTGGAAGTCGCCGATCGCGATCGCGTGGATCACGATCCGGAACAGCTCGTTGTGCTCGCGCACCTCGGCGAGGATCTCCATCGGCTCGATCCGCGCCCCGACCGACGGGCGCCCGTCGCTCAGGAAGTAGATCGTGTCGAGGGGGCGCTTGGCCTTGGCGGTCTTCTTGTCGTAGCCGCTGACGACGACCTTGCGGGCCGGCTTCTCGGGGTCGACCCCGAACCCGTAGAGCAGCGCTTTCAGCGTGTTGGTCTTCCCTGCGGCGAGGTTCGCGCTGCCGCCGAGTCCGGACGCCGCGAGCTCCTGCGCCTCGGATCCGCCGAGCGGCTTGAGCCGCTGCACGAACTGCTTCGCCGCGTCCCGGTTGACGACGTTCGCCGGCACGAGCCGCTTCTTCCAGGGGTTCAGGTCCGTCGCGAAGGCGACGATGTTGAAGTTGGTGTCGGCCGACAGCGTGTCGATCGTGTTGAGCAGCTCGGTCTGCACGATCGTGAACCGCCGCCGGTCCCGGTACTCCCGAAACTTGTCGACCTCGACCACGAGGTCGTCCATCGAGCCCGAGACGTCGATCACGAACAGCACGTTGGTCGACGTCGTCGGGATCCCGGCGAAGGAGTTGGTGTTCTCCTTGCGACCGTAGAAGGCGTCGTACTTCTTGCGGCTGGCGGCCTTGGCGGCGAGCTCTTCGTCGGTGGGGATCCGCCACCCCTCGATCGTCATCAGCTTGCTCCACTGCTGCTGCCAACGGTCGGGGTCGACGCCGAAGTCCAGCGCGGTAATCCGGAACAGCGCGTCCGCGCACTCCGTCTTCAAGCGGCCGCTCTCCCGCATCAGGTCGATCAGCGGCTGCACCGCCGCCTGCGGACGCAGCGTCGCCACCGCCTCGATCGCAGCGGTCTGAACCTGCCACGCCTCGTCGCCGAGCAGGCGGGTCACGGCGCCCCCTAGCTCGCGCACCTTGAGCTTGGCGATCGCGTCACAGGCGGCCATCCGCACGGGCGCGTCGGCGTCGTCGACGAACCCGCCGAGCAGCCCCGACTTCCCCGGATCGCCGATCGCCGCGAGCGCGCGCGCGACCTCATACTTGACGCCGCCGTCGAGCCGCCGGGCGCCCTGCACGTAGTCCTCGATGGCGGGCACGGCAGCGCGGATCTGCGATCGCCCGAGCAGCTTGATCGTGGCGCCGGCCTTGCGGGCGTCCTTCTGCTTCGGGAGCGCCTCGATCCACGGTCCGAACGTCTTCGCGTCCCGATAGGTCGCCAGCACGTCGAGCGCGCTCTCGCGCACGGCGGCCGACTTGTGGGCGATCAGCGGGACCAGCGCTTCGGCCGCCTCCACGCACTCGTTGCCCTTCAAGGTCATCACGGCCTCGACCTGGAGCGCCTCTTCCTTGGTCTTCTTGAAGTAGCGCCGGAACTCCTTGACGGCGTCGACGCGGGCGTCGAGGTCGGCCTGCGCGAGCAGACAACCGGGCAAGAGCAGCGAGGACAGCAGCAGGAAGGCGCGGGAGGTCATCGGGCGACGAGGGTGCCGGGACAGCAGGCCACAGAGCCTATCCCGTCGTCGCGCCCCCCGCACCCTGGCGCCACCACGGCCGCCGCTGGTCCCGCTCCACCGCCCCCGCCAGCATCTCGACGTCGACGCGGGCGTCGCGCAGCGCCGCCGCTGCGCCGTCCACCCGCACCACCACCACGAGCGCCTGCTCGAAGCGCACCTCCAGCAGCCAGCGACACCGGAGCGCGCCCGCGGCGAGCCGCAGCGACTTGCCGAGGTTCTCGAGCAT
>JBMHDP010000414.1:0-6302 GCA_049889335.1 Planctomycetota bacterium
TCGTGTAGACCTCGAGGTCCCAGGTGCCGGCGTCGAGGTTGACGTCGAAGCAGTCGATCACGACCGGGGCGTTGCCCGGGCGCAGGTCGAACATGTTGCCCGCCTGGCCGTTGTTCGAGGCGAACGTCGTCGTCAGCGAGCCGCCGCCGCACTGGACGAAGAAGACGTCGACCGTGCGGTTGGCGAAGTCCATGATCGCCAGCGTGTTCGACGCAGCGTCGTAGCTGAAGTCGTAGCCGCCGTTGCCGTCGGGCGCGGTGAAGCCGCCGAAGTTGATGGCGAGCGGGGTGCCGTCCGCGCCGTTGCACTTGACGACGTTGGCGAACGCCTGACCGCCGGCCGTGCTGGCGCGGTCGTTCCAGAAGACGAGGCCGCCCTCGACGCCCGCGTAGGCGACGTTCTGGATCGCGACGAAGTTGCCGTTCGTGCCGTTGTCCTGGACGAAGCGGCTGCCGGTGACCGAGTTGCCGCCGGTGCGCGTGTGCGCGACGACGTCGTTGCCGCGGCGCAGGTAGATGTCGCCGGTCGCGTCGTCGAAGTCCATGTCACGCCAGAACGTGCCCGACGTCGGCGCCGAGATGATCATGCCGTTCGCCGTCGTGTAGATGTCGGCGCCGGTGGCGTTGTCCTGCAGGGCGCGACGGCCCGAGCCGAACGTGGTCCAGCCGGTGCCCGCGTCGACGCCGCCGAAGCCAGGGTCGAACCCGACGCCGCTGCCGCCGCGCGCGCTCTTCTGCCAGAGCAGCGCGCCCGTCGCGTCGAAGCCCTGGATGCCCTCAGGAGCGGCGCCCCCGTTGTCCCAAGCCGCGGCGAGGCCCGCCGCGCTGATGTCCAGGCCCGAGTAGCCGCGCAGGTTGTTCGTCGCGAGCACGCCGAACGCCGCCGACGGGGTGCCGCCGCTGAGCGCGCCGGCGACCAGCGTGATGCCGGTGTTCGCGGTGCCGCCCGACTGGTTGAAGCCAGCCGCGTAGAGGTCCGTGCCGTTCCAGGCGATGGCCGAAGGGTTGTTGCCGATGTACTCGGCGTTGAGCGGGTCGGACGTCGAGGTCAGGTCGACGCCGCCCATGTGGACGAGGTTGACCTGCGCAGCGAGGCCCGCGGCCATGCTGAGGATGGCGACGGTCAAGTGACGGGACGTAGTCATGGAGAATCGAGTCTGCGAAACAGGAGGGGGAGGGGAGTCGGCCCGCAGCCGCTCGACACGAGCGGCGCTCGGGGTCTTCCCTATGAAGTTGGGACTAAGATGAGAGATCCGGCCACGCCGGACAACAGGTGAGTTTAGGATATATTTCGGGGATACGGTGTATGGTACTGACGTATTCTGCAGGTAGAACGGTGTACCGAAAGGCTCATCGCAGCGAAGGCAGCAGGGACGCCTGCTCGACCGAGGAACGGACCTTGGCGAGCTCGACCGCGAGCAGCCGGGAGCAGGCGAGGGCCCCCTCGGCGCTGAGGTGCGCCCCGTCGTAGAAGTTGTCGAGCGCGAACAGCTCCGGGAACTCCGTCGGCCGGTCGAGGTCGATGACGCAGACCTGCTCGGCGAGCGCCGCGACCTGATCGCGGCCGTGGAAGGCCCGGGTGAGCGTCGGCATCACCACGTAGACCACCTCGAAGCCCGCCGCCTCGAGCGCGCGGGCACGGTCCACCAGAAACGCGACCGGCAGGCCGCCGGCGTCCTTGTCGAGCATCAGGTTGCGGCGCTTGCCTTCGAGCGCCTGTCGCCGTTTCTGCTCCGGCAGCCAGGTCTGGCGGGCCCGCACCATGTGAGGGAAGCCCGGGGCGATGTCGGCGACGTCCCGCCAGCCGCGCTCCGCCAGCAGGTCTTCCGGCCGGAACGTGCGCGGGTCGAACGGCGACGCGAGGTCCTTGAGGATCCGCGGACCGGCGCCGATCCGGAGCGCGTTGACCACGGTCTGGCTGGTGATCGCGTAGACGTTCTCGAGCAGCGGCGGGGTCGCGCGCGGCGTCGACAGCGCCTGCCCCATCCGCGCGGGGAACAACGACGGCGTGTGCGTCGCGATCCGCCGCGGCGACATGTAGTTCTTGTCGGCGCCGCTCTGCGAGTGCGAGTGCAGCTCCATCAGCAGCCGGTAGCGACCGTCCGGGAGGCGCGCGCGCAGCTGGTCGGCGATCGCGTGGAACTCGAACGGCCGATATCCCGACAGCGCCAGGTTGACCGTGCGGCTGTCCACGCCTGCAGCCGCGAGCCCCTCGTCGATGGCCGCAGGCACGAGCCCGAACTCGGCGCGGCTGCTGCCGAGGATGACCGTGTCGAACTCACCCGCGACCGACTCGGCGAACTTGATCTTGCGGTCGCCGTAGCCGGCCACCGGCCGGGCATCCAGACAGTGCAGCGACCAGGCCGTTCCGAGCAGGCCCGCGAGGAACAGCGTCACGTGGAGGATGGAGCTACGCATGATCTCGGCTCAGAACTGGAAGTAGATGAACGGGCGCGCCTCGAGCGGCATGCACGCCAGCGCGATGGACGACAGCGAACCGAACAGCAGCGTGACCGCCGCTGCGGGCATCACCCGACGGAGGAACAGGTGCGCGCGCACGTTCGCCAGCAGGTGCAGGGCCAGCAGCGCGCTGACGATGCAGAGGATGCTGTAGCCGGCCTGCATGCCTGCGACCGGCGCCCACAGCGGGACGGTCTGCGTCCCCGGCGAGCTCCACAAGAGCCACGCCTTGGTCATCACCCAGGCGTCCTCGAAGCTGGTCGCGCGGAAGTAGATCCACGCGAGCAGGACCGTGTAGAGGGTCAGCACGCGCGAGAGGATCGGCAGCTTGCCGGGGCCGACGAGGCGCAGCCACTCCTTGTGCACGACCAGCGCGCCGCCGTGGATCGCGCCCCAGACGACGAAGTTGTAGCCGGCGCCGTGCCAGAGGCCGCCGAGCAGCATCGTCAACATCAGGTTGCGGTGCGTGAACCAGCGTGAGCCGCGGTTGCCGCCGAGCGAGATGTAGAGGTAATCGCGCAGCCAGCCCGACAGGCTGATGTGCCACCTCCGCCAGAAGTCCGTGATGCTGGTGGCGAGGTAGGGGAAGTTGAAGTTCAGCGTGAGCTCGTAGCCCAGCAGGCGCGCGGTGCCGATCGCCATGTCCGAGTAGCCGCTGAAGTCGCAGTAGATCTGCACCGCATAGCACACGACCGCGATCGCGATCGACAGCGCCGTGAACTCCGCCGGCGCCGCGAACACGGCGTCCACAGGCCCCGCGATCAGGTCGGCGATGATCGCCTTCTTGACGAAGCCCGACAGGAACTGGCCGAGCGCGAGGTGCACGTCGACGTCGCGGAAGCGATTCTTGCGCTGCAGCTGCGGCAGGAAGTCCGCGGCGCGGACGATCGGTCCCGCGACCAGCTGCGGGAAGAACGTGACGAACAGGACGAAGTCGAGGAAGTGCGGCGCCGGCTTGAGCGATCCCCGGTAGACGTCGATCGTGTAGCTCATCGCCTGGAAGGTGAAGAAGCTGATGCCGACGGGCAGGAGGATCTGCAGCGTCACCTCGCTGGCCGGGATGCCGAGCCAGAGCAGGAAGTCGACGCCGCTGTCCGCGAAGAAGTTGAAGTACTTGAAGAAGCCGAGCGTGCCGAGGTCGTAGCAGAGGCTCACGATCAGCCACGCCTTGCCGTCGCCGCCGGCCTCCCGCGCGCGCTGGATGCGCTTGGCGCACACGTAGTCGACGACCGCGCAGCCGAGGATCAGGGCGAGGAAGCGCCAGTCCCACGAGCCGTAGAAGAACAGGCTCGCGCCCAGCAGCCAGATCTTGCGACCGAGGTTGCCGCGCAAGAGCCAGTGCACGCCGAAGACGAGCGCGAAGAACAGCAGGAAACGTGGCTCGGAGAAGATCATGCCTGGGGCGGTCTACGGGGCGCCGCGGGCGAGACGAAGAGCGCGCCGGGCGTATTTGCTACGCCGCAACGATACCTCCTGCCCGGGCCCCGATCGGCCGCCGCCCCGATGGATGTTCGCGCCGGTCTCGATCGGAGACCGGCGCGGCCGGATCACAGCGGGAACGCGCCCGTGTTGACGCCGCGTCTCTCCAAGGCAAGGTCCTCGGCGAGCTGCTCCTTCTGCTGCTCGGTAACCCGCGCGTAGACGTCCGTGACCAACGTCTCGTCCTCCGGCGGGCCCTCCTTCTCGGCCGCCGCGATCGCGTCGTTCACGCGCTGCGCGATGTCGTCCTTGAAGGCGGCCTCCTTGCCGTCGTCCCAGAGTCCCTTCTTCTGCAGGTAGGTCCGGAATCGGTCGACCGGGTCGCGCTGCTCCCACAGCTTGACCTCGGCCTCGTCGCGGTACCTGGTCGGGTCGTCGGACGAGCTGTGGCCGAGGCGGCGGTACGTGACCGCCTCGATGAAGGTCGGGCCGTCCCCGGCGCGGGCGCGCGCCGCGGCCTCCTTGGTCACCGAGTAGACGGCGAGCACGTCGTTGCCGTCGACCCGCACGTAAGGCATGCCGTAGGCCTTTCCCTTCTGGGCCAGCGTCTCGGACGCGCTCTGCTTGCTCAGCGGCACCGAGATGGCCCACTGGTTGTTCTGGCAGAACATGATGCACGGGCTCTTGTAGACCGCTGCGAAGTTCATGCCGCAGTGGAAGTCGTTGGCGCTGGTGGCGCCGTCGCCCATGTAGCCGAGCACGACGATGTCGTCGCCCTTGATCCGCGCCGCCATCGCCGCGCCGGTGGCGTGGCTGATCTGGGTGCCGATCACGGACGACATGCCGTAGTAGTTGCCTTCCTTGACCGTGTAGTGGCACGGCATCTGGCGGCCCTTGCAGCGGTCGGCGCCGTTGCCGATCAGCTGGTTGATCGCCTCGGTCAGCGACAGCACCCACTGCCGCACAGGCGCCTGCTCCGGGATCACCCGGTCGACCAGCCACGCCGCTGTGTCCGCCATCCGCCTGGCCCCGCACGACGGGCAGAAGCCGCGCCCCTTCCACGAGAACGGGACGACGTCGTCCTTGCCGCAAGCCTGGCACCACACCCGCGCGAACCCGTAGGCCAGCACGCCGCAGCGCAGGAACGCGTCGATCTCCCGCGCGCAGAACCGCGGCAGCGGCCGTTCGCCCGCCTCGAGGCGTTCGCGCACCACCGCCCACGCCGACGCGACAACCCGATACAGCGCCGACTCCTCCGGCCGTCGGCGACGCCACGCCCCAGCACCGCAACCCACATGGGATCAGGTGCCCGGAACCGTCCGCCGGTGGCAGACGCGTCGCCCGCGCACCCTGCACGCCTGTCAAACGCACTGTCAAACCGAGCCTCTACTGTCACGACACGACGAGACGGCTTGCGACACCCACCGCACACGGCTACGGTCGGAATCGACGCCGTTACCCGACTTACGGGTGGCGGTGACCCGGATTCGCTGCGCATCAGCGTGGTCCCGGAGCCAACCGGCGCGGCTTCATAAGCCTTAGGTCGCCGGTTCAAGTCCGGCTCCTGCTACCACCTCCCGGCCTTCCCTGGCTGGGTGGAAGCGGCGTGCGCTTGCGTTCGAACGCCGCATGGCCCTGGTCCGCGGCCACCCGGCCAACCCAGACAGCCCCCGTCGAACTCGACCATGGGCCGCCCCTTGAACGCGGGCCCGCGGCAATCTGACGGCAGCCAGAGGCCGCCGCAGCGCGCTCCATCGTCGACGCCCGTGACCCGCGCACCACGGAACCGCCGCCAGCGGAAGATCAGCCGCCACTCCAGCGGCCAGGCGAGGGTCACGCTCGGTTGCAACGTCCACCACCTCGGCCGCTGCCGCTCGCCCGAGGCGCAGCGCCGCTACGTCGAACGGGCCTGCCGGACGTTCGCCCAGCACGGCGGCGACGTATTGGTCGGCCGACGAAACAAGGACCTGCTCGTGACCTGGCGCGACCGCATCGCAGAGGATCACCAACAGACGCGCACCACGATCAACAAGAAGCAGGCTTCCGTGAAGCACATGCTGGCGTGGGCCGCAGAGCGCGACCGGATCCCCGAGCACGTCTCGCACGCGATGAACCCGGTGCGGCCGCTGCGCCGCGGCGAGGACGGGGGCCGGCCCGAGCGCGGCAAGCCCCGCCGGGCCGTCGCCTGAGCAGCGGTCGTCGAGGTCGCCGAGCAGCGCAGCCCCCGGGTCGCGGCGATGCTGAATCTGCGCTCCCCATCACCCTGCATCGCTAGGGAGCCCTCGTGCCGGCGCCACCTCCGTCGCCTCGCACGGCAAACCCAACGCCCGCAACACCGACGCGGCCCGCCTGGCGAGGCGCGCTCTGCCGCAACTGGATCGACGCCGGCGCCGTGATCGCCCCAGGCCGCCCCCCCGGGGGGGG
>JBMHDP010000415.1:0-8251 GCA_049889335.1 Planctomycetota bacterium
CTGCGCGCACTGCAGGCGGATCCCGAGGAAGGTCTGCGCCGCGTTCTCGGCGAGCACCTTGGGGTCGCGCGAGGTCGCCCAGTAGTTGGCCTCGGGCACCCGGAACGCGCTGCCGCTCGCCGTGAGCATGCGCCGCACGACCTCGTCCATCGGCGCGCCGTCGCGCAGGGACTCGCGCAGCCAGCGGGTGAAGATGTGCACGCCCTTCTGCTCGAGGTTCTGCGGCTCGATCCGCAGCACCTCGGCCCAGGTCATCGCCCAGACGTCGGGGAACTCGGGCCGCTGCAGCAGCTCTTCGACGACCCGCGCGCGCTTGTCCTCGCGCTCGTCGGCCAGGAACGCCCGGACCTCTTCGGGGCTCGGGAGCTGGCCGATGACGTCGACGTAGACCCGACGCAGGTAGGTGCCGTCGTCGCAGGCGGGCGCCGGCGCGAGCCGGAGCTTGACCAGCTTCTGCTGGACCAGCTGGTCGATCTCGTTCTGCGCCGTCATCGGCGGCGGCGACCAGGGCTGCGCGTCGGGGAGCACGATGACCTGGGCCACCTCCGTCAGGTAGCCGAAGCGGGCCATCACGAACGCCTCGCCGCGCGCGCCGGAGGTGACCGCGCCGTCGTCAACCGCCGCCGACGTCGGGTTGCTGGACGACAGCAGCGCCAGCGGCGTGACGTCGCGCAGCGAGCCGTCAGAGTAGGAGGCGGTGACGACCAGCTCGCTGCGCTGGCCGGGGCCCGCGAGCACCAGCTCCTCGGGTTCGACGCGCAGGGAGACCAGCGCGGGCACGGCGTCGCCGTCGTCGACGGCGCCGTCGGCGATCCACGACCGCAGCGTCTCCCACATCTCGCCGTCGCGCTCGAAGCGCTTGCCGCCCTTGTGGCGGACCTCGCCGGTGGGCTTGGTCAGCATGAGGCTCTGCTCGGGCGCCGCGCAGTCGAGCCTGCGGCCGCGGTAGTCGCGGCTCAGCGAGCGCAGGTCCTTGGCCGGGTCGTAGCCGAACAGGGTCAGGCCGAAGCCGTTCTTGCCCGCGGCGGCGCCGTGGCACGCGCCGCCGTTGCAGCCGGCGCGCGTCAGCACCGGGATGACGTCGTTGCGGAAGCTCACCGGCGGGCGGGCGTCGGCCCCGCGCACGGTGACGGCGACGGTCGCCTCGTGTCCGCCGTGGCGCACGGTGGCGGTCGTCTCCCCGTCGCCGACGGGGACCAGCTGGCCCGCTCGCCACGCAGCGACGCCGTCGTCGGCGAAGCGCACCTCCACCGCGGCGGTCACGTCGACGGTGATCCCTTGGGCGTCGCTGCGGACGGCCACCAGGCGGTGGGAGTCGAGCCCGCTGTCGAGCGTCACCCGCGGCGGGTAGGCCGTCAGGCCACCCTGCGCGAGGGCGGCGGCTGCGCTGAGCGCGAAGGCGGTGAGTTCGCGGAGGCCGAGGTTCATCGAGGTCGCTCCTGTCCTTCCTGGCCGCCGACGTCGGGTGGCAGCGGCCGGTCGACGCGGATCTCGCCGCTACCCGCCGAGTGCACGATCACGCCGTCCGTCGTGGTGAGGGTCAGGCGGGCGTAGATCGAGCGGTGCCGGCCTGGCCGCGCGTCCTTGGCGGCGGTCAGCTGGACCGGGACCTCGGTGGCGTCCGCGCTGATCGGCGGCACCTCGTAGGTGACGCCCTTGGGCACCCGGCCGAGCTCGAGCTTGACCTCGCCTTCGTAGGCGTGGTTGCGCTCCAGCTCGACGACGAAGGTGGCCTGCTGGCCCTGCTCGAGCTTGGCGCGCGGAACCTTGGCCGTGATCCACGGCTGCTGCACGTCGAGCTCGAACACGTCGCTGCTGACGGCGCGAGACACCCGGCCCGAAGCGTAGCTGGCGGACAGCACGACCGGCGCCTTGACGAGGGTCGCGCGGGAGTTGGCGCTGAGCGTCATCTCGCCCTCGCGCTGCCCTTTGCGCAGCGTCAGCGTCGTCGCGGAGACGCCGGCCGGCAGCCACATCGCGCGCACTGTGACCGCTCCGTCGAACGACTCCGCGCGCGCGAGGCGGACCGGCAGCTTCATCGTGCCGCTGCGCGTCAGCGGCACCTTCGGCTGGACCGTCGAGACCGAGAACGGCACGGGGTTCGTGACGGCGACCGGCAGCGCGCGCGCGGCGCGCGTGTCGTAGGAGACGTTGTTCCGGACGCGCAGCGTCGGGAAGCCGTGCTCGTGACGCACCGGCCGCTCCCGCGGCGCGGCCTCGGAGCGCAGGGAGGGGGTCGCGAGCGCGCTGCCGAGGGCGGCGTCTGCCGTCGCCGTCAGCACCAGCGGCGTGACGCCGCCCGAAGGCACGGCCATCGGCTGGGCGGTGACGCCGGGCGGCAGCGCGCTCCAGTCCAGCTGGACGCCGCCGCGCGTGTCCCCGCCGCTGGTCTGCACGATGGTCGCGTTGCGGCCCCCCTGCGGCACGCACAGCCCGAAGTCCTCGGAGCGCCGACCGGGGACGCTCTCGCGGGTCGTCGCGGCGCCGGGCACGGCGCCGACCTCGATCCGGTAGAAGAAGTCGGCGCCGCCGCGGCGCAGGTGGTCCCGTACGGTCACGCGGTAGGCGCCGTCGGCCGGCGCCGTGAAGCGTACGCGGCCGTCGAGTCCGAGGCCGTCGTCGTTCGAGGTCAGCGCCTTGCCCGCCGCGTCGCGCACGACCATCACCGGGTCGAGCGGGGACAGCAGCGCGCGGGCGAGCGCGCGGATCTCGAGCCGCTGGCCCTTCTTGGCGGAGAAAGCGTAGGCGTCGGTCTCGGCCGGCTCGGCCAGCCCGCCGTGGAACGCGCCCGGCGCGGACGGCGGCGCCGCGGGCACGGCGCCCTCGACGAAGTTGGCGCGCGCGGCGACCACCGCGCGCACCGGGGGCGGCACGGGGACCCCGTCGACCGCGGGGAAGAGCTCGTGCACGCCCGGGCGCTCGGGCAGCGTCAGCTCCGCCTGGAGCGGCTCGAGGTCGCCCAGCATCGTCACCTGGATCTTCTCGCCGGGCCGCCCGCCCGCGGGCAGCAGGCCGGTGGGGCGCGGGAACGTGCCGACGTGCAGCCGGTACGCGCCGTAGGACGAGCCGCGGTAGGCCACGTCGCGCAGCGCGATATGGTAGGTGCCCGCGGCCTCGGCGCGGAAGCCGGCGACCGGGTCGGCGCGCCCGATCGCGCTCTCGTCGGCGCGCAGCACGAGCTCGCCGTCCGGCCCGAACACCTCGAACTGCAGGTCCAGGTCGTAGAGCCCGAGCCGCACGCCTTCGGCTTCGACGCGCACCGGCTGACCTTCGGCGGCCTCGAAGGAGTACCAGTCGACGTCTTCTGCCAGCACGCGCCCGTCGACCGTCGAGTTCAGCTCGATCGGCTGGGCGGTGGCGAGGCTGGCGTGGTCCTTCGCCTCGGCGACCGACGGCAGCGCGCCGACGCGCAGCAGCTTGACCCGGGTGATGCCGCGCGCCGTGTGCAGCGCGAACGGATAAACGCCGAGCTCGGCGTCCGCGGGGACGCGCACCTTGAGGTGGACCCGGTCGGCCTTCTTGTTCTCGAGCGCGAGCAGCTCCAGGCCCTCGCGCAGCCAGATCACCGAGACCGTGTCCTGGAGGTCCGAGCCGTAGCACCGGAACGTCGCCGTCGCGCCGCGGGTCGCGCCGGCCGGCAGCACCAGCCGCAGCGACTGCGCCGTCGCCGCGCCGGTCAGCGCCCACAGCGCCGTCGTCAGCAGCGCGCCTCTCACGCCAGCAGCTCCCGCAGCACGGCGCCGCCGCGGACGATGTCGATCGGTCGGTCGCCCGGGCTCATCAGGCGCTTGTGCGGGTCGATCCCCAGCTGCGTGAACATCGTCGCGGCGAAGTCCGCCGGCGAGACCGGCTGTTCCTGCGGCTCGCCGCCGCTGGGGTCCGACGCGCCGTGCACGTAGCCGCGCTTGACTCCGCCGCCCGCGGCGAGGATCGAGAACACGCGCGGCCAGTGGTCGCGGCCCTGGGTGCGGTTGACGCGCGGCGTGCGGCCGAACTCGGTGGAGAGGACGACCATCGTGCGGTCGAGCATGCCGCGCTCGTCGAGGTCGGCGATCAGCGCGGCGACCGCCTGGTCGACGGACGGGAAGCGGCTGCGCATGCCCGCCGCGATGCCCTCGTGGTTGTCCCAGCCGCCGCTCGGCACCGCGACGAAGCGCACGCCCGCGCCGACGAGCCGTCGCGCCAGCAGCAGCCGCTGCCCGATCGTCGAGCGGCCGTAGCGGTCGCGCGTCTTCTTGTCCTCCTTCTCGATCTTGAACGCTTCCTGCGCGGTCGGCGAGTCGATCAGGTCCCAGGCCTGCCGGTAGAACTCCTGGGTCGCCGCGATGCCGTCGGCCGCGCCTGCGAAGCCCGCGTCGAGCTCGGCCAGCATGCGCCGCCGCCGCGCCTTGCGGGCGTCTTTGAGCTCGGTCGTCGGCCCGAGGTCCTTGACGGCGAAGCCGCTGCGGGAAGGCTCGCCGCCGACGCTGAACGGACCGAAGGCCGAGCTGAGGTAGCCGGTGCCGAGGTCGGGGTTCGACGCGTTCGGGACGCAGACGTAGGGCGGCAGGTCGTTGCGCACGCCCAGCTCGTGGCTGACCACGGCGCCGAAGCTGGGGTAGGTGATCGCCGGGCTCGGCCGGTAGCCCGTGAGCATGTTGTGGCGGCCCCGCTCGTGCGCGGCCTCCGTGTGGGTCATCGAGCGCACCACGGTGAGCTTGTCGGCGACCTTGGCGAGGTTGCGGCACAGCTCCGTGAAGCGCACGTCGTCGAGCTTGGTCGGGATCGATCGGAACGGTCCGCGGGTGTCGATCGGCGCGTCGGGCTTGGGGTCCAGCGAGTCGATGTGGCTGAGCCCGCCGCCGAGGTAGATCTGGATGACGGCGTCGGCGCGCGGCGCGGCCCGGGCGGCTCCGCGCAGCTGGGCTGGCAGCGCGGCGGCCGCGCCGACGGTCGCGGAGCAGGCGAGGAACGTGCGGCGGTCGAGGCCGGACGAGGAGGCGGCGTGAGGTTCGCGGGTCATCGTGGTCCTGGTCGGTTGCGGCAAAGCCCGATGGCACCGCAAGGATAGGACACCCAGACGGCTGCGACACCCTGGTGCAGTTCCCTTACAAGACCTGCCGGCGGTTCGCTTGCGGTGGGAGGGACGGCCCACGTCGGTCTCGCCCGCAAGCTGCGTCGGAGCGCGGTCCGTGCTTGACCCAGGCGCGGCAGCCGGGATCGTTGCGGCGCGGCCCCGACCGCCTGACGTCATGAACAGAACCTCGCTCACGCTGCTCTCCGTTGGCCTGCTGGCCGCGCTCGCCACGCCGCTGTCTGCGCAGGCGGACGGCTGGACCTCGCTCTTCGACGGCCGCACCCTCGACGGCTGGACGCAGCGCAACGGGACCGCGACCTACGAGGTCCAGGACGGCGCCATCGTCGGCACGACCGTCAAGGGGAGCCCCAACTCGTTCCTCTGCAGCGACCGCTTCTACGGCGACTTCGAACTCGAGTTCGACGTCAAGCTGCAGGACGACCGGCTCAACTCTGGCGTGCAGATCCGCAGCCACTCGTTCCCGACCCACAACAAGGGGCGCGTGCACGGCTACCAGGTCGAGATCTCGACCAACGGCCACGCCGGCTTCGTCTACGACGAGGCGCGGCGTGGCTGGCTCAGCACCGACCGGGACGACCCGCTGCGTCGCGCGGCCTTCAAGAGCGGCGAGTGGAACCGCTATCGGGTCGTCTGCCTCGGGCCGACGATCCGCACCTGGGTCAACGGCGTGCAGATCGCGAACGTCGTCGACAGCGTGTCGCCGTCGGGCTTCCTCGGCCTGCAGGTCCACTCGGTCGGCGGCGACCCCAAGTGGCAGGTCGCGTGGCGCAACCTGCGCATCCGCGAGCTCGGCGACGGCGGCGGCTACGTCTCCTTGTTCAACGGCAAGGACCTGACCGGCTGGAAGGTCAACGAGAACCCGAAGTCGGTGCGCGTCGAGAAGGGCGCGATCGTCGTGCAGGGCGAGCGCGCCCACGTGTTCTACGACGGGCCGGTCTACCACCACGACTTCAAGAACTTCGACCTGCGCGCGTTGGTGCGGACCCGCAAGAACGCCAACTCGGGCATCTACTTCCACACCAAGTTCCAGAAGGACGGCTGGCCCTACCGGGGCTACGAGGTGCAGGTCAACAACACCCAGTCGGACTGGCGCCGCACCGGCGGCCTCTACGCGGTCGACGACGTCAAGGAGGCGCCGGCCAAGGACGACGAGTGGTTCCTGATGGAGGTGCGGGTCGTCGGCAAGCACGTGACCGTCAAGGTCGACGGCGAGGTCACGGTCGACTACACCGAGCCCGAGGGGGTGAAGCGCGACCCGGGCTTCGAAGGCCGGCTGATCGACCGCGGCACCTTCGCGCTGCAGGCCCACGACCCGGGCTCGGAGGTGCACTTCAAGGACATCGCGGTGCGGCCGCTGCCGGAGGCCGCGAAGTAGGCGCGAGCTGCGTTCGACCGGCCCGCATGGAGCGGCCGCGCGCCGCGCAGACAGCCTGCTCCGCCGCGCTCGGGTGCGCGCTGCTGCTGGCCTGGCCTGCCTGTGGCGCAGTCGACGGCGCGCCGATCGTCGCGCTGCACGTCGCGCTGTCCGGTGACGACGACCAGGACGGCAGCGCCGCGCGGCCGTATCGGAGCGTCGCGCGCGCGCAGCGAGCGGTGCGTGGCCTCCGATCAGGCGGTCTCGACGGGCCGCTGACCGTTTGGCTGCACGAAGGCGTTCACGAGCTCGCGGCCCCGCTCGAGTTCGACGCCGCGGACTCCGGCGCGCGGGCCGCGCCGACGACCTATGCGGCTGCGCCGGGCGCCGACGCGGTGCTGAGCGGCGGCCGCCGCGTCCGCGGGTGGCGCGAGGTCCGTCCAGGGCTGTGGCAGGCGACGTTGCCCGAGGTCGCGGCCGGGCGCTGGTTCTTCCGGCACCTGACCGTCGACGGCCGGCGCGCGCGGCGGGCGCGGTGGCCGGACGCGGGCGTCGCGCGGTTGCGGACGGTCAGCGCAGACGTCACCGGATTCTCGTTCGACCGTACGCCGCCGCCGGGTGACCTCGCGTCGCAGCGCGCCGAGCTGGTGGTGCTGGAGAACTGGTCGGTGACGCGCGGTGTCGTCGCCGAGCGCGCGGGGGAGCAGGTCAAGACGGCCTCGCCGATGGGGTGGATCGGCCACGGCCCGGCGACGACCGCGAGCCCGGGCAAGGCCGCGTGGCTCGAGAACGCGCGCGAGCTGCTGACGCAGCCGGGTGAGTGGAGCCTGGACCCGCGCTCCGGCGAGCTGTCCTACCTGGCGCTCCCGGGCGAAGACCCGTCGGCGCACACTGTCGTCGTCGCGCCGCGGCTCGAGCACCTCGTGCAGGTCGCGGGCAGCCGGGAGGCGCCCGTACGCCACCTCCGGTTCGATGGCATCCGGTTCTCCCACACCGCGTTCCCGCTGCCTGCCGCTGGCTACCGGGAGATCCAGGCGGCGCACCACGGCACCACGCTGGGCGCGCCGACCTTCGTGCAGCCGGTCGCGTTCGCGTGTCAATACGCCGAGGACCTCCGGATCAGCGGCTGCCGCTTCGCGCACCTCGGCGCCTCGGGCGTCGGCGTCGGCGCAGGCTGTGCGCGGGCGGCGATCGTCGGCTCCGCGTTCGACGACCTCGGCGGCACCGGCGTGATCGTCGGTTGGCGCGCGCGCGCTGCGCTCGCGGGCGGAAAGGAGGGCGGCCTCGACGCCGACTGGCTCGACCCGCGCGACGCGCCGCGCGCCACCGAGGTGGCGGACTGCGAGGTCCGCCGCTGCGGCCAGGACAGCTTCGGCGCGGTGGGGGTGTTCGTGGCGTTCTCGGCCGACACGAGGGTCGCGCACAACCACGTGCACGACCTGCCCTACACCAGGATCTCGGTCGGCTACCGGTGGAACACGACGCCGACCTCGCAGGTTCGCTGCGTGGTCGAGCACAACCACATCCACGACGTGATGCAGCTGCTGGCTGACGGCGGCGGCGTCTACACGCTCGGCCTGCAGCCGGGAACCGTGCTGCGGCAGAACTACGTCCACGACGTGCACCGGAGCGGCGCCGCGCACGGCGGCGCGCCCAACAACGGCTTCTTCCTCGACCAGGGCAGCAAGGGCTACCTGCTCGAGGGCAACGTCGTGCGCGCGACGTCGGGCGCGCCGGTGCGGTTCAACCTCAGCGAGCGCGGGTGGCACCAGTGGCGCGGCAACTTCTTCGGCGACGCCGCGGCTGTCGGCGAGGCGCCG
>JBMHDP010000416.1:0-4709 GCA_049889335.1 Planctomycetota bacterium
GGCCGGGGCGGGGCCCGGCGGGCTAAACCGGGGGGGCCGGGCGGCGCGGCCGCAGCTCGCCGCCGGGGGCGGGGCGGGCGGCGCCGAGGTCGACGGTGAAGTCGTTGACGTAGAGCGCGATGTGGCGATCGCAGACGTCGTCCGCCAGCTCTTGCGCGTGCGCCCGGATCCACGGCCGCGGCCGCTCGGGTTGCGCCTGCGCGAGCTCGACCGAAGCGCGCAGCGCGCGCTCCACGGCGGCGAACGTCGCGTCGTCGAGGTCGCGCCGCGCCGCGATCACGCCGAGCGGCAGCGGACCGCCCGTCGCCTGTTCCCACAGCTCGCCCAGATCACAGAGCTGGCGCAGGCCGTGGTCGCCGAACGTGAACCGGCTCTCGTGGATCACCAGCCCCGCGTCGCAGTCGCCGCGGGCGACGGCCGGCATCACCTCGTCGAACCGCATCGCCACGGCCTCTGCGGGTGCTGGCAGCAAGCTCGCCATCAGCAGGTAGGCCGTCGTGTGCACACCCGGCACGGCGACGCGCAGCTCCCCCAGCTGCTCGAGCCCGGCGTCCGGCGCGCGCGCCACCACCAGCGGCCCGCAGCCGAAGCCGAGCGCAGCCCCGCTCGCGAGCACCGCGTAGTCGTCGACGCAGCGCGCCAGCGCCGGCAGGCTGAGCTTGGTCACCTCCAGCGGGTCCGCGCCGCCGACGGCGCGCTCGTTGAGCGCTTCGATGTCCGCCATCACCGGCTCGACCTCGGGCGCACCCGAGACCTCACCGTGCACCGCCGCCCAGAACGCGAACGTGTCGTTCGGGCAGGGCGAGAAGCCGAAGCGCAGGCGGCGGACAGGGCGCACACGGGCAGGCTAACGAGGCCGCGCGGCGCGCGCCACCGGCGCCGAATCAGGGATGCAACGCGCGCGGGCATCGGGCATCCTCGACCCGTGATGCGCATCGAGCTGACCCGACCCGACGACTGGCACCTGCACCTCCGCGACGGCGACGTGCTCCGAGACGTCGTCCCGCACACCGCGCGCCAGTTCGGCCGCGCGGTCGTGATGCCCAACCTCAAGCCGCCGGTGACGACCGTCGCCGAAGCCGAGGCGTACCGCGCGCGCATCCTCGCGGCCGTGCCCGAAGGCGCGGCGTTCGAGCCGCTGATGACGCTCTACCTCACCGACCGCACGCCGCCGGCCGAGGTCGAGGCCGCCCGACGCTCGGACGCGGTGCACGCGGTCAAGTTCTACCCGGCGGGCGCGACGACCAACTCCGAGAACGGCGTCACGGACTGGAGCCGCGTGCGCGAGACGCTCGCCGAGATGGAGCGCGTCGACCTGCCGCTGCTGCTGCACGGCGAGGTCACCGACGCGCACGTGGACGTGTTCGACCGCGAGCGCGAGTTCCTCGAGCGACACCTCGGCAAGGTGTGCAGCGACTTCCCGAAGCTGCGGGTCGTGCTCGAGCACGTCACGACCGCCGACTCGGTGGAGTTCGTGCGCGGCGCCGGCGCGAACGTCGCCGCGACCATCACCGCCCACCACCTGCTGTGGAACCGCAACGAGCTGTTCCGAGGCGGCATGCGGCCGCACGCCTACTGCCTGCCGATCCTCAAGCGCGAGCGGCACCGCCAGGCGCTGGTCGCCGCGGCGACCGGCGACGACCCGAGCTTCTTCCTCGGCACCGACAGCGCGCCGCACGCGCGCGGGCGCAAGGAGAGCGACTGCGGCTGCGCCGGCGTCTACACCGCGCACGCCGCGCTGGAGCTGTACGCCGAGGCCTTCGAGGACGCGGGCGCGCTCGACAAGCTGGAGGCGTTCGCCAGCCTCCGCGGCCCGGACTTCTACCGGCTGCCGCGCAGCGCGCAGAGGGTCACGCTCGAGCGGGTCGAGCAGCCGGTGCCGACGGACCTGCCGTTCGGCGACGAGCGCCTGGTGCCGATGCGCGCCGGCGAGTCGACCCGCTGGCGGCTGGTCGACTGAGCCTCCGCTCGGTCACGCGACCCTTCATCCGGTCACGTCGGCCTTCGCCCCCTCCCGCGTAGCGTCGCGGCCGCCGATTCGAGCGACGCGGCGCGCCTCAGCGTGAGGTCGCCCCGTAGAGCGCCGCGCGCAGGCGGCGCGGGATGTCGAAGTTGAACTCGCGCGCGCGGCTCATGAACAGCGCGAACAGGTCGTTCTCGGGGTCGATCCAGAAGTGCGTGTTGTGGTAGCCGGACCAGCCGTAGACGCCGGCCGGCGCCTTGGTGCCCTCCCCGGCTGCGTCGCGCATGACGAACACGCTGTAGCCCATGTCCATCCCGGGCGGGAACGCCGGCGAGAAGATGTCGCGGCTCTTGGGCTCGACCATGCGCCGGATGCTGTCCTCGCGGAGCACCCGCCGGCCCTTGTAGACGCCGCCCTGGAGCAGCATCTGGCAGAAGCGCGCGTAGTCGGCCGGGCACGACACCAGCCCCTCGCCCCCGAAGTGCGCCTTGCTCCGCGGGCTGTAGGTCATCTCGTTGAGCAGCGTCGTGAAGCCCTTGATCGTGCCGCCGGGCGGCGGCATCCCCTCGACCACCGGCGCGATCTCGAGGTTGATCCACAGCGGCTGCAGACGCGCGCGGCGCGCGTCGTCCAGCACGAAGCTGGTGCCGGTCATCTCGAGCGGACCGAAGACGTGGGCCTGCAGGTAGTCGGCGAACGGCACGCCCGACAGCACCTCCACCAGTCGGCCGAGGATCGCCTGGTTGATGCCGTAGAGGAACTCCGAGCCGGGCTCGAACATCAGCGGCTGCTTCGCGGCGACCTCGCAGAACTGCTGCAGGTCGTCGAACCGCGTCTGGTTGGGATGCGGCCGGTCGAACGCCGGCGGCGCCGGCGCGTCGGTGCTGCCGCCGCCCATCACGTAGTAGCTGTAGCCGGAGCGGTGGCTCATCAGGTGCTCTACGAGCAGCGGCTCGGTCGCGGGCCGCACGCCGTCCCCGTCGACGACCTGGAGGTCCGAGAAGCACGGGATGTACTTCGACACCGGGTCGTCGAACGAGAACTTGCCCTGCTCGAACAGGGTCATCATCGCGACGATCGTGATCGGCTTGGACATCGACCAGATCGGGAACAGCGTGTCGGCCGTGATGTCGCGGTCGCCGTTCTTGCCGGAGTTCTCCACGTGGCGGTACAGCTCGCCGCCGCCGCCGGCGACCAGCACCATGTTGCTGCCGGTGATCTCGTCACGGATCAGGTCGGCTTGCAGCGCCCCGATCGCCTGCGCGAAGTCGCGCCTGAGCCCTGCGGGCGCGTCGGGGTCCGGCGGGAGCGCGCAGGCAGCTGCCAGCGCGAGAGAGGAGACAGCGGCGACGGAGACACGCATAGCGCCTTGCGATCCTACCCGCCGACCCGCCCGAGGTGTCGACTGGTCGCCGAGGCGGCTAGCCGCCCTTGCGGGGCGACACTTCGGCCTCCCAGCGCACCCCGGCGCGGCGGCCCTGTCGCCGGCGCTTACGGGTGTCGACGGGCGCTGGCGAGAAGGCCGCGGCCGCGTCGCGCAGCAGCGCCCGGAGACGCTGCGCCGAGATCCCTGGCTCGGCCGCGCCGACGACGCGGCCGGTCAGCCCGTAGCGATCGGCCTGCACGATCAGCAGGCCGATTGCAGGCGCGTCGCCGGCGCCCGCGATCGTGTCCCAGTCGGTCGCGTCGTCGGCGCGCACGTAGAGGAAGCGACCGATCAGCTCCGCGGACCAGCAGCAGCGCACGAGCTCGTCGAGCAGCGGCTGCAGCGCCGCGTCGCTCCCTCGGAGGACCACCAGCTGCTGCGCGTCGCATTCGGTGACGTTGAGTGCGCGGCGCACGTCCGTGAGCAGCGGCAGCCCGAGCTGGTCGGGCCGGACCTGCTCCTCTCCTGGGTAGCGGGCGGCGAGCCGCTTCATGTCGGCGGCCAGCTCCGCGCCGCTGGCGTAGCGGCGGCGCGGCGACCGCCCCGGCCGGACCAGCGGCTCACGGCCGGACGGATCGAGGATCGTGAACACCGTGTTGACGGGGTCGCGCCCGGGCAGCAGCCGCGACATCAGCGCCGCCTCCTCGACGTCTTCGAACGTCAGCAGGCGCGCGCACACGAACGAACGGGAGGCTTCGACCACGGCTCGGTGGGACAGGAAACTCCTGTCCATCTCCTGCTTGCCGGGTCACCACATGCCCGGCACGCGGCCGCAGTGGGGCGCCGCGGACACCAACAGGATCGGGCGACCGCTCGCCGCAGCCGCGGCGCGGGCGCCCGCCCAGGTCCCGTGCCAGGCGATCCGCGCCTGGACGTCACGCCAGTCCTGCGTGACTCCCGGCGCGGGGCCCTGGGCCGCGGCTGCGCCGATCGCGGCGAACAGCCAGACGCCGATGCGTAGCGATTTCATGTCGCTGCTAACGAAGACGGCGCGGCGGGCCCACATCGCGCGCCGGGTCGATTCCGCGCAGGGTGGGCGGCGCGGACGGTCGTCGAGGGATGCTCCTGGGTAGATCCCTCGCTGCGATCGACCCGTGGCAGCCTCGCGTCATGGGCGCAGCGGCAGGGCGAATGGAGTCGCCCGCGTCACCGGTGTTCGCGCGGTCGGCAGAGCCGACCAACCGGGAGAAAACTGGAGCGGGTGATGAGATTCGAACTCACGACCCTCACGTTGGCAACGTGATGCTCTACCACTGAGCTACACCCGCAACCAGACTCGTCGGATGAAGCCTACCCGCCGAAGGCGCCCGGAGGCGAATC
>JBMHDP010000417.1:0-9980 GCA_049889335.1 Planctomycetota bacterium
CGATCTCCGAGAAGCTGAGCTGAGCGCGGGTCGGGCGTTGCGCCCGGTTTGCTTGCTGGCGCGAGGGCGGCGCCGCATCATCTCGAGATGCCCTCCACCCGACCCGGCGCCCTCGCGGCGCTCGCAGCCAGCCTCTGCCTCGCCGCGGCGGCGGCACAAGCGGGCGGCGCGGCGCGCGGACTGCGCCCGCTGTTGGGAAAGGTCGTCGACGCCGCCGGGGCGCCGCTGATCGGCGCCGAGGTCCACGTCGTCCTGCCGGACGTGACCGCGCCTGGCAACCGCGCCGCCTCGCACGCCGTCG
This sequence comes from Planctomycetota bacterium, assembly GCA_049889335.1. GTDB lineage: Bacteria > Planctomycetota > UBA1135 > UBA1135 > UBA2386. The sequence continues at coordinate 302 of JBMHDP010000417.1, forward strand.
TCCGCACCGACGCGCGCGGACGCTTCCGCGCCCTGGTGGTGCCGTGCACGCACCACCTGATCTGGGCGGTCGCGGCCCCTGCGCCGGCGCGCGTCTGCAGCACGGTCCGCTGGGTCAGCAGCGGCCAGCTGCTGGAGCTCCACGCCGACCAGGAGCGCCCCGTCTGCCGCGTGTCCGTCGGCGGCCTCGACGCTTGGCGGGACCTCGCCCCCTTCCGGGTGCGCCTCGCCGTGCAGGGCGTCGAGCTGCCCTGGACGGAGACCGCGCTCGGCGACGGCGACAGCTGCACGATCCCGGCGCCGCCGCGAGGTCGGGTCCAGATCGACGTGCTCGACAAGGACGGCCAGCCGCTCGCCAGCGGCAGGAGCGGCGACATGGGCGCGTCGGCGATGGTGAACGTGCGCCCGCCGCAGGAGATCCCCGTCCTCGCGGTCGACGAGCGCGGCGACCCGATCGCCGGCGCCGCGGTCCGGTTCCGGATGGCCGCAGGCTACTCCCGCAACGAGGGCTTCACGGTGAGCCTCCCCGCGCGTCGCCTCTGGCGCGCGCTGGGCGAGACCGACGAACGGGGCCGGCTCACGGCGCGGATCGCAGCCAGCAAGAACCCCTTCGAGGACAAGCGCGCCACCACCTACGTGTTCGTCGCGGAGAAGGCCGGCCGCAAGCTCAGCTACTCGGGCTTCTGGCAGGGGCCGTTCCACGACGGCCGACAGGTCGCCGCAGCCGACTGCGACGAGCTGCGCTTCACGCTGGCTGCGGCCGCGCCTCGCGCCGGCGAGCTGCGCGGCAGCGCGGCGGGCGGGCTCGCCGCTCAGCCCGCGCTCGTCCGGCTGGGCGTCCGCGTCGAGGGCAAGGAGGGACGCGGCTGGCTGCACGAAGAGCTGATGTTCCCCGTGGTGACGGACGGCGACGGCGGCTTCGAGCTCCCGAACGTCAACGGCAAGATCGACGAGGTCGACCTGCTCCTCCGCGGCGACGCCGTCCGCACCCGCCTGACGCCCGAGAAGCTGCGGCGACGCGTGCCGCAGCGCGCGGTCTCGCTGCACGGCATCCGCGAGTACCGCGACCAGCCGCTGAGCTTCGACCTGAGCGCGCTGTGCAGCCTCGAGCTGCAGGTGCTCGACGCGACCGGCGGCCCGGCCAACGACGTCGAGCTGCTCGTCGTCAGCGAGGAGCACGGTCGCCACGGCGACTGTGACGGCTGGACGACGCGCGCGACGACCGACAGCGCCGGACGCGTCGCGCTGCTGCTGCAGCCTGGCAAGTGGTTCGTGTTCGGACGGAACGCGCGCGACATGATCCAGCTGAGCGTCGCCCTCGACGGCGACCTGCAGCGCGAGCTGCGGCTGACGCCGATGCCGGCGATGCGCGGACGCGTCGTAGACGAGGACGGAGCGCCGGTCGCGGGCGCGCGCATGGACTGCTACAGCTCCAGCTCCACCGGCGCGCGCGAGTCGGGGTTCCGCATGGTCGCCAGCAGCCTCAACTGGTCCTGGCTCGACGCCCCCGTGACCGACGAGAACGGCGAGTTCGTCTGCCCGTTCCTCGCGCACCCTTCGACGCGCTACAAGGCGCGCTTCCGCCTCGGCAGCCGCCGCTCCGAGGGGTTCCGCGTCGAGGCCGACGAAGCGCCGGTGACGATCACCCTCCCCAAGGCCAAGTAGCGGCCGTGGAGGGCCGCCTGGAGTTCGCCGCGACCCACCGGCGGCTGCTGCAGCTCGAGCGCGCGGCAGAGATCGAGGAGCGCGAGCGCCTGCTGCGCGACTGCAGCGACGCGGAGCTGGTCGCGCGCGGCTCGACCCTGCTGCGCATGGAGGTCCACGACCTCCAGCCCGGCTTCGGCGGGCGCCTGCACGCGACGCTGCGGCCCTCGCGGGGCGGCGACCTGCCGCCCCACCGACTCGGCCCGGGCGACGTCGTGGCGGTGCGCAGCGCGCGCGGCGAAGGCGACCGGGTCACCGCGGTCGTGGCGCGAGCACGCGGCGCCGAGGTGGTGGTCGCCCTCGACCCCGAGGCAGACGAGCTGCCGCCCGTCGTGCGCCTGGACCGCATGACAACGGACGTGACGCACCGCCGCCTGGACGAGGCGCTCCGGGAGCTGGGCCGCGAACCCGACCGCGAGCGGGCGCGGTTCGTCGACACGCTGTTCGGGGCGCGCGACCAGGAGCCGTCCCGTCCAGCCGCGATCCCGGCGTGGTTCGACCACGGCTTGGACGCCTCCCAGCGCGACGCCGTCGCGACCGCGCTCGCGGCTCCGACGGTCGCGCGGATCCACGGTCCCCCCGGAACAGGCAAGACCACCGCGCTCGTCGAGCTGTGCCGCCAGGCGGTCGCGGCGGGCGAGCGCCTGCTCGCGTGCGCGCCGTCGAACGTCGCGGTCGACAACCTCGCAGCCCGGCTCGCGGCCGCGGGCGTCCGGGTCGTACGCCTCGGCCACCCCGCGCGCATGCAGCCGGACGCGCGGGACGTCTCGCTCGCGCAGCTGCTCGCCGAGTCGCCCGACCAGCGCGTGCTCCGGGACAGCCGCCGTGACCAGGACCACGCGCTGCGCGCGCTCCAGCGGGCGAAGAGCCGCGCAGAGCGCTCCGCCGCGCGGGACGAGCTGCGTCGGCTGCGGGGCGAGCGCCGACAGCTCGAGCGCGCGATCACCCGGGGGATCGTCGACGGCGCCGACGTCGTGCTGGCGACCACGACGGGCGCGTCCGAGGCCGGGATCGGGGAGCGGGCGTTCGACCGGGTCGTCCTCGACGAAGCAGGGCAGGCGCTGGAGGCCGCCTGCTGGATCGCGATGCGCCACGCGGACCGGGTCGTGCTCGCCGGCGACCACCTGCAGCTGCCGCCGACCGTGATCTCGACCGAGGCGGCCGCAGGCGGCCTGTCGCGCACGATGTTCGAGCGGCTGGCGGAGCTACCGAGCGTCGAACGCGCGAGCCGCATGCTGACGACCCAGTACCGCATGCACGAGCGCGTCATGGGCTGGTCGTCGGCGACGTTCTACGGAGGGCAGCTCGAGGCCGCGCCGACGGTCGCCGCCCGCCTGCTGCACGACCTGGACGGCGTCGCGACCACCGAGTGGACCACGGCGCCGCTGTGCTTCGTCGACACGGCAGGCTGCGGCCACGAGGAGACCGCCGAGCAGGACGAGGCGTCGCGACACAACCCCGGCGAAGCCGCCCTGGTCGCGCGCGTCGTCGGCGACCTGCTCAAGGCCGGCGTCGCGAGCCGGGACGTCGCCGTCATCACCCCCTACAACGCCCAGGTGCAGCGCCTGCGGGAGCGGCTGTGCGATCCCGAGCTGGAGATCGGCACGGTCGACGGGCTGCAGGGCCGCGAGAAAGAGGCCGTCGTCGTCTCCCTGGTGCGGAGCAACGACCGCGGCGAGGTGGGCTTCCTGGCCGACCTGCGCCGACTGAACGTGGCGATGACCCGCGCGCGCCGCCACCTGACCGTGATCGGGGACAGCGCCACGATCGCGTGCGACGAGGGCCTGTGCCGGCTGGTCGAGCACCTCCAGGCCCACGCAGCCTACCGCAGCGCGTTCGAGTTCAGCTGAGGCGCCCCCGCCGCCGTCCAGAGACGTCGCGTCGCCGAGCGCACCGTGGCGAGCGCAACGTCGCGAGGGCACCGCGGCGAGCGCACCGTCGCGAGCGAACGCTGCGGAGTCTAGAAGAATGCGACCCGCGCGCTCCGGGTCGAGGCGGCGCCAGCGGCGACGCCCGAGTCCCAGATGAACCACTGCGCGTAGAGCACCAGCCCGCTGAGCGCGGGGTCGTCGGGCAGAGCGACGTTCAACGTCCCGTAGCCCTCTCCCGGCACGCCCGGAGCGCCGCCGAGCATCGAGGGCAGGAAGATCGCGCCGGCGCCGAGGTCGACGTTGACGTTGACGCCCCCGATGGTCGAGAACGCGAACGCCGGACTGAGCGCCAGCGTCACCGGCGCGCCACCGACGGCGTTGAACAGGCCGATCTTGTACTCGGTGTTGCCGATGTTGGCCGGCGTACCGGCGAGCATCAGCGGGAACCGGTTGCCGCTGCCGGGGCTCATGACCCCGAGCTGCTGCCCCGAGCTGGGCGTCGTCTCGCTGTAGAGCGTCGGCCGATCGAACGGCGGCAGCCCCTGCGCGACGCGCGGGTCGGTGAGCGCGCCGTCGAGGAAGGCGATCAGGTCGGCCTGCTGCTGCGCGCTCAGGTTGAGCGGGATCAGCGCCGGGTCCTTGTTCTGGCTGAAGGGTCCGCCGCCGGCGACGTAGAACTGCACGACCTGGGCCAGCGTGGTGAACTGACCGTTGTGCATGAAGCTATTCCGGAGACCCACGTTCCGCAGCGTCGGCGTCTTGAAGCGGCCGGCGTCCGACGGGTTGTTGGTGACGGCCTGACGGCCGATGTCCTCGGCGATCGGACGGAGGCCTTCGTTGTGGAACTGGTTGTCGGCGAACAGCCCGCCGCTGTGGCAGATGACGCAGCGGCCCGGACCCGCGTAGACCATCAGCCCCTGGTGCTGCTGCGGGGTCATGGCGCCCGGGTTGCCGGCCGCGAATTGATCGTAGGGGGTCTGGTCCGGGACCACCGTGCGCTGGTAGGTCGCGAGGGCGAGGCCGATCCGCGCCGCCGTGATGTCCGGGGTCCCGAACGCCGCCTGGAACAAGTCCGGGTATCCCTTATTGCCGACGAGGGCCTGCGCCATGTCGCTCGGCAGGTTGCTCGCGAGCGCCATCGGGCGCGCGGCCTGCAGCTTGGCCGTCACCTGCGACCACTGGCGCGCGTCGTGCGCCATCTCGACCGACGAGACCACCGGTCCGACGGCCTGGCTCTCGAGGGCGCCGCCTTGCGGGATCACCACCGCGCCCGTGTCGGGGTCGACGAAGGTCGTCCCCGCTCGTCCGTCCCAGAACAGGTTCGTGAACCACGGCGCCGTCAGGAAGGTCTGCGACTGGCGATCCGTCACCTGGTTGCCGAAGCCGAACAGAGGGTCCGGCAGGAACCGGTTGCTGCTGTCGCTCCGACGCAGGGCAGGCGACGCCCAGATGTCGTCCGCGGTGTTGACGACGCCGTCCGGTCCGGGGTGGCGGTTGCGGCGGAGGTCGCCGCCGCCCGCGTTGAACTTGTGGCACGTGCCGCAGGCGACCCGGTTGTTGGAAGACAGCTGCTCTTCCCAGAACAGCAGCTTGCCGAGGATCGCCTTCTCCGGCGTGATCGGGTTCTGGGCCGGAACCGTCATCGGAGGCAGCGCGGGCGGCAGGCCGGGGCCGCCGCCGCCGGGGCCGCCGCCGCCAGGACCGCCGCCGCCGCCGCCCTGGGCAGCCAGCGACACGGTGAGGAACAACAGGGAGGAAGCGCGCATGAGACGGATTCGACGGGCCCTACAAGACTACCAGGAGCAGCGCCGGAATGTCGCGCTCGTGTCCCAGCCAACGCATGCGGGCGCCGCGGCCCCACAGAGCAGGCGCGATTCCTCGGAGCTCAGCTCGCGGTCTCGGCCTTGCGACCGGGCCTTGCGCGCCTCGGCGCGCGGGCTTCGACCCGGCCGACGACCTCGCCGCTGGCGCGGCCTGCCAGCGCCAAGAGCCGCTCGCGGTGCTCGATCACGTCCAGAAAGCGCCGGGCGACGTCGACGCTCCGAGCGCGCCGGTAGCACCGCGCCGCCCGGCGCGGCTTGCCGTAGCGTCGCTCCGCGTCGCCGAGACCGACCCAGGCCGCCACGTCCCAGCCGTCGGCCCAGACGAGCCCGCGGTAGGCGCCGATCGCCTCCTCGCCGGCGCCCCTCAGGCTGCAGGCGATCGCCGCCGCGTGGCGCGCGCGGCGCGTCGAGCGCCCGCGCAGGCGGCGGATCCCCGCCCAGAGGAACGACGCTGCGGTCCCCAGCACGACGGCATAGAGCGCGACGAGCGGCGCCGCCTGGAGCGGCGACGCGAGGTCGAGCACGTAGCGAGCGACGAGCCACGCGTCGAGCGCGATCCAGAGCAGCGCGGTCGCCGAGGCGCCGAGCCAGAAGCGCCCGCTGCGCGCGTAGCGCCACGCGAACAGCTGGCCGATCGCGAACATGCCGAGGTGAGCCCACACCGCGTCGAGGAACACGACGCGAAGGCTACGCCCGGGCCGTCCGCAGGGCTAGCTTGGGACCGTGATGCCGCGCCTGTCGCCCGTCTACCTGCTGTTCACGCCCGAGCTCTGCCGCGACGACCCGGCGGCGACGCTCGAAGAGAGCCTTCAGGCTGGCGTCGGCATCGTTCAGTGGCGCAGTAAGCGCCCCGATCCGGACGGCTTTACCGACGCCCGCGCGCGCTGCGCCGCGCACGGCGTCCCGTTGATCGTCAACGACGACGTGATGCTCGCGCTCCGGAGCGAGTGTGCAGGCGCCCACGTGGGCCAGGACGACATGCCCGCCGACGCTGCCCGCAAGCTGATGTTCGGCCGCGCGCTCGGGGTCAGCACCCACGACCTCGCGCAGATCCGGGCGGCGGCGACGGCGCGCGCCGACTACGTGGGCTTCGGTCCGTGCCATCCGACCGCGACCAAGGGCTACGACGCGGGCCTCGGAGACGAAGACGTCGCGGCGGCCGCCGAGCTCTGCGACGAGCTCGGGCTGCCGATGTATGCGATCGGCGGCGTCCGCCCGGAGAACCTCGGCCGGCTGGTGACGCTCGGCGTCCGGCGCGTCGCGGTCAGCAGCTACGTCCTCCAGCACGCGTCCCCCGGGCGCGCGGTCGGCGAATTGCGACGCGCCCTGCGATGACTCAGAGCAGCAGCATCGCGTCGCCGAACGAATAGAAGCGGTAGCGCGCCGCGACCGCGTCACGGTAGAGCGCCAGGGTCTCCTCCGTTCCCGCGAAGGCGGCGACCAGCATGAGCAGCGTCGACTCGGGGAGGTGGAAGTTCGTCAGCAGCGCGTCGACGCACCGAAACGGCCTGCCCGGATACAGGAACAGGTCGGACTCGCCGCGCTGCGCGGCGACGGCGCCGTCCGCTCGCGCGCAGGTCTCGAGCGTGCGGCAGCTGGTCGTGCCGACGGCCACGACGCGCCCGCCGCGCGCGCGGGCGCGCGCGACCGCGTCCGCCGTCGCTTCGGGCAGCTCGTAGGTCTCGGCGTGCATGCGGTGCTCCTCCACGACCTCGGCGCGCATCGGCGCGAACGTGCCCTCACCGACGTGCAGCGTCACGAACGCCTGCTCGACGCCGCGCGCGGCCAGGCGCTCGAGCAGGTCCTCGGTGAAGTGGAGGCCCGCGGTCGGCGCCGCGACCGCGCCCGGACGCGACGCGAACACGGTCTGATAGCGGGCGCGGTCTCCGGCGACGTCCTCCTCGGCAGGGCGCGCGACATAGGGCGGCAACGGAGCCCGGCCGCACCGCTCGAGCGCGGCCTCGACGTCGCCGCCGCGCGCGTGCAGCCGCAGCTGCCAACGCCCCCTGCCCATCGACGCGAGCAGTTCGACCTCGACCTCGCCGCCCTCCATGGGCAACCAGTCTCCCTCCGCGAGCTTCTTCGACGGCTTGACGAACGCCTCGGCGCGGTCCCCCGAGAGGCTCAGGAGGAGGCACTCGACGCCGCCGCCGGTCGGTCGCCGTCCGCGCAGCCGCCAGGGCCGCACCCGGGTGTCGTTGAACACCAGCAGGTCGCCGGGGTTCAGCAGGTCCGGCAGGTCGCGGACGTGTCGGTGCTGGGTGCGACGCGAAGCGCGCTCGTGCACCAGCATCCGCGCCTGGTCGCGAGGTTCGACGGAGCGCGCCGCGATCCGCTCGGGCGGCAGGTCGAACGAGAACTCCGAGACGCGCACCGACGCGTCATAGCGGTTCGGTCGCCGCGGCGCCACGACGCGGGCGGGCGCGCCGTGGCGCTTGCCCGCGCCCCCGCAGCCAGCGACGATGAGGCCATGCCCACGACCCGGCCCTCCCTCGTCGCGCTGGCTGCGGCCCTGGCAGCAGGCTGCGGGGCCGGCGGCGGCAGCAGTGCGGCGCCGACGTTCACGGGGCCGCCCGCGCTGGTGGCGAGCCGCGCCCGCGTCGACCTCCCGGACCGCTTCTCCGAGCTCGCCTTGCGCTCGACGCGCAACCTCGGCAGCGGCCGGGTCGCGGACCGGAGCGGCGTGGAGAGCCGGCCGAGCCTCCACCCCGACAACGCGAGGGTGGTCTTCGCGCGGGAGCGGCAGGCCGACCAGGCCGCCAGCAAGGAGCTGTTCGTGTCCTCGGTCGACGGCTCGACCGCGGAGCTCCGGCTCACGCTCAACTCGGCGCGGGACGACCACCCCGTGTGGTCTCCGGACGGCAGCCGCGTGCTGTTCGTCAGCGACCGCGACGGCGCGACCAAGCTGTGGACGTGCGACGACCGCGGCGCCGATCCGACGGCGTTCCTGCCCGTCCCGACCGGGTTCGCGGACGGCGAGCCCGACTGGTCCCGCGCGACCGGCAGGGTGGTGTTCAGCCGCGCCGACGCGTCCGGACACCACACGCTCTGGACCGCCGACGGCGGCGGCTTCGGCGAGGTGCAGGTCACCGACGGCGGCGCGACCGCGGGGCCCGGCAACGGCGACCGCCAGCCGGCCTTCTCGCCGGACGGGGACCGCGTCGTGTTCGTCCGCCGCAGCTCGGCGACGCAGGCCGCGCTGTGCGTGTGCGACCTCGCGAGCGGCGCCGTGACGGTGAGGCTGACCCCGGAGGGCGAGGTCGCCTGGCCGCGCTTCGATCCGGCCCGAGCGCGCCTCTGGTTCGGGCTGTCCGAGCCCCTGCCCGGTCGCCAGACCCTGCGGCTCGCCCACGCGCCGCTCGCGTCAGGCGCACCGACGCTGCTGTGGCCGGACGAGCGGTGGCGCTTCGGCGGCCTCGACTTCCTACCCGACCAGCCCGCGCCCGCCGCGCCCGGCCCCGCCACGCTCCTGGACGTCACGCGAGCGCAGCTGACGATCGCGCTGTCCTCCGACGCGTTCGGCGCGAGCAGTCAGCTGCGAGAAGACGACGGCGAAGAGTACTTCCTGCGCACGATCGAGAGCGCGGGGCGTCAGATCGCGGGCTTGAGCTGCCGCTTCTCTCTCCCCGTCGACGCGCCCGAGGACGTCTACGAGCTGCGCGTGCGGGCGCAGGCGAGGGTCTCGAGGGTCGACGGCGCGCCCGTCCTGCGCATGTCGCTCCGCAACCTCGTCGACAACCGCTTCGACACGGTGGTCGAACGGATCCCGCCGGGGACCGAGGAGCAGGAGCTCTCCTTCCGGACCTCGAGCCTCCGCCACCTCACCCGCGACCGCGACTTCCAGTTCACGGTCATCGCAGACCTCGAGCCGGGCGACCCGGCCGAGTTCTGGATCGACCTCGTCGAGGTCGTGCTCGTGCCCGTGCAGTAGCAGCGGCCTCAGCGCGACCAGCGCGCGAGGTCGAACAGCAGCCCGATGCCAGCACCCCAGAGCGCGCCTTCGTCCCTGCGTCCGCGCTGATGACCGAGCACCGCGCCGACGCCGGCCCCGATCGCCGTGTTGACCGGGAACGAGGGCGGCGCGCCCCGCCGGCGCGTCGGCGGCGGCGCGCCGTAGATGTCGTAGGGGTTCACGCCGTAGGAGACTTGCTGCGCCGGCGCCTCGACGACGCCCCCAGCGGCGGCGTCCGTGTGCTCGGCAACCGAGCGGTAGATCGGCGCTCCCGGGCGCGCCGGATTGGGCGGAGCCGGAGACCCCGGCGTGCGCGTCGGCGAGAACGCG
>JBMHDP010000418.1:0-8942 GCA_049889335.1 Planctomycetota bacterium
GTGACACGGCGCGCTCCGCCGGCGCCGCGCACTTCGACCGGCAGTCCCGCGATCGGCACGCCGCTGGCGTCGCGGACGACGCCCTGGATCGAGCCGGCAGGCTCGGCGACGAGCCGCGGCAGCGGCACGATCCCGCGCCGACGCGGCGCCAGGAACGTCGCCGACCGCACGGCGAGGCCCCCAGCGGACGCGCCGTTCGAGGGGGCGTGCACGACGAAGGTCGACGAGGGCGCGAGCAGCGGGACCTCGACGCGGCCGGTGTCGTCCGCCCTGCCCCAGCAGTCGGTGCCGAGCACGTTGACGTAGGCGTTCTTCAGCGGGAGGCCGTCGGGACCGACGACCTCTCCCTCGCCTCGCAGCATCGGCGCAGCGACCGGCGGCCGCGGCGCGACGTCCCAGGGCGCGGCCGGTTCGAGACAGACGACGACCGGCTCCGGCGCAATCGCCGACGTCCGGAGCCACGTGGACCGTCGCCCGGCCGCGCGGATCAAGAGGTCGCTGGCGCGGTGCTCGACGAGCTCGAGCGCGAACGCGCCGTCCGGGTCCGTGCGGTCCTCGCCGCCGGCCGGAGTCGTGACGTCCGCCCCCGCCAGCGAGTAACCCATGCTGTCGAAGACGAAGCCCCGACGCTCGGCGCGGGGCAGGCGCGCGCCTGCGCTCGGGCGCACCACGACCGGACCAGGGACGAGCTCCGGCGCGTTCGCGGCGCCGCCCGCGACGCTGCGCCGCGGGCGCGCGTCGACGCCCAGGTCTCCGGACCAGACGAACAGGCCGAGCACCAGCACGGTCCAGGCGAACACGGCGACGGACGGCTTGCGCAGGAGGGTGGTCAAAGCGGCGAGATTATAGGACGACTCCGGGGCAGCGCGTGAAGATGGCGCCGGCGAAGTTAGGCCCGGCGCCGCGAGCGCCCGCCGCGGTCGCGGTCAGACAGCCGTCGGCGCGGCCGCGGTCGACGCGGACCGCGGATCTCCGGGGCGCACCCGCGAGCTCCGGACCATCGCGGCGAACATCTTCGTTACCGGGTGTCCCGGCGTGAGTTCCGGATGGAAGCAGGCGGCGAGCACCGGGCCCCTCCGGACCAGCACGGGGTCGCCGTCCCGCCGCGCCAGGACGTCGCAGTCGCCGCGCACCGACTGGATCCTCGGCGCCCGGATGAACGTGCCCTGCAGGTCCTCGGGCAGCTCGTCGGACTCGACGTCGAGCCCGAACGTCCCGGAGTGGAGCTGGCGTCCGTAGCCGTTGCGGACGACTTCGATCGGCAGCACGCCGTAGCTGTCCTGCTCCGGGGAGCGCACCTGCTGCGCGAGCAGGATCAGCCCCGCGCAGGTCGCCAACACGGGTCGGCCGGCTGCGAGCTCGTCGCGCAGCGGCGACCACAGCCCTTCGACGCGGAGGAGACGCAGCATCGTCGTGCTCTCTCCTCCCGGCAACACCAGCGCGTCCAGCGCCTCGAGGTCGCCTGCCGCGCGAACTTGGCGGGTGTCCAGGCCGCACGACTCGAGCGCCGCCTGGTGGTCCGCGAAGTCTCCCTGCAGCGCGAGCACGCCGACGAGCGGCGCCCCGCGGCGGTCGCGCTCAGACGCCCCGCTTGGCAAGGAGCTGGTCCTCGGGCAGCGTGTCGATGTTGATGCCGACCATCGGCTCACCGAGGCCCTTGGACACCTCGACCAGAACGCTCGGGTCGCGGTAGTGGGTGACGGCGCGAACGATCGCGCGCGCGCGCAGCACCGGGTCGCCGGACTTGAAGATGCCCGAACCGACGAAGACGGCCTCGGCGCCGAGCTGCATCATCAGCGACGCGTCCGCCGGCGTGGCGACGCCGCCCGCCGAGAAGTTGGGGACCGGCAGCTTCTGGTGCTCTGCGACCCACTGGACCAGCTCGACCGGAACGCGCAGCTCGGCGGCCTTCTTGTCCATCTGCATCGCGTCCAGGCCCCGCAGCGCGCGGATCCCGCTCATGAGCGTGCGCATGTGGCGCACGGCCTCGACCACGTTGCCGGTGCCGGCTTCGCCCTTGGTCCGGATCATGGCCGCGCCCTCGTGGACCCGACGCAGCGCCTCCCCGAGGTCACGGCAGCCGCACACGAACGGCGTCTTGAACACCCGCTTGTCGACGTGGAACTCCTCGTCCGCCGGCGTCAGGACCTCGCTCTCGTCGATGCAGTCGACCTCCATCGACTCGAGCATCTGCGCCTCGACGAAGTGCCCGATCCGCACCTTCGCCATGACGGGGATGCTCACGGCCTTCTGGATGCCGGCGATCATGTCGGGGTCGCTGGCGCGGGCGACGCCGCCGTCCTTGCGGATGTCGGCGGGGACGCGCTCGAGCGCCATCACCGCGCAGGCGCCGGCTTCCTCGGCGATCTGAGCCTGCTCGGGGTCGACGACGTCCATGATGACGCCGCCCTTCAACTGCTCACAGAATCCGATCTTGCTGACGAGCTCTTCCGACGTGAAGCCGGGAACTGGGGGGATATTGGTGTTCATGACTAACTAGGGTGAATGTCGGACGCTAGACGAACGGCTGGGCCGCCGCCTGCAGCTGGAGGAGCTCGGCTGCGCACTCGCCGAGCACGCGCACGCCGGCCTCGATCTCCTGGACGCTCGCGCGCGTCAGCGAGAGGCGCACGCCGCGCGACGGCATGCCCTCGAGGTCGAAGGCGCGCCCCGGCACGACGCGTACGCCGCGCTCGACGGCCATCTCGGCGAGCTGGTCGCCCTGGCCGGGGTTGGGCAACTCCAGCCAGGCCACGAACCCTCCTTCGGGGTCGGTGACGGTGCAGCCCTCGGGGAGGTGCGCTGCGCACGCTCGCTGCAGCGCGTGGTGGCGCGTGGCCAGCTCGGCGCGCAGGCCCTCGAGGTGCCGCTCGAAGCTACCTCGCTTCAGGAACTCGACCAGCGCTGCCTGCAGCAGCGGGCTCGTCTCCAGGTCCATGAACCGCTTCACGGCCGCCATCGGCTCGAGCAGCCGCTCGTCGCCCGCCACCCAGCCGATGCGCAGCGCCGGGAACAGCTCCTTCGAGACCGTCGACACGGTGAGGGTGCGCCCGCGCGGGTCCATCGAACGCAGGGTCGGCAGCGCGTCGCCGCGGCAGCGCAGCGAGTGCTGGTACTCGTCCTCGACGAGCACGACGTCGCTCTCGGCGACTGCGTCGATCAGCGCGCGTCGCTGCCCGAGGCCGAGCGAGCGGCCCGTCGGGTTGTGGAACGTCGGCATCAGGTAGCACATGCGCACGCTGGGCCGCGTCAGCACGCGCGACAGCTGGGCGTGGTCCAGGCCGTCGGGCCCGAAGGGCACCTGCACCACCTGCAGGCCGTGGGCGCGCAGCAGGCCGTGCATGTGGTGGTAGGACGGCTCCGTGACGACGACCGTGTCGCCCACGCTGCAGACCGTCCGCAGCACGAGGTCGAGGGCCTGCTGGGCGCCGGCGGTCACCAGCAGCTGGTCCCCGCGCAGCTCCGGGTCGCTGACGCGCATCCGCGCGGCCAGCAGCTCACGCAGCTCGTCGAGGCCGTGGGACGAGTGGCCGTAGCCCAACAGCTCGCGGCCGTGGTGCTCGAGCACCGCGTCCATCGCGGAGCGCCACTCGGCGATCGGGAAGCGCTCGTCGTCGGGCTGGAGCTCGGCGAAGTTTGCGACGAGCGGCTGCTCGTCGGCGAGCGACGGCGCGCCCGCCATCGAGCGGGTCTTGCGCAGCGCGGCCTCGGCGTAGGGGCTCAGCAGCCGGCTACCGTTGCCGTTCGCCGCGCCGTTGCCGTTGTGGCTCGCCAGCACGACGGTACCGCGACCGACCGTGCCCTCGACGAGGCCCCGGTTGGCCAGGCGGCGGTAGGCCTCCTGGACGGTGGCGCGGGTGACCTCGCAGGTCGACGCGACCTCGCGGATCGGCGGCAGGCGGTCACCGACCGGGACGCGTCCGTCTTCGATCGCGTCCTCGTAGAAGCGTGCGATCTGCTCGGGCAGCGCGGTGCCGCTGCGGGGATTCAGTTCCGGAAGTAGGCTTGGCACAAGGCGGGCCACTTAGGCTTGGTATTGGCATCGATCAATCCTGTCAATTTGAATCAAGTGTCCGGCGGCTGCCCTCCTCGGCTTCGACATGGTCGCTGAGGGACATCCCCATCGGCTCTCTCTGGATTGTCTCACCCGCAAGACCATGCAATAAATAGACTTGCGAGTTTCCCTCTGAATCTGGCGGCGACCGCGCGCGGCCTCCATCCGATGACGCCGTAGGGAAAGAGAACTCGTGCTGGGAATCTGGACAACCGGGATCGGACGCGCGCAGATCGCCGCGTGCCTCGCGCTGACGCTGGCCGCCTGCTCCGGGGCGGCTCCGGATCCCCGCGGGCTGCCCGCGCCGGAGCCGCGCCCGCAGCGCCTGGTCGCGGCACCCCGGCTCGCCACGGGACACGTCTACGCCGCGCCCGAGGCCGCAGCACCGCTCGGCGAAGGGACCCGGACGGCCCGACCCGCGGCGCCGCTACCGGACCTCGCCCTCGCCATCGGCAGCGGCGCGGCGGCGACGCTGCACCTGGACTTCGTGCCGACGTTCATGGAGCAGGCGGGAGACCGCCCGTGCTCCACCGAGCGCTGCTCCGACCGCGAGGCCGTGGAGCGCGTCGCCGTCGGCCGCGCCGACGCCGCGCTGATCCGCGGGCAGCTCTGCAGCCGGGACGTGCAGCGAGGCCTCCGGCCGACGCAGCTCGGCGTCGAGCTGTTCGCGCTCTTCGTGCCCGCGTCGTCCGGCGTCTCGTCGCTCGACCCGCGGCAGGTCCGCCGGATCTTCACCGGCCAGGTCACCGACTGGCGCGAGCTGGGGTTCGCGGCGGGCGTGATCACGCCGATCGTGCCGGCCGACCGCGGCGCCGGAGAGCGCGCGGCGCGGCTGATGATCCCCGGCGACCGGTTCGCCGCCTCGTGCCTGGCAGCTGGCAGCCGCGAGCAGGTCGAGGAGCTGCTGCGCGAGCGCCCGGGCGGCGTCGCGCTCGTGCGGGTCCCTGCGGGCCCACCGTCGCCCCAGCTGCGGGCCGTCCCGATCGATCAGGTGAGCCCGTCTGCTGCGGCGTTCGGCTACGGCTCCTATCCCTACGGAGTGCCGCTACAGCTCGTCACCGTGGGCGCGCCGACCGGAGCGGCCGGCGACCTGCTCGCCTTCGCCAGGTCCGGCGCGGGCCGCGCCAAGGCGAGCCGCTACCTGACCCCGACGCGCTGAGACCGGGCGTCAGAACCGCAGGCCGCCGCCGATCGTCCATCCCTGGAGCTGCAGGTCGGCAGAGAAGAGGTCGCCGCCGGCGTCGGCGCTGCCGTCGAGGTCGACGTGACGGTAGCCCACGAACAGGTGCGCGAAGGGCAACGGCACCGGGTGCCACTCCAGCAGCACCTCGACGTCGAGGAAGGCCCCCTCGGTGTCGCCGAGCCCGCTGAAGTCGAGGTAGCCGACCTCGCCGACCGCCTCGACGGGGCCGAAGCCCACCTCGGCGCGCACGAACGGCATCGGCGCGAACACCAGCTCGTCGACGCTCTCCTGGAGACCGCTGGCGACGTCCCGCGCGGTGAGGTCGAACGCCATCACGTCGCACATCACGCCCGGCGCGATCTTCGCGAGGCCGAGGTCGATGTCGTAGGCAGCGCTCACCTTGAGCACGCCCAGCTCGAGGTCGGCGGCGGCCGACGTCCCGGCCGCGAGGCCGCCGAACGTCTCCGTGAGCGCCCCCTGTCCGCTCTCCTGGAGCAGCAACGCCGAGCCGGTCACGACCAGACCGCCGGTGTCGAGCTGGCCGCGCACGTAGGGCGAACCCTGCGCGTCGCCGAGGCCGAACGCCTCGTCGACGTCCTGGCTGCCGGACACTGCGCCGCCGGCGCGGTCGAGGCCCAGGTCGCCGCCGACCTCGACCAGCGCGTAGCCCACCTGCCCGGTCGCGCCGACGGAGCAGCCGGCGGCCCAGGGCAGGAGCGCGAGACAGAGAAACGACGAGCGGAGCGCGCGGCGACAGGTCATGGCAGGTGCAGAGCGAGGCGGTCGTCGCCTCGGGACCTCCCTGCCATCGACCGTTCGGCGCGCGCGACTCCAGCGCGCTCCTCGGCCCTGGCCCCGACCCGTCGGCCCGGTAGGCTGCTCGCCCCGATGATCACGCTCAGCGGCATCAACAAGCGGCACGGCCACCAGATCCTGTTCGTCGACGGCTCACTCCAGCTCAACGCCGGGGAGAAGGTCGGGCTGACGGGTCCGAACGGCGCGGGCAAGTCGACCGTGTTCCGCATGATCGTGGGCGAGGACCCGCCCGACGAGGGCGAGGTCGCGCTCCCCAAGCGGGTGACCGTCGGCTACTTCAAGCAGGACGTCGGCGAGCTGCGCGGCGACCGCGTGGTGGACGTCGCGATCGCGGGCAGCGGCCGCGCGGGCGCGCTGCACCACGAGATCCAGCAGCTCGAGGCCGACATGTCCGACCCGGACCAGGCCGACCGGATGGACGAGATCCTGGCCCGCTACGGCGAGATCCAGGGCGACTACCAGGACCTCGGCGGCTACGAGCTCGAGGCGCGCGCCAAGGAGGTCCTGGGCGGCCTGGGCTTCGACGAGGAGATGATCGAGGGCGACGTCGGCGCGCTGTCGGGCGGCTGGAAGATGCGCGTCGGGATGGCCCAGGTCCTGCTCGGGAACTTCGACGTCCTGCTGCTGGACGAGCCGACCAACCACCTCGACATCGAGTCGATCCTGTGGCTCGAGGGCTTCCTCAAGCAGACCAAGTCCGCCGTGCTGATGACCTGCCACGACCGCGACTTCATGAACCGCGTCGTCGATCGGATCATCGACGTCGACGACGGCCAGTTCGTCAGCTATCAGGGCGACTACGACTTCATGGTGCGCGAACAGGAGGTGCGCGCGGCGCAGAAGGAGGCGGCCTTCGAGCGTCAGCAGGCGATGATCGCGAAGATGCAGCGGTTCATCGACCGCTTCGGCACCCACGTCGCCAAGGCCGCGCAGGCGCAGAGCAAGCAGAAGAAGATCGACAAGATCGAGCGCCTCGACGCCCCGCGCAAGCGCGAGGTCGTCGCCTTCCAGTTCCGGCAGCCGCCCCGCTCGGGGGACGACGTCGTCAAGCTCAAGGGAGTGCAGAAGGCCTACGGCGACAAGCACATCTACCGGGGCCTCGACTTCGAGGTGCAGCGCGGCGAGCGCTGGTGCGTGATGGGCCAGAACGGCTCGGGCAAGACGACGCTGCTCAAGATGGTCGCCGGCCACCTCGCGCCCGACGGCGGCGACGTGAAGCTCGGCAGCGTCAAGATGGGCTACTTCGCGCAGCAGTCGCTCGACCTGCTCGACCCGGAGCTGACCGTGTACGAGCAGGTGGACCAGCAGTTCCACCTCGAGTCCGTGGGCGTGAAGCGCACGCTGCTGGGCGCGTTCGGGTTCAGCGGCGACGACCACGACAAGCGCGTGGCCAACCTGAGCGGCGGCGAGAAGTCGCGCCTGGTGCTGGCGCTGATGCTGTTCGACCCGCCCAACTTCCTGGTGCTGGACGAGCCGACCAACCACCTCGACCTCGACACCAAGCAGATGCTGGTGCAGACCCTCGAGAAGTTCGAGGGCACGATGCTGTTCGTCTCGCACGACCGGACCTTCCTGCGGGGGCTGGCCAACCGCGTGCTGGACGTCAGCGCCTGCGCCGCCGGCGGGGCTCCGGACCGCTACCCCGGCTCCTACGTGGAGTGGGTCGAGAAGACCGGCGTCGAGGCGCCCGGCGTGCACCGCTGAGCGCGGCGACGGCCGACGCGACCGAACTACAGCTCGAAGCCCAGCGCGCGCAGCTCGTCCTGCAGCCCGCTGCGCGCGGCCGCGTAGGCGCTCTCGCCGCCCCACATCCTGGCCATCCGGTCGGCCCAGCCCTTCTGCTCGCTGACGGGGCGCCCGCCGTAGCCGCCCTGCTCGGCGTTGCAGCGCCGCGCCCAGTCGCGCATCCCTTCGTCGGCGCCGCGGAGCACTTCGCCGAGGTCGGAGCCGTCGTAGCGGTTCCAGTGGAGCACGCCCGACAGCGGCATGCGGCCGCGCGCCGGCGGGTCGGCGGCCGGCGCCCCCGCCGTCATCCCGAACACGACGAAGCAGCGCGGCGGCAGGCCCAGCGCCTCTGCGAGCTCGATCGGGTGGTTGCGCGCGCCTCCGATCATGCAGGCGCCCAACCCTTCGGCCTCGCAGGCGAGCTGCAGGTTCTGGCCGAGCAGCGCCGCGTCGACGGTCGCCTGCAGGAACAGCTCGAAGCTGTCCGCGCGGACCGAAGTCCCGTGGTCCGCGCAGGCGCGGGCGATCTTCGCCAGGTCGGCGCAGACGGCGAAGAAGACCGGGGCCTGGTCGACGTGCGCCTGCCCGCCGCACAGCCGCGCGCACTCGGCCTTGAGCTCCAGGTCGCGGACCGCGACCACCGAGTAGGCCTGGATGAAGCTCGACGTCGACGCGTGGCGCGCGGCGTCGACGAGCCGCTCCAGCTGGGCGTCGGGGACCGGGTCGGGTCGGTAGGCGCGGTGGCTCCGGTGCCGGAACATCTGCGCGAGCGTGCTCCACGGCGCGCCGGTCAGCGCGCAGCGAGCCGCGCGCAGGTCTTCGGGACGGTCGAGGTCCGCGCGGACCCAGTGGTTCGCGGTCGGGACCACGGCGACGCGGTCGGCGTCGCGCCGGATCACGTCGCGGAGCGTGCGCCCGTCACGGTCGATCTCGCTGAACACCTGCCGGGTCATCGCGGCCGGGTGGCCGGGCCGACCCCGGTAGAGCGGCAGCGCGATCGAGCAGCCGTCGCGCAGCAGCGTGGCGCGCAGCGCGAGCACCGTGTCGACCTCGACGAGGGCGTGGTCGACCGGGAACACCACCACGTCCTCTGCGTCACGCGGCAGCTGCAGCAGCGCCATGCGCAGGCTGTCGGACATCTCGCCCTTGCCGCTGGTGGTGACC
>JBMHDP010000419.1:0-13375 GCA_049889335.1 Planctomycetota bacterium
CCGCGGTTCTGCGCGGGGGGGGGGCTGGTGTGGGGCGGGGGAGCGGCGACCTGCGCGGGCGGGCGCGAGACCTAGCCGCGGCTGTGCGACGGGGCCCCCGGGGGGGGGGGGGGGGCCGCCGCCGGGGCCAAGATCGCCGTGTCGGGCCACCCCGAGGCGGTCGCGGTCTGCGACTGCCTGCAGACCTTCCTGCCCGACGTGCGCGTCGTCCTGGTCACGCGCCGCGACCTGATCGCCAGCTGCGGCTCGCTCGTCCGCGCCCGGCGCACGGGCGTCTGGCACTCCTGGTCGGGCAGCGGCGCGGGGCGGCCGCTGCGGATCTCTCCGCGCGCGCTGCGGCGCTACGCGGACGACGCGCGCGCCGCGGTCACGCGGCTCCGCGCGCTCGAGCAGACGCACGAGGTCCTCGAGGTCTCCTACGAGGACGACGTCTGCACGGGCCGCGCCCACCGGCGGCTGTTCGAGTTCCTCGAGCTGGAGCCGGTCGACCCGACCTGGGTCCACCTGCAGAAGCTCAACCCGGACGCGAGCCGCTACATCCGGAACCACGCGCAGCTGACCCGCGCGCTCGCCGCGCTGCCCGAGGTCGGCGCGGCCGAAGAGCAGCAGCGCGCCGACGAGCTCCGGCGGCGCGCGAGCCGCGCGCTCCCCGCACCCTTCTTGCTGGGTCGCGCCGCCTTCCTGGCAGATCAGGGGCGCGCGGCGGCGGCCGTGGCCGACCTCCGTCAGGCCCTGACGCACCCCGACGCCGTGCAGCGGCCGTTCCCGCTGGCGAGCGCCTACGCGGCGCTCGAGGCCACGGTCTCGGGCGAAGGCGGGCCGGCGCTGGACGCGCTGCTCGCCGAGGTCGACGCGGCCTGCGGCCGTAACCCGGTGTTCTTGAAGGCGCGCGGCACGCAGCGGGCGCGACGCGGCCGCCTCGTTCTCGCCGAAGGCGACCTCGTCGCCGCGCTCCTCGACGAGCGCGACCCGCTCGGCGACAACGCCGCTGCCTCGTGCCTCGACACGCTGCGCGGCGTGCTGCACGGCCTGGATCAGCCGCCGCGCGCGCAGGCCGCGGTCGCGGCGCTGCGCGAGCGCTACCGCGCGCACCCGCAGTTCACGAAGCTGCAGGCAGCGGTCAGGCGCTGACCGTCGACGCTCAGCGCGCGACGCCGAGGTAGCGCACGCCGTCGATGACCACGCCGAGGCAGTGGGTCGTGTACTCGAACGGGTCGCCGTCGAAGACCGCGAGGTCGGCGTCCTTGCCCACCTCGAGCGACCCCAGGCGCGCGTCGACCCCGCACAGCCGCGCAGCGTCGATGGTCAGCGCCCGGAGCGCGCGGTCGTGCGCGAGGCCGTGCATGACCGAGACGCCCGCCTCCCACAGCACGACGCGCGTCTTGGGCACGTAGGCCTCGAAGCCGCTCTGGAGCGCGAACGGCACGCCGGCGCCGGCCAGCAGCTTGGGGAGCTCCATGGTCCCGTTCTCGAGGTCCCCGCGGGTGCGCGACATCGCCGGGTGCGGGAGCACCCAGACGCCCGCCTCGGCGATCCGCGGCAGCATCAGGTAGGCCTCGGCCGCGCCGTCGAGCACGACCCGCACGTCGAACTCCTCGGCGACCCGCAGCGCCGACGCGAGGTCGTGCGCGCGGTGGGCCGTGACCAGCAGCGGCACCTCCTTGCGGAGCACCTTGGCCAGCGTCTCGCGGCCGAGGTGCAGCGCCGCGTCCGGGTCGCGCGCGCGCTTCGCCGCGTAGTGCTGCGCCGCGATCAGCTCCTCGCGCAGCATGGCGATCGACTTCGCGCGCGTGCCCGGCCCCTTGCCCTCGCGCGGCCGGCCGCTGTCCGCGAGCGTCACCGCGACCATGGCGAGCGGCTCGACGACGTCGGCGTCGGCGCTGCGGCCGTGCGTCTTGACGACCATCGTCTGCCCGCTGACGAGCGCGCCCGGACCGTGACCCGTGTGCAGCGTCGTGACGCCGAGGCCGCGCACCCACTCGACCAGCGGGTCGCGCGCGTGGTAGGCGTCGAGCGCGCGCAGCTCCGGCTGGATCGGCGACGACGTCTCCAGCTGGTCCTGGTCCTGCGGCACGTTGAGCACCCCCGAGAGGCCGACCGTCGCGTGCGCGTCGATCAAGCCGGGCGTCACGACCTTGGCCTCGACCACCTCGACGCCGGGGGGGACGTCGACGTCCCCGACCGCCGCGATCTTGCCTGCGCGCACGACGACGACGCCGCCCTTCACCGGCGGCCCGGCCATCGTGTAGAGCGTCTCGGCGCGGACCGCGAAGTCCGGCGCCGGGGCCCCTTGCGGAGACTGGGGCAGCAGCGCGAGCGCCGCTGCGACGCAGGCGAGGGCCGTCACTGGCCACCTCCCTGCAGCCCGTAGCAGCACATCGAGAGCGCCTGGTCGCGGCTCGCGCCGTAGCCGCCGCTGGCCATCAGCCGGTCGGCGGGGTCCGCGAGGTCGAACACCTTGACGCCGTCGACCCAGGTCTCCGTGACGCGCGTGTAGACCGAGAGCGGGTCGCCGCTGAGCAGGACGAAGTCGGCGTCCTTGCCGACCTCGAGCGTGCCGACCCGGTCCTGCATGTCGAGCATCCGCGCGTTGGCGATGGTCACCGCCTCGAGCGCCTTCTGCCGGTCCATGCCCGCGCGAACGGACAGCGCCGCGGAGCGCAGGAACAGGCGGCTGTCGGTGATGCCGTCGTCGGTGTGGAAGCCGACCAGCACGCCGGCGCGGTCGAGGATCGCGCCCGTCTCGAGCGACAACCGCGCCGCCTCGAGTTTGCCGCCGGGCGAGTCGATGACGATCACCGAGCACGGCGCCTTGGCCGCGGCGATCTCCTCGGCGACCATCCAGCCCTCGCTGACGTGGTGCAGCACCACGCGGAACCCGAACTCTCGCTGCAGGCGGAGCACGGTCAGGATGTCGTCCTGACGGTGCGTGTGGTGGTGCACGACCTTCTTGCCGTCCATCGCGTCGAGCAGGGCCTCCATCGCGAGGCTGCGCGCGGGCATCTTCGCCGGGTCCCCGTCGGCGGCCTCGATCCGGCGGCGGTAGTCGCGCGCCCGGTGGAACTGCATCCGCACCAGCGCCGCGGCCTTGCCGCGCGTGCCCGGGAACGGCGCCTTCTTCTGCGGGTTGGTGCCGTTGGCCATCTTGATGCCCCCGGCGATCGAGCCGTCGGCGTTCCGCACGGCGAGCGCCTCGACCGTGTCCACGTCCCGGAGCTTTAGGTAGATGGTCTGGCCCGAGAGCAGGTGCCCGGAGCCCGGCATCACGTTGACGGTCGTGATGCCGCCCGCCTGCGCCTTCTGGATGCCGGGGTCGCGCGGGTTGATCGAGTCGAGCGCGCGGACCTCCGGCTGGATCGGCCCGCTGCGGTCCCCGCCCGAGACCGAGCCGATGTGCGAGTGGCTGCAGACGAGGCCCGGCATCAGCGTCTTCCCCTGCGCGGCGACGACGACCGCTCCGGCGGGTACGGCCACGTCTGCTGTGGGCCCGACGGCGACGATCTTGCCCCGGTGGACGACGAGCGCGCCGTCCTGGATGGTCGCGCCCGCGCAGGTCTCGAGGGTCGCGCCGACGAACGCGTGCGGGACGTCCTGCGCCGCCGCGCCCGCGCCGAGAAGGCCGGCGAGGGTCGCCGACCACAGCCGCAGCCGTGTCTTCATGCTGTCAGCCTACGCCGTCGGGCAGCGGAGGCTCAACGCGCAAGCGGGCGAACGCGGCTACTTGCCGCCCGCCTGCCGCTCGCGCCACATCGCGAGCAGCGCCCGCTCGCGCTCCGGCTTCGGGCCGGCGCGGAACGGCCGATCGCCGCGCTCCGTCTTGGCCCACTCGAGGGTGTCGCGCACGGTGTCGGCGATCGGGCGGAACTCCAGACCTGCGTCCATCGCCTTCTTGTTGCGCACCATCCGGCGGCCTTCGTCCGGGATCCACAGCGGCATCTCGGTGTAGGCCCGCACCTTCTGCTCGCGCAGGAACTCCTCGCTGAGCCAGGTCAGCTGCGCGTCCGCGCGGGTTGCGCACTTGCACGCGCCCAGCACCTCCCCGAGCGAGGTCCGGCCGGCGAAGCCCACCGCGTTGTAGACGCCGGTGACGTCCCGCTCGACGCAGTGGAGCATCCACGCGGCGAGGTCCCGCACGTCGACGAACTGCGAGTGTCCGTCGCGGTCTCCCGGGCACAGCACCTCGCCGCCCTGATCGATCCGCCACGGCCAGTAGGTGAAGCGGTCGCTGCGGTCCATCGGCCCGACGATCAGCCCCGGGCGCAGGTTGGACACGCGGCCCGGCATCTCGGCCTCGGCCGCCTGCTCACAGAGCGCCTTCATCGCGCCGTAGTGGCGGTAGGCCTGGCGGATGGTCTGGACCTCGTCGACGACCTCCTGCGAGACCTTGGCCGTGTCGGCCTGCTCGTCGATCAGCATCGGGCGCTCGAGGAAGTTGCCGTAGACCGAGATGGTGCTGATGAACTGGTAGTGGCCGATGCGGTCCTTGAGCATCGACGCCGCCTGCTGCACGTGGCCCGGCACGTACCCCGAGGTGTCGATCGCCGCGTCCCAGCTGCGGTCCTTCAGGGCGCCCAGCTCGCGCGCGTCGCGGTCGCCGCGCAGCTGCTCCAGCCCCTTGAACATCTCGGGGTTGGTCTTGCCGCGGTTGAACAGCGTCACCTCGTGGCCGTTGGCCAGCGCCGCGCGCACGAAGTGCGGTCCGAGGAACGCCGTGCCGCCGAGCACCAGGAGCTTGAGCGGCTTGACGGCGCGCTGCGGGGCGGCCGCGCGCGCGCCGAGCGGCAGCGCGGCGGAGGCGGCCGCGACCGAGGACAGGAAGGTCCGGCGAGTGGTCGTCATCTCCGCATCCTACGGCTGGCCTCCCCGACGGGACGGCCCGAAGATGCAGATCCGATGGCAGACCCCGAATACGTGCTCGGCACCGGCGCCGACGAGCTGGCGCGCCTCGCGCTGCAGAACCGCATCTGGTCGGACACGACCGTCGCCGCGTGGCGCCGCGCGGGGCTGCGGCTGGGCCAGCGCGCGCTCGACGTCGGCTGCGGCCCGGGCTACGCGTCCTTCGACCTCGCCAACCTGGTCTCGCCGACCGGCGCGGTCGTCGGCGTCGACGAGTCCCGCGCGTTCGTCGACGACGCCAACGAGATGGCCCGCGCCCGCCGGGTCTCCCACTTCGAGGCCCGCGTCGGGGACGTCCAGCGGCTCGGGGACGTGCTGCGTCCAGCGGAGCGGTTCGACTTCGCCTACGCCCGCTGGGTGCTCTGCTTCGTCGCGGACCCCGACGCCGTCGTAGCGGGCGTCGCGGCCGCGCTCACGCCCGGCGCGCGGTTCGTCGTGCACGACTACTTCAACTACGAGACCATGACGATGGCGCCGCGGCGCCGGAGCCACGACCTCGCGGTCGCGGCCACCAGCCGCGCCTGGCGCGCCGCCGGCGGGGACCCGGACGTCGGCGGTCGGCTGCCGGCGATGTTCGAGGCCCACGGCCTCCAGCTCGACGAGGTCCGGGCCCACGTCCGGATCGCCCGCGGCGGTGAGAGCATGTTCGCGTGGCCCGACACGTGGTGGCGCACGTTCGCGCCCAAGCTCGTCGCGATGGGCGAGCTCGCCCAGGCCGACTGCGACGAGCTGATCACCGACCTCGAGCGCGTCGCCGCCGGCGAGGGCTTCCTGCAGTGCCCGCCGGTCTACGAGTTCGTCGCGACCAAGCGCTGAGCGACCCGTCGCGCGCCGCGACGGCGCCTCAGCGCAGCGCCAGCGCGCCGTCGCTGTCGGCGAACGCGTTGGCCTCGACGCCCATGGCGCGCATCACGGCGAGGTAGAGGTTGGCCGCGGGCACGCGGTCCCCGACGTGCACGTAGCCGCGTCCAGCGGCTGCGCCGCCGCCTTCGCCGATCAGCGCCATCGGCAGGTCGTCGTGGTTGTGGCGGTTGCCGTCGCCGATGCCCGATCCGAACAGCACCAGGGTGTCCGCCAGCAGGTCCCGCTCCCCGCGCTGCTCGGCCGCGAGCCGCGCGGCGAACCCCGCGAGCTGCTCGACCTGGAAGCGGTCGATGCGCGCGATCTTCTCCCGCTTCTCCTCGACCTTGCCGTGGTGGCTGAGCGAGTGGTGGCCCTCGGGCACGTCCAGGAAGCGGTAGCTGCGGTTGCTGCCGCCGTTGCCCAGCATCAGCGTCACGACGCGCGTCTGCTCGGTCGCCAGCGCCAGCGCCACGAGCTCGTACATCAGCCGCAGCCGCTCGACGTGGGTCGCGCCCGCGTCCATCAGCCCGTCGGGCACGTCGGCCCGCGCCGCCGCCTGGTCCCGGTCCGCCTGGTCCAGGCGCTGCTCCAGCTCGCGCACCGAGTCGAGGTACTGCTCCAGCTTGCGCCGGTCGCCCGCGCCGAGCTCGCGGCGCAGCGAGGCGGCGTCGCCGCGCACGAGGTCGAGGATCGAGCGGCGGCGAACGCGCTCGACCCGACGCTGCGCTTCGTCCAGCGCCGCGGCCGGGTCCCCGAACAGGCGCGCGAACACCGCGCGCGGATCCGTCTCCTTGGCGACCGGCTGATCGGGCGCGCTCCAGCTGACGTTGTTGCTGTAGGCGCACGAGTAGCCGGAGTCGCAGACGCCGGCGGAGCGCCCTCGCTCCATCCCCAGCTCGAGCGACCGGAACGGCTCGGAGCCGCCCAGCCGCCGCGCGATCGCCTGGTCGACCGAGACGCCGGCGCGCAGGTCGGCGCCGCCGGTCTTGCGCGGGTGCGCGCAGGTCAGGAACGACGCGACCGCGCGGGCGTGGTCGCCGGGGCCGTCCCCGAGCGCCTTGCCGCCGCGGATCTCCAGCCCACCGAACACCGTGGCGCGCGCCGCGAGCGCGCCCAGCGGCGCCAGCGTCGGCCCCGGCGCCGTCGCGCCGTCGGCCCCGCGGACGCGCCAGCGGTCCATGTTCATGCCGTTGGGCGAGAACACGAACACCGCGCGAGGTCGCGGCCGCGGCGCGCGCGTCATCGCCGGGAGCATCGCGTCCAGCCAGGGCAGCGCGACGCACGCGCCCGCCCCGCGCAGCAGCGCGCGGCGATCCAGGGCGACTCGACGGAGACTCGGCACCGATCCATGATCGCGCATCGCCGCCCGGAGGCGTAGCCCCGGCCCCCGAGTTTCGTCTGCGCGGGTCGCTTGACGGTGCGCCGGGTCGGCGAGTAATTCCCCTGCCATGAGCACCTCCGCCTCCGAGCGCCGCGCCCTCGTCACCGGCGGCAGCCGCGGCATCGGCGCCGCCGTCTGCGTCGAGCTGGGCCGCATGGGCCACCCGGTCGTCGTCAACTACCAGCGCAACGCCGAGGCCGCCGAGCAGGTCGTCGCGACGATCCGCGCGGCCGGCGGCGAGGCGCAGGCAGCCGGCTTCGACGTCGCCGACCGGGACGCGACGCAGGCTGCGCTCGGCCAGCTGCTCGAGGATCCGCGCCCGATCTCGATCGTCGTCAACAACGCAGGCATCGTCCGGGACGCGCCGCTGCCCGCCATGTCCGGGGAGCAGTGGGACGACGTCGTGCGCACGACGCTCGGCGGCTTCTACAACGTCACCCAGCCGTTGATCATGCAGATGGTCGCCAAGCGCTGGGGGCGCGTCGTCAACATGTCCTCGGTCTCTGCGATGAAGGGCAACCGCGGCCAGACCAACTACGCCGCCGCCAAGGCCGGGATCCTCGGCGCGACGCGCTCGCTCGCCATCGAGATGGCCAAGCGGAAGATCACGGTCAACGCGGTCGCGCCCGGTCTCGTCGAGACCGACATGACCAGCGACGTGCCGGACTTCGTGAAGAAGATGATCCCGATGCAGCGCATGGGTCGCGCCGAGGAGGTCGCCGCCGTGGTCGGCTTCCTCTGCTCCGAGGCGGCCAGCTACGTGACCGGCCAGGTCATCGGCGTCGACGGCGGGTTCCTCTAGGACGCCGGCCCCGCGCCGTGCTCGATCACGGCTTTGACGCAGGCGCGCGTCCCCGCGACCGCGAAGGCCTCGGGCAGCTGCGCCGCGTCGAAGCGGTGCGTCACGAACCGCGCGCCGACGCCGCGCAGCGCGGGCGACGCCAGCAGCGACAGCGCCAGCCGGAAGTCCCCGCAGCGCGAGCTGGACACCCGCAGCCCGCGGTCGCGTACGGCCGCCAGCAGCGACGAGGTCGCGACGTCGGCGCCCGGATGGAGCCAGAGCAGGCCGCGCGGCCGCGCCAGGGGTCGCTCCTGTCCGGAGACCGGCCGTATCGCCCTGGCGAACGTCGCCGGCGAGTCGACGACGACCGCGTCGGGGTGCGGCAGCCCGGGCCCCGCCTGATAGCTCGCCGCGAGCTCTTCCGGCCCGCCGCGGCGCACCTCGGCGCCCGCCAGGAACGACGCGGACGGCGCGGCTTCGGCGAGCCACGCGACCCGGCGGACGTCCGGCTCGTCCGGCATCCGGGTCAGCGTGAGCTCGTCGACGACCAGCTCGGTGAGGTGCTCGACGCCGCCAGCGGGCCGGCCGTGCGTCGACTTCAGGTGGACCTCGCGGCGGGCGAGTCGGAGCGTGCGCTCGAGCCCAGCCGGGCTGCCGGTCGTGTCGACGACGACGTCGAACGCCGCCTCGAGGCCGCCGTCGTCCGCTCCCGCCAGCACGTGCACCGCGGCGGCGCCGAGGCGCGTCGCGAGCGGCGCCAGGCTCGCGTCGCGAACGACGGCCTCGACCGTGAAGCCCTCGCGCATCGCGTCCAGCCCGGCGACCACCAGCATGCCGAGGCGCCGCGGCCCGAGCACCGCGACCCGGTCGCCGCGACGCGGCCGGACCGTGGTCACGGCGTGCAGCGCCGCCGCGAGCGGCTCGACCAGCACGGCGTCCGCGTCCGAGACCTCGTCGGGGACGGCCACGCAGGCGGCCACCGGCGCCAGGATCCACGGCCCGAAGCCGCCGGGGAGCGCGTCGATCCCGAGCGTGACGCGCGCGGGGCAGTGGGTCTCCAGCCCGGCGCGACAGAACGGGCAGTCCGACGCCACCCCGCGCGCCGCGTGGGACGCGTTGATCTCGACGACGTAGCGACGGCCGCGTTCGTCGACCGCCACGACCTCGTGGCCGATCACCTGCGGCAGCGGGAACGGCAGGAAGCTCCGCGCGAGGTCCGTCGAGCAGACCCCGCAGGCGGTCGTGCGCAGGGCCCGGTAGCCGGGGCCGAGGGTCAGGACCTCGACGCCGTCGCGCGCCACGCTCCAGCCGCGCCGCTCGTCCCCGACGAGCGCGTAGCGCGCCGGCGCGAAGCTCTGGTCCGAGCGGTAGTCGAACGCCTCGAACTCGACCTGCGTCATCGACGCAGCTCGCCCGGCCCGTCGCCGACCCGCAGCAGGTCGAAGCTCGGCGCGACGCCGAAGCGCGCCTGGTAGACCTCGCCCACGCGGCGCGCGACCTCCTCCTGCGCGCCCGGCGCCACCAGCGCGATCGCGCAGCCGCCGAAGCCGGCGCCGGTCAGCCGCGCCCCGAAGACGCCGTCACACTGGCGGGCGGCGTCGGTGATCACGTCCAGCTCTTCACAGCTCACGTCGTAGTCGGTCGCCGTCGAGCGGTGGCTCGCGTCCAGCTGGGCCCCGAGCGCGGCGTAGTCGTGGGCGCGCAGCGCGGCCGCGCCCGCCGCGATCCGCCCCATCTCCGTGACGACGTGACGCGCGCGCCGGCGCAGCACCGGGTCCATCTCTGCCGCGACCGCGTCGAGGTCGTCGGCGCCGAAGCAGGCGAGGTGCCGCTCGTCGCGCACCCGCTCGCAGAGGAACGCGCGCGCCGCGGCGCACTCGGCGACGCGCTGGTTGAAGCCGCTCGCGGCCAGCGCGCGCGGCTTCCGCGTGTCCATCACCAAGACTTCACAGGCGCTCGGGTCGAAGGGCACGTGCTCCCACTCCGGGCCACGGCAGCGCATCCAGAGCGCCTTTCCGGGCTGGCCGAGCGCGGAGGCGTACTGGTCCATGATGCCGCAGCGGACCCCGACGAACTCGTTCTCGGCGCGGTGCGCGCGCTGCGCGATCTCCTCGCGCGTCAGGCCCAGGTCGAAGAGCGCGTCGAGCGCGATCCCGGTCACGACCTCGAGCGCCGCCGACGAGGAGAGGCCGGACGCCATCGTCACGTCCCCGGCGAACACGGCGTCGAACCCGGCCGTCGCGTCGCGGCCCGCGCAGACCCGCCGCCAGACGCCGAGCACGTAGTTGCCCCATCCCCACCGCAGCTCGGCGTGGTCGCCGACCTCGCTCAGGCGCAGGTCGACCGCCGGCTCCTGGTCGACGCTGAGCAGCCGGATCCGGTCATCGTCCCGGCGGCGCATGCCGACGCAGATCCCGCGGTCGATCGCCATGGGCATCACGTCCCCCCCGCTGTAGTCGAGGTGGGCGCCGACGAGGTTGATACGGCCGGGCGCGAAGAAGTAGCGGAGCGGCCCGCCGTCGAGCTCTGCGCGCGCGCGCGACCCGATGGCGTCGAGCAACCGGGCGCGCGGGTCGGACGTCACCGCAGCATCGAACTCTGCCCGCCGTCCCGGCGCAATCCAGGACGACGCCAAACCGGGAGCGATTTGTTGCGGAACTCGATGGGGCGTGACCGACCGCATCCGCCAAACTAAAGGCCTCCGATGTCCGTGCTCCCTCGCCCCATCCCGTCCCTGCTGCTGACCCTCGCGGCGGCGCTGCCGCTGCGCGCCCAGGAGCCCGCCGCCGCGCTCGACCGCTCGGAGCCGTCGTTCGTCGCCGTCCGCTACCCGCGCGACAAGGACAAGGCGATCGCCGTCGTCGGCAACAAGACGATCACCCTGGGGGAGCTGGTCCGACACATCGACGCGCGCCACTACCCCGGCTTCGAGGCGCTGGTCCGCGAGCAGCCGAGCTTCCAGCGCTACCTGCAGTCCGACCTGATGGCGCCCTGGGTCCGTCAGTACGCCGACCTCGAGGCGCTCCGCCAGGACCTCGGCGACGTCTACGTCGACCCCGTCGAGCTCGAGAAGGCGCAGAGCGCGTCGCTCAAGGCGAGCTTCGAGGACTACCTCGGCAAGGTCCTCGAGCACCGCCGGCAGACGGGGCGCACCAGCGAGCTGACGCAGCGGCACGTCAACCGACTGCTCGCCGACTTCCAGCTCAAGCGCGGGCTCAGCGCCGAGCTGCAGGGCATGCTCGACCTGCTGGAGCAGGACGACTACACGCGCAAGCAGCTGCGCGACTTCTTCAACGACAACGCGCGCTACTTCGGCGGTCAGGTCACGGTCCAGCACATCCTGGTGCAGCACCGCGACGGCGGCACCGGCCTCCTGCTCCGCGACGAGGGCCGCGCCCGCGCCAACGCGCGCGTCGCCGAGATCAAGGCCCGCCTGCGGCCCGACGGCAGCAACTTCAACGAGCTGGTGCGGCTGTTCTCGGACGACAACCGCACGCGCGCGAACGGCGGCAGGCTGGAGGGGATCCACCGGTTCGACGACCGCCTCCCGGCGGCGCTCTGCCGGGTCGCGTGGGCGCTGCGCGACGGCCAGGTGACCAGCGACGTGGTCGAGACCCAGTACGGGTGGCACTTCCTGCGCCGCCTGGAGTTCGCGCAGCAGATCTTCATCCTGTTCACCGACGACGCGATCCCGTCGATCCGTCAGGTGATGCGGCGCGCGATGCAGGAGCAGCGGCTGTTCGAAGCGCGCGCCGCCGCCAAGATCCAGCTGCTGCTCTGACGCGGCGGTCGTCGCCGCGACCTCACGCGGCGCCGCGCGACCAGCTCCACCAGACCAGGAGCCAGAACGGGTTGAGCACCGTCCACAGCGTCGCGTAGCGCCGGAACGGCTGCTTGGCGGTCTTGTGTCGGAACCACGACATGCCGAGCCACGCGCCGAGCCAACCGGTCGCGAACAGCATCCAGAGCAGCGTGCGCTCGGACACCCGCCGACCCTTGCCGGCGCTGCGCCACTTGTCCCAGCCGTAGACGGCCAGCGTCAGGACGTTCCAGAGCAGCACGAGGCCCCAGGCGAGTTGCAGCATGGCGGGATTCTAGCGAGCGGATAGGCTCGCCGTGCCATGTCGGTGACGCCCGCGCACATCGAAGCCGCCCACGCAGTGATCCGGCCGCACGTGCACCGCACGCCGACCGTCGCCGCGCCGCGGCTGGGGGAGGCGCTGGGCGCGGAGGTCTGGCTCAAGCTGGAGAACCTGCAGTACACCGGCTCGTTCAAGGACCGGGGCAGCTGCAACAAGCTGGAGCAGGTCGTCGCCGCCGGCGCGCACGCGCGGGGCGTGATCGCCGCGTCGGCGGGCAACCACGCGCAGGGGGTCGCCCACCACGCCCACCGGCTCGGCGTCGCGGCCACGATCGTCATGCCCGTGACGACGCCCTTCTCCAAGGTCGAGCGCACCGAGGCGCACGGCGCCCGCGTCATCCTCGAAGGCGCGTCCGTCGCCGAGTGCAACGACATCGCGCGCGCGCTCGCCGCCGCCGAGGGAATGGTGTTCGTGCACCCCTTCGACGACCCTGCGATCGTCGCCGGCCAGGGCACGACCGCGGTCGAGATGCTCGAGGACGCCCCCGACCTCGACACGCTGGTCGTCCCGATCGGCGGCGGCGGGCTCGCGGCGGGGATCGCGGTCTGGGCCAAGCACGCCAAGCCCGCGATCCGCGTCTTCGGCGTGCAGACCGAGAAGTGCCCGTCGATGTACGCCGCGCTCCGCGGCGAAGCGGCCCCGCCGCTCGACACGCACACGCTCGCGGACGGGATCGCTGTGAAGACCCCTGGCGCGCTGCCCGTGGCGCTGCTCCGCGACCGCCTCGAGGAGGTCCTGCTCGTCGGCGAACAGGACGTCGAAGAGGCCGTCCAGCAGCTCGTCGGCCAGCAGAAGGTGGTCGCCGAGGGCGCGGGCGCTGCGGGCTACGCGGCGCTGCTCCGGCACCCCCACCGCTTCGAGGGTCGCCGCGTCGGCGTGGTCGTCTGCGGCGGCAACATCGACCGCCGCATGCTCTCGACGGTGCTGCTGCGCGGCCTCAAGCGCGACGGCAAGATCGCCAAGCTCCGCGTCCGCATCCACGACGTGCCCGGCGTGCTGTCGCGGGTCACGCAGCTGATCGGCGCGGCGGGCGCCGACGTCGTCGACGTCGAGCACCAGCGCGTGTTCAACCACCTCGCGCCGCGTGAGGCCGAGCTGCACGTCGTCATGGAGACCAAGGGCGAGGCCCACGTCCAGCTGCTGCTGGAGCAGCTCGGGGACGCGGGCTTCCAGGCGGAGCCGATGTGAGCGAGCTGCGCGGCGACAGCGCGTGGCGCGCCGCGGACCTCCACCAGCGCACCCTGCCCAAAGCGCTCCGCAAGCGGCGGGGCGCGTGGTTCACGCCGCCCGCGCTCGCGCTCCCGACCGCGCGCCGCGCGCTGGCGCCGCTCG
>JBMHDP010000420.1:0-2842 GCA_049889335.1 Planctomycetota bacterium
CGGTCGCGGCGCTCACCGCCGCGTGGCTGGGGCTCGGTCGGCCGGGGTCCGTCTGGTGGTGGTTGCTCGCGGTTGCTGGAGCCGCAGCGTGGACGCTGCGTCCGGCGCCGGCCGCAGCGCCGCTCGGATCGCGCGACGCGGCCGCGCCGGCCGCGGGCTCGTCGGCGCGAGGATCGTCGCCGGTCGACTGGGGCCTGATCCTCGGGGTCGAGGTGTTCTTGTTCGACGCCCTGGCGAGCCGCGTCTATCCGGTGCGGCGTTCGGACGAGGCCGACATCTGGGCGGCCAAGGCCAAGGTGCTGTTCGCCGCGCCCGCCGGCGAGGTCAGCGAGGGCCTGCACCACTTCGCGCTGACCGGCTTCTACCCGTCGTGGAACCCGCTGATCCAGGCGCTCGTGTACGGCTGCCGCGGGGAGATCGTGCACTTCGACAACCGGCTGCCGATCCAGCTCTTCGGCGTCGCGATGCTGATGATCCTGGCGTCGGCGCTCCGCCGCCGGACCAACCCCTGGCTGGGAGCGCTCGTGCTGGCGGCCCTGGTCGGGCCCCTGATGCGGGCGCTGGTCGCCGTGATGTACTCCGACCTGATGTTGGCGTGCGCGGCGGCGCTGGCGGCGGAGTCGCTGCTCCGCTGGCGGGAAGAGGGCGGGCGCGCGTGGTGGCGGCTGGCCTGCGTCGCCATGGCCGGCATGCTCGCAGCTAAGAACGAGGGCGAGCTGCTGGTGCCCTGCCTGCTCGTGGCGGCCGCGCTGAGCCGCGCGCTCGGGCGCCCGTCGAGGCCTGACGGCGACGCGGCGCGCGTCCGCCCGCGCCCCACGTGGCTGCTCTGGCTGTCGCTGCCGCTGGCCGCGGTGCTCGCGCGGCGGGGATTCAACGCCTACTTCGACCTCGGCAGCTACCTCGAGGGCGACGTCGGTCCGGCGCGCGGTGTGCTGGGTCGCTTCCTCGACGGCGCGCGCGAGAACGGCGCCGAGGTGCTCGCGTTCTTCGGCGAGATGTCGCTCGACCCGTCGCAGCACGGCCTGCTGCTGCTGCTGTTCCCGCTGGCGTTCGCCGTCTCCGCGGCGTCGCGCGGCCTCCGCGCGGCGCTCGCCGGTCCGGCCGGCCTGCTGTTCCTCGCCTGGGCGGGCGCCATGTCGGGCTACCTGATGGTGTTCATCGGGACGAACAGCTGGCAGCTCCACGTGGCCGCGCCGCGCGTGGTCACGCAGGCGCTGCCGTGGGCCGCGGTCGGGGCCTGCGCGGCGCTGTGGCCGCGCCGCTCCGACCTGCGCGGCTGAGGACTGGCGGCGGCTCGGCGCGCGGCTGACGGCCCGATGGCATCGGAGGTCCTTCTCGCTGCTGCATTTCTGGACGGTCGGCGGCGCCTGCTCAAGATCTGACCGGTGCTGGTCGAAAGCTGTCGTGGAGCGGATCCATGAGCCTCGACCTCAACCTCGGACAACGGCAGGAGCAGCGCATGGCGCTGCTGCCCCAGATGCTGCAGTCCATCGAGGTCCTCCAGCTGGCCACGGCGGACCTCGTGGCCTTCGTGGACGCCGAGCTGCAGCAGAACGAGACCCTGGAGGTCGAGCAGCGAGACGTCGAGGCGCCCGACCGAGACGAGCGGAGCGCGTCGGAGTCCGACGAGCCGAGCTTCGAGGAGCTGCGTCGGGCATCCGGGGACGCCGACGACAAGAAGCTCGGCTTCCTCAACAGCGTGCCGGACTCCTCGGTCAGCGTCGTCGAGCGCGTGCGCGAGCAGCTCGCGTTCCGCGGCGCGCCGTCGCTGCTGGTGGAGGTGGTGCTGCTGCTGGCCGAGCGGCTCGACGACCGCGGCCTGCTGCCGCAGGGTGACGACGAGCTCGCCGAGGAGCTGCAGCTGGAGGCGCCGCTCGTCGCGGACGCGCGCGCGGCGCTGATGGCGCTCGAGCCTCGCGGCCTCGGCGCTCGCGACGCGGTCGCGGCGATGCTCGCGCAGGCCGACGGGGACCCGGACCTGCCGCTCATCGAGGCGATGCTGCGGGAGCACCTCGCCGAGCTGTCGCGCAACAAGCTGCCCGCCGTCGCGCGGGCGCTGGCGTTGAGCCTCGACGAGCTGCAGGCGCTCATCGAGCGCGTGCGGGAGCTCAACCCGAGGCCGGGCGCCGAGTTCGTGCAGGGCGCGGAGCCCGCCGTGCAGCCCGACGCGTTCGCGTGGATCCAGGACGGGGAGGTGCGCGTCGCCCTCGACGACGAGGCGCTGCCCGACCTGCACGTCAACTCCGAGTACGCCGCGCTGGCCGGGGACCGCCGGACCGAGCGCGAGGTGCGCGAGTATTTGCGGCCGAAGCTGCGGTCGGCGCGGGACCTGATCGACGCGATCCAGCAGCGCAAGGCGACGCTCGCGCGCGTCGTCGGCGCGACCCTGCGCCAGCAGCGCGCGTTCTTGGAGCGCGGGCGCGCGGCCATCCGCCCGCTGCGCATGAGCGAGGTCGCCGACCAGCTGGAGCTGCACACGTCGACCGTCAGCAGGACCATCGCGGGCAAGCACGTGCAGACCGACCGGGGCGTGTTCGCGCTGCGTGAGTTCTTCGACGGCGGCCGCATCGACGCCGCGCCCGCCGCAGGGCAGGGCCGCATGGGCGTCGCCGAGCAGCTCCGCGAGCTGGTCGAGCAGGAGGACAAGCTGCGGCCGCTTTCGGACGACGACCTGGTCGAAGCGCTCCGCGGCCGCGGCGTGCAGGTGGCGCGCCGGACCGTCGCCAAGTACCGCAAGGAGCTCGACATCCCGTCCAGCTACCAGCGCCGCAAGTTCACCGGGGGACCATGACGAGCTACGACCCCTACTCCTACGGCTCCGTGCCGCTCGCGGCTGAGCCCG
>JBMHDP010000421.1:0-3364 GCA_049889335.1 Planctomycetota bacterium
GACATCCTCAAGGAGGACCAGGCGCAGAACACCTGCATCTTCTCGACCGAGTTCGCCCTGCGGATGATGGGCGACGTGCAGCAGTTCTTCACCGAGAACGGCGTGCGCAACTTCTACTCGGTGTCGATCAGCGGCTACCACATCGCCGAGGCCGGCGCGAACCCGATCACCCAGCTGGCGTTCACGCTCAGCAACGGCTTCACCTACGTCGAGTACTACCTCTCGCGCGGCCTGAAAATCGACGACTTCGCGCCCAACCTCAGCTTCTTCTTCAGCAACGGCGTCGACCCCGAGTACGCGGTCATCGGCCGGGTCGCCCGGCGCATCTGGGCCAAGGCGATCAAGCACAAGTACGGCGGCAACGCGCGCAGCCAGATGCTGAAGTACCACATCCAGACGTCGGGTCGCTCGCTGCACGCGCAGGAGATCGACTTCAACGACATCCGGACCACGCTGCAGGCGCTCTACGCGATCTACGACAACTGCAATTCGCTGCACACCAACGCCTACGACGAGGCGATCACGACCCCGACCGAGGAGTCCGTGCGCCGCGCGATGGCCATCCAGCTGATCATCAACAACGAGCTGGGCCTCGCCCGCAACGAGAACCCGCTGCAGGGCTCGTTCGTGATCGAGGAGCTGACCGACCTCGTCGAAGAGGCGGTCTACCAGGAGTTCGAGCGGATCAGCGAGCGCGGCGGCGTGCTCGGCGCGATGGAGACGATGTACCAGCGCTCCAAGATCCAGGACGAGTCGATGCTCTACGAGGGCAAGAAGGCGTCGGGCGAGATGCCGATCATCGGCGTGAACACCTTCCTCGGGAAGGACGGCTCTCCGATCCAGGTGGTCCGCGAGGTGATGCGGTCCACGGACGCCGAGAAGTGGGCGCAGATCGACGACCTCAAGGGGCACCAGGCCGCGAGCGGCCTCGAGTCCGCGGGCGCGCTGGCCGCGCTGCAGCAGACGGCGCTCGCCGGCGAAAACGTCTTCGCGAGCCTGATGGACGCGGCCAAGACCTGCAGCCTCGGCCAGATGTCGCAAGCGCTCTACGCGGTCGGCGGGCAGTACCGGCGCAACATGTAGCCGTCGGCGGTCGCCGACGGCTGCGCCGGGCGGCGCTACTTCGCGCCGGTCGCCGCGCGGAAGGCGGCGTCTCCGCCCACCACCGGCAGCGTCAGCTGCGTCGCCGACAGGTCGACCGTGAGCTCGGTGCCGGCCTTCGGGTGCAGCGTGTGCTCCGGATCGCTGGAGAAGATCATCAGCCCGATCTTCTGTCCCGCGCGGATCAGCTGGTCGTCAGGCTGCAGGTCGAACTCCAGGTCGTACCAGGCGCCCGGCTTGAGCGGCTCGCTCTCGCGCAGGGACTTGTGGTTCTGCGGGTCCGCCCAGCCGCGCGTGATGACGTTGTCGGTGATCCGGCGCGAGCGCTCCCAGGGGAGCGAGACGAGCATGATCGAGAGGTTGCACGCGGGCTTCGACGAGGCGACCCGGATCTTGAGGCGCGCCGTGCCCGAGACGTGCAGCGCCTCCTTCAGCTCGGCGGTCGCGAACAGCAGGCGGTGCGCCGACGCCTCGGCGAGCGCGAGGTCCTTCGCCGCCTTGGCGACGTCGTCGACCAGCGTCTGCTCACCGGCGGCGGGCCCGCCGAGCCCGAGCTCCCCGACCTTGCCGCCGTCGCCGGACGGGCGGAGCGCGACCGGCGCCGCGGCCGGGTTGGGGTAGTCCTCGTAGCTGGTCGGGTTGTTGCGGCGGTCCTGCTCGCGCACGATCCAGGCGCGCGGCCCGTCGAGCACGTCGTTGTCGACGCCGTAGAGGAACTTGCTGAACCACTTGTTCACCAGCGCCCGCGGCGGCTGGCCGCCGTGGCCGTTCTGGTGGAAGTAGGCCATGCACGGCAGGCCCTTCTGCTTGAGCGCCGCGTAGATGCGCACGCTGTGCTCCGGCATCACGTTCCAGTCGTTGAAGGCGTGCGCCATCAGGCACGCGGCCTTCATCGGGCCGAGGTCGTTCAGGTAGTCGCGGCCGGCCCAGAAGTCGCTGTAGTCGCCGGTGACCCGGTCGATGTTCGCCAGCAGCAGCTCGTCCCGCACCTTCTGGTTGCAGTAGTCGCGCTTGTCGGGGTGGCCGCTGTGGATGAAGTCGAACAGCACGTCGGCGTCCTCACCCAGGTAGCCGCCGGGGGACCGGACCAGGCCGTTGCTGCGGTAGTAGTGGTAGTAGGAGGTGTTGGGCGCGATCGGCACGATCGCCTCGAGGCCCTCGACCCCGGTCGTCGCCGCGGCGAGCGGCAGGGTGCCGTTGTAGGAGGTGCCGATCATGCCGACCTTGCCGGTGCACCAGTAGGCGTCGACCTGCTCGTCGCCGTCGACCGAGGTGAAGCCCTTGGCGCGCCCGCACAGCCAGTCGATGACGGCCTTGGGCGCGAACGACTCGTTGTCGCCGCCGATGGTCGGGCACCCCTGGGACCAGCCGGTGCCCGGCGACGACGAGTGCACGACGGCGAACCCGCGGGGCACCCAGGTCTGCACCTCGCCGTTGGCGATCATGCCGGGCTTGGAGCGGAACTTGATCGACGGCATCTCGGCGCGCGCCGGCGGCTCCTCGCCGAGCTCGTGCTTGACGTTCCAGAAGAACTCCTGGCCGCTCGAGCCGATGCCCGCGAAGTAGGGGCTGGTCTCGTAGACGACCGGCACCTTGAGCCCCTCGGTGTCGGTCTGCTTCGGCCGCGTGACGTCGACGTGCACGCGGTCCTTCTTGCCGTCGCCGTCCGTGTCGAACTCGGTCTCGACCCACAGCCAGTGGCGGACCCAGTCGCGCGGGCTGCGGAACGCGTCGACGACCTGAGCCTGACCGTCCTCGAAGACGGGGCCGGCCTTGTCGGCGGCTGCTTGCTGCGCGGCCAGCGAGAGCGCGAGGGACGGCGCTGCCAGCGCGAGGACGAAGAGACGTGCTGCGGTTGTGTGCATAGACGGTGAGGCGGTTGGGCCGTCGAAGATAGCAGGCGCCCGCCGAGATGCGTGCCTTTGGACGCAGCGCTCAGGGCGGATAGCCTCCTCCCCGATGCAGCCCGCCGTCCTGACGATCCGAGCCCAGGGGGGCCGCCAGCGCCACGAGCTGGCGCCCGACGAGCTGGTCACGATCGGCCGGAGCGCGACGTGCGGCATCCGGGTCGCGGACGCGAGCGTCTCCCGCGAGCACTGCGTCGCGATCTACACCGACGGCAAGGTCTGCATCAACGACCTGCAGTCCACGCACGGCCTCTCGCAGGGCGGCGAGCGGGTCTCGCGGGTCGAGCTGGCGCCCGGCGACGAGTGCCGCCTCGGCGGCGTGACGGCGCGCTTCGAGCCCCCCGCGCGCCGCGGCC
>JBMHDP010000422.1:0-6273 GCA_049889335.1 Planctomycetota bacterium
CTGCCCGCCAGCGGCGCGCCTGAGCCCGCCGGCGCCGCGCTGCGCGGCGCGTGGCAGGCGGTGCGCCGCGACCGCGCGCTGTGGCGCGCCTCGATCGGAACGGTTGCGTTCTGGAGCATCGCGAGCCTGCTGGGCCAGGACGTGCTGGTCTACGGCAAGCAGGTGCTGGGTTTCCCGGACGACCTCGCGGCGGTGCCCTACGCGCTGTTCGCGATCGGCGTCGGCGTCGGCTCGCTGCTGGTGGGCCGGCTGTCGCGCGGTCGGCTCGAGGTCGGGCTGATCCCGCTCGGCGCGGTCGGGCTGTCGGTCGGCACGGCCGCGATGGGGCTGCTCGTGCCCGGCCGCGCCGGGACCTTCGCGCTGATGACCCTCTTGGGCGTCGCCAGCGGGTTCGCCGTCGTGCCGCTCAACGCCCTGGTGCAGTCGCGCGCGCCCGCGGCGCGCCGCGGCGCCATCATCGCGCTGGTCAACATGCTGTCCTTCGCCGGGATGATGCTCGGCAACCTCGGCTGCCTGGCGCTCGCCCAGGTCGG
Organism: Planctomycetota bacterium; assembly: GCA_049889335.1. Classification (GTDB taxonomy): domain Bacteria; phylum Planctomycetota; class UBA1135; order UBA1135; family UBA2386. The sequence goes on from JBMHDP010000422.1 coordinate 534, forward strand.
CTTCGACAGCGCGACGATCCTGCTGCTCGCCGCCGCGCTGACGGCGGCGGTGACGGTCTGGTCCGTCCGGCTGCTGCCGGGCCCGCTGCTGCGCGTGTTCGCGATGCTGATCGCGGCGGCGCTCTACCGGGTGCGCGTGCTGGGGCGCGAGCAGGTGCCCGCGAGCGGCGGCGCGCTGCTGGTCCCCAACCACGTCTCGTTCCTCGACGGCCTGCTGCTGCTGGCGGTCTGTGACCGGCCGGTGCGCTTCGTGATCGACGAGACCTACTACGAGATGTGGTGGCTCAAGCCGCTGCTGCGGCCGCTGGGCGCGATCCCGATCCGGGCGACCGGCGGGCCGCGCGTCGTGCTGCGGGCGCTCCGCGACGCGGGCGCCGCGCTCGACGAGGGCGAGGTCGTCTGCATGTTCGCCGAGGGCGAGATCAGCCGCACCGGCAGCACCTTGCCGTTCCGCCGGGGGCTGCAGCGGCTGGTGAAGGGCCGCGACGCCGCGGTCGTGCCGGTCCACCTCGGCGGGCTCTACGGCACCCTCGGGTCGCCCGCGCGCGGTCGCATGAGGCTGCTGCCGACGCAGCTGCCGTGCCGGGTCAGCGTCTCGTTCGGCGCTCCGCTGCCCGCCGACGTCGCGCCGGAGGAGGTGCGCGCCGCGGTCGAAGAGCTGGGGCAGGTCGCGGCGAGCGATCGGGCCGTCGAGCTCCGTCCGCTGCACGCGGCGTTCGTTCGGCGCGCGCGGCGCGCGCCGTGGCGCGCGTGCCTCGAGGACACCCAGGGCAAGCGGCTGTCGCGCGGCGCGGCGCTGGCTGCCACCGTGGTGCTCGCGCGACGCCTGCGCGCCGCATGGGGCGACGAGGAGCGCGTCGGGGTCGCCCTGCCGCCTTCGATCGGCGGCGCGCTGGCGTCGTTCGCCGCCAGCCTGTCGGGCAAGACCGCGGTCGCGCTGAACTTCACCGTGGGGCGCGCGGCGCTGGAGTCGGCCGTGCGGCAGGCGGGGTTGCGCAAGGTGGTGACCTCGCGGCTGTTCCTGGAGCGCGTCGACGACGACGTCCGCGCTGCGCTCGGAGGCGCGGAGCTCGTGTTCCTCGAGGACATGCTCCAGGGCGTTGGCGCCTTCGAACGGCTCGGCGCGCTGGTCCGGGGCCTGCTGCTGCCGATCGGGTCGCTGGAGCGCAGCTGCGGCGCGCGCCGTCGGGTGCGGCGCGACGACGTCGCCACGATCCTGTTCAGCAGCGGCAGCACCGGCGAGCCGAAGGGCGTCGAGCTGACGCACGCCAACGTACAGGCGAACTGTCACGCGGTCGGGCAGGTCCTGCCGTGTGACCACACCGACAAGCTGGTCGGCGTGCTGCCGATGTTCCACTCGTTCGGCAACATGGCGCTGTGGTTCGCGGTGGGGCGCGGCATGGGCGTCGTCTTCCACCCCAACCCGCTCGACGCCGAGGCCGTCGGGGACCTCGTTGCCGACCACGGCGCGACCCTGCTGATCGCGACCCCGACGTTCCTGCAGCTCTACGCGCGTCGGGTCGAGCCGGGGCAGTTCGGCTCGCTGCGCTGCGTGCTGACCGGCGCCGAGAAGCTCAGCGGCGAGCTCGCCGGCCGCTTCGAGGAGCGGTTCGGGCTGCGTCCGATCGAGGGCTACGGCGCGACGGAGTGCGCGCCGGCCGTGACGGTGAGCTCGCCGGACTTCCGCGCGGGCGGCTGCTTCCAGGTCGGCGCCAAGCGGGGCTCCGTGGGGCGACCGCTGCCCGGCGTGACGGTTCGGATCGTCGACCCGGAGACGTTCGAGCCCGTGCCGATCGGGCAGCCCGGCATGGTGCTCGTCCGCGGCGCGAACGTCATGAAGGGCTACCTGGGCCGCGACGACCTCACGGCCGAGGTGATCCGCGACGGGTTCTACGTTACCGGCGACATCGGTCGGCTGGACGGGGAGGGGTTCCTGTTCCTGACCGACCGGCTGTCGCGCTTCAGCAAGATCGGCGGGGAGATGGTCCCGCACGGCGTCGTCGAAGAGCAGCTGCAGGCTGCCAGCGGCGAGCGCGAGCGCGCCTTCTTCGTCTGCGGCGTGCCCGACGCCCGCAAGGGCGAGCGCCTCGCCGTGGTCACGACCGCGACGCCGGACGTGCTCCAGCAGGCGCTGGACGCGCTGCCGGCGCGCGGCCTGCCCGCGCTGTTCGTGCCGCGCGCGAGCGAGTGCGTGCACGTCGACGAGCTGCCGGTGCTCGGCACCGGCAAGCTCGACCTCGGCGCCGCGAAGCGCCTCGCGCACGCGGCGCTCGTCGGTCCGCAGGGGGCCGCGGGGTGAGTCCGGGGGCGTGCGGTCTACGAGCGGTCGCCCTCGGAGATGTCCAAGGCTCTGCAAAAAACAAGCTTAGGAGGACGCCGCGGTCTGGATGCCTGGCGGGGTCCGGCGAGCCGGCCCTACGGACAACTGCCCAGGTACGGTCGGGCTTTCCGGCGTTACTTTCCTGAGCAATCGAGCCCTTGGGGTTTTCCCAAAATCCCGCGTAACGCTCCGGAGTGGCGGACGCCGCCCTCGTCAGCCATGAAGACTCGCATGAAGGTAGCCTCACCGTCCGTTCGGACCGCCTCTTCTCTTCACGTTCGGGCGACCGCCCTGCTCCTGACGCTCGGCGCGGCCGGGGCGCTCCACGCGCAGGGTGCGGGAGGGCTGAGCCTGTCCCTGTCGGACGGGATCGTTCCGTTGACGCAGGACCTCACGCCGCGCAACCCATACTTCCTGGCCGTCACGCAGTGCGCGCCCGCGTTTCAGGGCAGCTGGTGCGCGCCCTATGCGTTCGCCTACGACGAGTATGCGGCGCCCGGGACACCTTGGTCGCTCGGCTTCGAGAGCATCGACGACCACAACGGCTGCGGGACGAACACCGGCTTCCTGCTGCCCGCCGAGCCTGCGTCGCTGACCGACTTCTTCGAGGCGTGCCTCACCGACCCGCAGACCGGACAGCAGACGCCGAACGAGGTCCTCAACTGGATGGACCATCAGTTCGACGGGATGCCGTATCAGCTCTACGGATGGAACCCGGGGGCGCTCTGGGAGCGGGACGACTTGGGGCTGTTCGGGCTGTCCGAGATCGCGCAGGAGGCCATCTGGAACCGAGCGCAGCACATGCAGGCGTACGCGGGCATGACGGCGCAGCAGTTCTTCGAGAGTGAGGACTACTGGCTGCTCACCCAGTTCGGCATCAAGATCGCGATCACGTTGATCGGCCTGCGCGGACCGCTCGTGACCGGCGGGGGCGAGTTCCCGGTGGCCGAGCAAGGCCTGGACGGCTTCCCCGGCTTCATGCCGTCGTTCGACATCAGCCCGCAGGCGCTGATCACGTTCGGAGGCCCCGGCTCGGCCGGCCAGCCGCTGATGTTCTTCAACCCGGTCAACCCGCGCACGGGCAACCTGCGGCAGCCGGTGCGTCCGATCCACTTCGTGCCCAAGGGCGCCGAGTTCGTACACCCGGTCGAAGGCTGGGAGCGCGGCATGCAGATCCGGCTCGTCAACAACAGCGATGGCAGCGCGTGCGCATGCGACATGGCGTGGGCCGGCTTCGGCAAGATGCGGATCCAGGTCCCGGCCACGGCGAGCACGGGCCTCAGCTCCTTCCGCAAGTACCGCTACCAGGTCGGCGTCGCGAACAACGAGCCGGTCTACGGTCCCTGGTACACGATCCAGAGCGCGTATCGGCCCCTGTTGATGGTGCAATGAGCGCCGAGGCCCGTCCCGAGGAGGCGCCGCCTGCCCTGGAATTGTCCAAGCTCATGGCGACGGCGACGCCGGTCCTGCGGCGGATGGCGCCGCGCCTGATGGGCGCCGGGCTCCGGCAGCGCTGCCGTGAGTCCGACCTGGTCCAGTCGGCCCTGGTCGAGGCGATCGCCTCGATCCCGACATTTCGGGGGAAGAGCGAAGACGAGTTCGTCGGCTGGACGCTGCGCATCATGGAGCGCAACGCCATCGACCGGCAGCGTCGCCTGATGGCGGCCAAGCGCTCGATCCGGCGCGAGCAGGACGAGGGCGAGGTGGGCCTCCAGGACCTGGCCGCCCCTGCGCACTCGCCCAGCGAGGCCGCCGTCGGCCGCGAGGCGCTGCTGCGCATCGCCACCGCCATGCGCAGCCTCCCCGCCGACCAGCGCCGGGTGCTGCAGATCGTCGCGCTGCGCGGAGGCACCCACGCAGAGGCCGCGACGAAGCTCGACCGGAGCGAGGGCGCCTGCCGCGTGCTGCTGGCCCGCGCCCGCGCCGCGCTGCTGGTCGCCATGGCCAAGGCCGACGAGCGTGCCTAGCGAGCGGGCCGGCAGCGACTGGCAGGCCGTCGAGTCGGCGCTGGAGCGCTACTTCACCGCCCGCGAGAGCGGCGAGGCGATCGACGTGAAGACCGCCTGCGACGGTGACGTCGAGCTGGCCGCGAAGGTATTGGAGGTGCTCGGCGATGCCCCCGACATGCTCGTCGACGCGGCGGAAGAGGCGCCCCGGGAGCGCAAGGTCTCCTTCGGGGACTTCGACATCGTCGAGGAGGTCGGCCGCGGCGGGATGGGCACGGTCTACCTCGCGCTGCAGCGGTCGCTGGGCCGCGAGGTCGCGCTCAAGGTCATGGACACCGGGCCCCAGGTGATGCCTTCGGCCCGCGTGCGGATGCGCCGTGAGGCTGAGCTGACCGCGCTGCTCGAGCACCCCAACATCGTGCCGGTCTACGCCGTCGGCGAGGTCGGCGAGGTGCCGTTCATCGCGATGAAGTTCCTGGCCGGGCCGACGCTGGCCGACGCCCGCGGGCCCTGGCAGCCCGAACAGGTCGCCCGGGTGGGGAGATCGCTGGCCTCGGCGCTCGACGCCGCGCACCTGCACGGGGTCGTGCACCGCGACGTGAAGCCCGCCAACATCTTGATGGACGGCGACGAGCCGGTGTTCGTGGACTTCGGCCTCGCGCGCGCGGACTCGGACCCGACGCTCACCCAGGAGGGCAAGGTCGCGGGGACGCTGCGCTACATGGCGCCGGAGCGGCTCGACGCGTCGGCTGCGTCCCTGGACCCGCGGGCCGACATCTACGGCCTCGGCGCCACGCTCTACGAGCTGCTCTCCGGCAAGGAGGTCTTCGGTGAGCAGAGTCCGACAGCGTTGGTGCGCTCGGTGCTGGTCCGGGAGCCCGAGCCGCTCCGCCTGCGCGGCAGGCACTACGACCTCGAGACGGTGGTCCTGCGGGCGCTCGCCAAGGACCCGCGCAAGCGGTTCCAGAGCGCGGGCGAGCTGGCTGCGGACCTGGACCGTTACCTCGCGGGCCAGCCGGTCACCTCACGGCGCGTCACGCCGGCGGAGCGGCTCTGGCGGCAGGTCGCCCGCTACCCCAAGGTGAGCAGCGCCCTCGCGGCGATCTCGCTGATCGCGCTGCTGTTGTCGGGCCTCGTGTTCGTGCAGCAGCAGGCCGCGGACGCAGACCGCACGCAGCGGCTCGCGACGGCGCGTCGCGACCTCGACGAGCACCGTCACGCGCGCGCCCGGGACGGGCTGACGCAGCTGTGGCGGCTGCACGGCGTCGACGAGGAGATCGGCGAGCTGCTCGAGATCGCGGAGCGCGAGGTCGCGGTCGACCAGCTGCTGCTGCTCGCCGCGGATCACGCCGACAACCTGCGGAGTGACGACGTGCAGGCGTTGATCGACGCGCCCGAGGAGCCGAGCTACGACCGGGCGGGCACCGGTCGGCTGGCTGCGGTCGTCGCGCTGGGGCAGCGCGGCGACCGGGAG